>CAMTXZ010000217.1:0-6991 GCA_947085765.1 uncultured Chromatiaceae bacterium | reverse complement strand
GGGCGGCGGGAATACCAGCTCACCGGTACCCGTGACCCGGAAATTACCCCCCAAGTTTATCGTATTATCCCTGGGGCCAAGTGTATTTGCACGATAGCCGCGTACCGACTGGGCGCCGCCCGCATAGTATTTCTCGAAAAACGGCACGTCGGTAGTATCTTTATAGCTATCACTGAAGCCCACCTCACCATCAAAAGACGCGGTCAATTTTTTACTCAGCGGATAGAGCCACTTGGTACTGGAGGAGAGCTTATAGAAGTTCAGGCTACTACCAGGAATGGTCACCTCAGCTGACAGGGATTGCATCACACCGTCACTGGCAAACACCGTTCTGTTACGGGTATCGTGACTCCAGCCCAACGTCAACTTGGTAATATAAAATTTATCGGCATTGGCGGCCAGGTAAGCAAGATAGGACGGCGGCGTTTGGGCAGTACTCTTGATCTCGGTAGACTCATAACCAAGCCCTATCCTGGCGGTATTATATTCGGACAGCGGAATTCCATAGTTCAAAGAGCCGCCCCAGACATCGGCAATATAGCTGGCCAGATTGGCCCGTGCGGCGTCCGTCTGACGATAGGAGAGACGCATGCTCTGGCTCACACCATCCAGCGTGAAGTAAGGGTCGGTATGAGAGAAGCTATAGACCGTATTGACCTTGCTCGAATTCACTTCAGTGCTGACACGTTTGCCGGTACCCAGGAAATTCTCCTGGCTGACACTGGCATTGAGCAACATGCCATCGCCCCCGGAATAACCAACACCCACCATCAATGAACCTGAAGGGCGTTCGTTCAGGGAGAGATTCACATCCACCTGATCGTCGCTGCCTGAGACCGGAGGAGTATCAATAGTGACTTGATCCACATAACTCAACCGCTGGATACGCACTCGTGAACGGTTGAGTTTGCTGGTAGAGAGCCAGGCCCCCTCCATCTGCCTGAACTCACGGCGAATCACCTCATCCTCAGTCTTCTGATTACCAGTGATGTTGATGTGATGAACATATACCCGTTTGCCCGGGTCAATAAAAAAGGTCAAGGCGACCTCCTGCTTAACCTCATCTATCTCAGGCACGGCATTAACATTGGCAAACGCATACCCCGCCTCCCCTAAGCGCTCACTGATGGCAGTGGTAATATCAGTCACCGAACGTCTTGAGAAGGTATCGCCCGGCATCAAAGTGATGAGATCCTGCAACTCTTTTTCAGGGACAATCAGCTCACCAGCAAGGGCTACCTCACGCAGTTTGAACTCTTCGCCCTCATGCAGATTGATGGTAATAAAGACAGAATTTTTATCCGGCGTAATGGATACCTGGGATGAGTCAATAGTAAAGTTGATGTAGCCTCGATCAAGATACCAGGAGCGCAGGCTCTCCATGTCCGCCGCCAACTTCTGTTTTGAGTACTGGTCGCGGTTACTAAAAAATGCATAAAAGGGTGGAATTCCCAGCTCAAACTGGCCAAGCAACTCATCTTCATCAAAACGACTGTTACCAACAATGTTGATCTGTTTGATGGTGGCGACCTCACCCTCGCGAATCTTGATCTTCAAGTCGGCGCGATTATCCTCCAGCGGCGTCACTTCAGTCTCAATCTCCACGGCATAGTAACCACGTACAAAATATTGCCGTTGCAGATCGAGTTTGATTCTATCGAGCAGCGAGCGATCGAAGATTTTTCCCTCGGCGAGGCCTGCCGTCTTCAGACCGGTTTTCAGATCCTCCGTCGACAGCTCCTTATTTCCCTCCAGGGTAATCGCCGCAATCGAAGGGCGCTCCTCCACCTTTATGACAAGCGTGCCTGTGCCAGCATCATGGTAAAAATCGAGATCGTTAAAGAAACCGGTTTTATAGAGGGCCGCTAGCGCCTGCTGCGACTTGAAGTCATCAAAATGGTCGCCGATTTGCAGCGGCAGATAGTTGAAGAGCGTCCCCTTACTGATGCGCTGCACACCCTCCACCTCAATATTTTTGATAGTGAACGGCTCAATGGCCCACGCCTGAGCGCCAAGCAATGCAACAAGGAGGAAGATCCAGTTAAGGCCAGGTCGTTTATTCATCTTCACGACCCTGTTATTTGACTAAAAGACGCAAAATATCATTATAAAACGCCACTACCATCATCCCTAATAGCATTGCGATCCCAATTTTCTGACCAAATATCTGTACTCTTTCCGACACTGGCGAGCCCTTCACCATCTCGACCAGATAGTACATCAGGTGGCCGCCATCCAACATTGGGATCGGTAACAGATTGAGCACACCAAGACTGATACTGACGATAGCAAGAAATGTCAGAAATGAGATAAAACCGATGCTGGCTGAATAACCGGCATATTTTGCGATACTGATGGGGCCGCTGAGATTGGAGAGTGATACATCACCAACTACCATCTTACCCAGCATGTTAAGTGTCAGCGCCGACATATCCCAAGTCTTGATCGTGGCATTTAATAACGAGTCCAGTGGACCATATTGAACCAGGGCCACCAACTCCTCAGGCATCTGCTGTAACTCAACACCCGCACCGATCTTGCCAATGTTGCCCTCTTTACTGGAGAGTGAGGCTGGTGTCAGTGACAGTGTCACCTGCGCGCCGTCACGCATCACAATAACGGTCATCGGCTTGTCCGGATGGGCGCGGATGTAATCGACCCACGTCTCCCAACCTGCTACTGCTTCGCCATCTGTGGAGATAACACGGTCCCCCACCTCCATGCCAGCTTCAGCGGCGGCGCCACCCGGCGCAAGCTCACCAATAATAGGTGGCATCACAGGACGAAAAGGACGTATGCCGATGTAATCGAGAAAGCCACCGCGGTTGAGATCATCTGGAATCGTGGCAAAATCAAAACGGCGCTCAACTTCATTACGGCTGATCGACTCTTTTACCTTGAGAACGATCTCACCAGAATCAAGAGACGCTTCGAGCATACCGACCACAGCTGTCTCCCATGTCAACGTACGTTTACCCGCCACGGCGATAATCTCATCGCCCTGCGACAACCCAGCCTGGGCGGCAATCGACTCAGCCGTCACCGTCCCGATAATCGGCTTCATACCGGTGGTGCCAATCACAAAGATGAGCCAGTAGGCAGCAATGGCAAGCATGAAGTTAAACACCGGCCCTGCCACAACAATGGCAAACCGTTTAGCCAACGACTGACGATTAAAGGTGCGGTGAAGCTCTTCGGGAGCAACTTCACCTTCACGCTCATCCAGCATACGTACATAACCACCTAGAGGGATGGCAGCCACGACATACTCTGTATTATCAGGGCCGGAGCGTTTGCTCCACAGCGGTTTGCCAAAGCCGATAGAGAAACGCAACACTTTGACACCCAGCCTGCGGGCCACCCAATAGTGACCAAACTCATGCACGGTAATGAGAATAGCGAGCGCCACAATAAAGAAAAAGATTGATGATAATACCGTCGTCATACTGCCTAACCAACCTGCTGGATCAAATGCCTAGTGTATAGGCGGGTTTCACGATCGGCATCCAGTACCGTATCGAGGCTATCTGCTGTTACCGAATCAATACTCGTCAGAGCCTGCTCCACCACACTGGCGATAGCTGTGAAACGCAACCGACCATTAAGAAACGCATCCACCGCCATCTCATTGGCCGCATTAAGAATCGCAGTGGCAGTCCCCCCTTCAGCCAGCGCCTCATAAGCAAGCCGCAGGCAAGGAAAGCGATTGAAATCCGGCTCTTCAAAATCGAGACGCGCCACCTTGAAGAGATTGAGCCGCTCTACTCCGGCATCGATCCGCTTCGGCCACGCCAGCGCATTGGCAATCGGCGTGCGCATATCGGGACTGCCGAGCTGTGCCAGTACCGAACCATCAACATACTCCACCATCGAGTGGATCACACTCTGGGGGTGTATGACCACCTGGATCTGCTGCGGTTCAAGATTAAAGAGCCAGCGCGCCTCGATCACCTCCAGCCCTTTGTTCATCATGGTGGCGGAGTCGACAGAGATCTTACGCCCCATCTCCCAGTTGGGGTGGGCACACGCCTCAGCGGGGGTGACATTATCAAGCAGCTCCAGGGCATGAGTCCGGAATGGCCCGCCCGAAGCGGTCAGGAGAATCTGCCGGATCCCAGCGAGCGCCAGATCGCCTTCATAGCCGGGGGGCAGACACTGGAAAATAGCATTGTGCTCACTATCGACCGGCAGCAACACGGCGCCGTTTTTCTGGACCTCTTTCATAAAGAGGCCACCAGACAATACCAGCGCCTCTTTATTCGCCAGCAGGATGCGTTTACCCGCAGCCGCCGCCGCCAATGTCGGCAACAGACCCGCTGCACCAACGATGGCCGCCATCACACAATCAGCCTCCGGCAGCGTTGCCACCGTAATCAATCCAGCCACACCGGCCAGCACCTGAGTCTCGCTGCCGCAGGCACGCAGCTGTTGCTCCAGCGCTTCGGCGGACTGCTCATCCGCCATCACCGCATAACGCGGCCTGAAACTCTGGCACTGCTCAACCATCTTGGCAACATCACGGTTGGCCGTCAGCGCCACCACCCTATATGCGTCGGGGTGACGGGCAATTACATCCAGGGTACTGACACCAATGGAGCCGGTTGCACCCAGTACCGTTACGCCAATCATTTCATGCCATCGAACAGAATCAAGCCGAAAGTAAAGAAAGGCGCGGCCGTGGTCAGGCTGTCGATACGGTCCAGTACACCACCATGCCCCGGCAGTATCTGACCACTATCCTTCACGCCGACACG
The DNA here is from genome assembly GCA_947085765.1 of uncultured Chromatiaceae bacterium. Lineage (GTDB taxonomy): Bacteria > Pseudomonadota > Gammaproteobacteria > Tenderiales > Tenderiaceae > JAKFXL01. Next base: position 2,237 of record CAMTXZ010000217.1, on the reverse strand, counting down.
ACGTTTGAAGAGACTCTCAAACAGATCGCCAATCACAGAGAAGGCCACCACCACAAAACAGAGCGGGATAAACCAGAGGGCGCTTGTTAGCGGCATGTCAAGGATTACGAGCCCGATCATTGCGATCGCAATAGAGGTAACCATCCCCCCTAACACCCCTTCGACCGACTTACCGGGACTGACATGAGGCGCCAGTTTGCGTCGTCCCCACTTACGCCCCACAAAGTAGGCGCCGCTATCGGCACCCCAGATCAGCACCATCAAAAACAGCACCAGTGCCGGCCCCTGCTGAGAGTCGCCATGAAGATGGACCAGCGCCAACCAAGTAGGTACCAATACCAACAGGCCAATCACCGCACCGGCCATTCGATCACCACTACTTAACCCCATTGCACCACGATAACGGAACACCATGACTGTCCCCACCAGCCACCAGAGCACCGCCAATAACAGCACCATAGTCATGGCTGAATCGATGTTTGTGACAAATTGCTGCGCGCCCCAGAGCACAGCCGCAACCAGCACGGCATAGGCGACACGTGCAGCAGAGGTGGTCAAACCAAGCAGACGCGCCCACTCCCAGCCACCGACCAATACAAACAGGGCTAAAATTGCGCTGATCACCGCGGTAGAGAGCGACAGCAGCCCCCAGACCACCAAAGGAATAAGAATGGCCGCAGTCAGAAGACGTTGTTTAAGCACGCTTGTTCTGCTCCACCTGATCTCCGGTACGGCCAAAGCGGCGCTGTCTACCAATAAATGACTGGAGCGCCAAATCAAACGCCTCCTGCTTAAAGTCGGGCCAGAGGGTATCGGTGAAATAGAGTTCGGTATAGGCCAGCTGCCAGAGCAAAAAATTGCTGATGCGCTGTTCGCCACCCGTGCGGATAAAGAGATCGGGCTCCGGCAGATCGGCCATCGCCATGTGCCGGCCCAACAGCTGCTCATCGATTGCCGCAGGATCAATCAGACCGCTGCGTACCTGCTCTGCAACCTCACGTACGGCCTGAGTGATATCCCAGCGGCCACCGTAGTTAGCCGCCACCGACAGCACTAAACCGCTATTACCTGCGGTCAGCGCCTCAGCATTAACAATCTCCTGCTGCAACTTTTCAGAAAAACGGCTGCGGTCGCCAACCACACGCAAACGCACATTATTCTGGTTCAGTTTTTTGGTTTCACGCTGAAGTGCCGCCAAAAACAGCTCCATCAATAATCCGACTTCACTCTCAGGACGACGCCAGTTTTCACTACTGAAGGCAAACAGGGTCAGCGCATCAACGCCCATCTCACCACAGCGCTGAACGATGGCGCGCACCGAATCAACACCCGCACGATGGCCGGCGATACGCGGCATAAGACGTTTCTTAGCCCAGCGGCCATTGCCATCCATAATGATGGCCACATGCCGCGGAACAGTTCCATGATATTCGTCTTTACGCTTCTCTTCGGCCATCTTTATTTATTTTGTGTGGGCTTAGCGATCAAGCCAAGACTTGCAGAGAGGGCAACATTGCCTCTCAGCAACATTTAGATCTCCAATAGATCTTTCTCTTTTGCTGCCAGGACTTGATCGACGTCAGCAATGTATTTATCGGTCAGCTTCTGAATGGCATCTTCAGCCCCACGACAATCATCTTCAGTAATATCCTTATCCTTCAATAACGTCTTGAGGTCACCATTGACGTCACGACGGATATTACGGATCGCCACACGGGCACCCTCTGCTTCACCACGTACAACCTTTATCATCTCCTTACGACGCTCTTCTGTCAGAGACGGCAGTGGTACACGGATCACCGGGCCGGAGGACGAAGGGTTCAAGCCCAGACCTGAAGACATAATCGCCTTTTCAATCGCGACCATCATGCCCTTCTCCCAGGGTTGCACCGATAGCGTCCTGGCATCTGAGACAGAGATAGTCGCCGCCTGCGCCAGTGGCACTTCGTTACCGTAATAGTCAACCTTGACCTGATCCAGCAGACTGGTGTGGGCGCGCCCGGTCCTGACTTTGGACATCTCGTCCTTCAAAGTGTCGATACTTTTGCCCATGCGGGTGACAGCATCTTTTTTAAGATCTTCGATCATGCTTCAACTCCCTTGCTAACAAATGTTCCTTCCTTGCCACCCATGATGGCGCTCATCAGGGCACCCGGTTTATTGATATCAAGGACACACAGCGGCATGTCGTGATCACGACACAATACAATCGCCGTTGCATCCATCACCATCAGGCG
>CAMTXZ010000216.1:0-1186 GCA_947085765.1 uncultured Chromatiaceae bacterium | reverse complement strand
GAGACACCTTTGGATAGATAACCGCTTAATGAGAAGGCATTGCCTAAAAACCACTCGTGCTGTAACAACAACAATAATCTATCAATCTGGAGCAGTCCCAGCAGTCGATCGGCAAAGAGAAATATCGCAAGGCCAAGCAGAATCGAGACCATCCTACCTAACTGGCTTCGCCAGGCCGGCCGAAACCGGATCTCATTAAAATCAACCTCACCCGCTGACATCACCGCACCTTGTTGCATAGATGGCTGAGTGATAACGCCACCCGATCGTTCCTGTAGCAAGCCATATCCATTCTCGTCATGACGTACCACGACATATAACCCACGTGTCTCACGTGAGAGCACATCTGCCACCTGCTTGGCCACCAAAATGTCCGCAAAGGGCAAGCCATCCTTGTCCAGTATCACGTTATCGACGGTGCTCATGATGGCCACGCGAAGAACCGGCATTCAGGAAACCCAGAACAGCCGAGGAAATCTTTGCCCTCATTTTTACCCTTGGCAAGGGTGCGCCGTATCAGTGATCCAGCCTTGCAATCAGGACAGGTGTCACCCACCTTTGGCTTATGAGAGGCGCGTTTGGCGGGCGTTGCCACGCCAGGCTTACCCGCGTCATCCGGCAAAGTGTTGGTGCATTTTGGGTAGCGAGAGCAGCCCCAGAAATGGCCATTGCCACCCTGGCGGCATTGCATATACCCCTGACCACAACTGCATGGGTAGTTCGTATCGATCTTTTTCGAGAGTGTTTCACGCCGTTCGCCGGGAGACCCCTCTGCATTTGGGGCTGAGTAACTGCATTCTGGATAACCGGAACAGCCCCAGAACTTGCCCTGGACCAAGCGTAATGGTTTGTCGCAATCGGGGCAGAGGTGCTTCGCCTGACCGGCAGCGCCAACCGTGTTGAATACTCCCAGCTCGGATGCCAATTGCGCGTAGGCGCCACTGACCACCTCACGATAACTGGTCTGGCCGACGGCAATTCTATCCAGCTGCGTTTCAATGTTTCGGGTGTATTCCAGCTCCATGAACTGGAAGCGATCGATCAATGCGCGGTAGATCGTCATCCCCAGATCCATCGCCTTGAGCTTGCGCTTCTCCAGCGCCACATAATGTCTATGAAGAATGTTATCGATGATTGACGCATAGGTGGAGGGGCGGCCAATGCCCTCATTCTCAAGTTTGCGGAT
>CAMTXZ010000215.1:0-31249 GCA_947085765.1 uncultured Chromatiaceae bacterium | reverse complement strand
CTGCGAGGTCACCGCTCAAAAAAGGGGAATCACTTTGGGAGCGAACGTTTATAGATTTGGAATTAATTGCGCAGGATAAGGACTTGGTGAAATCATTTTTCAGAAACGAAGCGGTATCCTTTGCTGCTGACTAGTTAGTAACATCTGATCCCGTATCGGCTGTAATCGTGCTGACAGTTGTCGATCTGCTCGGCTTTGGGCCGACGGTTAGAAAGGCAAATGCTAATCCGTACTCAGAGTCTCTGCTGTTTTTTGCACTGTTTGGCGCACGCAATGGCATCGTTGTTATGGCACTGGAGAGCTATTCGGTTGCCACCGTACTGTTTCCGGCCACTATAGGGGCAGCAACTGTTTTGCTTATTGCACTTATTGCGTATCGGAGACGTCAGATGAGATCTGGCGTTGTATTTGAGCAGGAGGGGCCAAAAATGGCGCCCCCTTCAAGCAAAGATTAAAGAGACGCAGTAAAAACCTGAGGCTGGTGTAGCGCTGTTTATACTTCAATGCCGCGCGTGCGTAACTCCTGCTTGGCCTCCATCGCCAATAGCGCCATCTCCAGCTCGGCCTCCCAGTCGTAGGGCTGCACCGGTTTGTCGATCTCGTAACGTGGCACTTCAGTAATCGACTCATCGGCATAAATCCGTACCACCCGATCCTCTTCAAGGTTGGCCGACAGGTCTGGCCAGGCACCTTGCATCAGGTTTTCCGGACGGGCGATGGACCACTCATCAACAATTCGGTAGTTGGCGGGCAGATTATCAAACGCCTCCTGGGTACCGGTTTGACGCTCGCCGCTGTACTCATTGGTATGTTCGGTATAGATGTAGATGATCATCTTGGGTTTGAGCTTGACGATATCCGGGGTGAAGTTTTTGGCCATCGGCATCCAGGCTGAGAGCACCACATCCACCGGAAAATCGACATCTGCCAGTGTGCCTTCGCGCAGCTGATAGACAGCCGGGTCATAAAAATTGGCGATCTGATTTGGCTTTTCCGCCGGGTCACGCAGGCCGATCACATTGGCCCCTTCATGGGCCAGCAGTGTACCGATGAAGCCGTTGCGAGCATGCAGATCAAGCACCACCGCATCTTCCGCGACCTGACGGATGTAGTGCACCAGGGCACGGTTCTCTTCGCGCAGCGGATAGTAGTGGGCGATGGTCGGGCCAAACTGCTCGGGATCACGATCCGGGCTACTGAAGATCAGGTTGTGCAGCGACAGATTGGCCATGCGCCGGGTAAAGGGCTGGCTCTCATCCCAGGCGGGGTGACTCTTCTCCTGAAACGAGAAGATGCGCTCCATCAACCCATCAGTGAAGGTCTCCATATCACGCAGTTTTTGAAAACGTTCCGGCATCATTGGTAAGTCACCCTTAAATTTATAATCAGCCGTGGAATTTCGGGCTCAGCTCATGCACTGCCGCGATAAAGGCCTTGGCATGGTCCGGATCGACATGCTGGTGGATACCATGGCCAAGATTAAAGACATGGCCGTTGCCACTGCCGTAGCTCTCAAGAATGGTGGCCACCTCCTGGCGAATCCGCTCAGGTGATGCATAGAGTGTTGAGGGGTCCATGTTGCCTTGCAACGCAACCTTATTGCCGACGCGGCGACGCGCCTCGCCGATGTCGGTGGTCCAGTCCAGACCCAACGCATCGCAACCGGTCGCGGCCATATCTTCCAGCCACTGACCACCACCCTTGGTGAAGAGGATGACCGGCACCTTGCGGCCATCACTTTCGCGGGTCAGGCCAGAGATAATCTGCTGCATGTAGCGCAGTGAAAACTCTTTGTAATCACGCGGGGTCAATACACCACCCCAGGTATCGAAGATCTGCACCGCCTGCGCGCCTGCGGCGATCTGGGCATTCAGGTACGACGTGACCGACTGCGCCACGGTGTCGAGCAGCTTGTGCATCAGGTCAGGGCGGTCAAACATCATGCCCTTCACCTTTGAATACTCTTTGGTGCCACACCCTTCAACCATGTAGGTGGCCAGGGTCCAGGGGCTGCCGGAGAAACCAATCAGCGGCACGCGGCCATTCAACTCCTTGCGGATGGTACGCACGGCATTCATGACGTACTGCAACTCACCTTCGGGATCGGGCACAAACAGCCTGTTGACGTCGGCCTCGGTACGCACCGGCTTGTCAAACACCGGACCTTCGCCCTGAGCAAAGCGCAGCCCCAGACCCATGGCGTCAGGGATAGTAAGGATATCGGAGAAGAGGATGGCGGCATCGAGCGGGAAACGTTCGAGTGGTTGAATGGTCACTTCGCAGGCCAGCTCGGCGTTTTTACACAGATCCAAGAAACTGCCGGCCCTCTCGCGGGTGGCGCGGTACTCAGGCAGATAACGGCCGGCCTGGCGCATCATCCATACCGGAGTGTAATCAACCGGCTCGCGCAGCAGAGCACGCAGGAAACGATCATTTTTCAATTCGCTCATGAAATCCCCATTTCAATGTGGGGTGGGCTCAGCCCACCGAGCGCCGCGGCGCGACACAATATATTTTTTGATGTGTGCCTAGCGGCACGATTTGGCGGGTTACGGTTTTTCAGACCTAACCCGCCCTACATTTAAATATTATTTTTAAACTTCGAGGTAATCCAGAATCCCTTCAGCGGCGGTGCGCCCTTCAAATACAGCAGTCACCACCAGATCGGAGCCACGCACCATGTCGCCACCGGCAAAGACCTTAAGATTGGTGGTCTGAAACTTGTGTGTACCGTTAGCGGGGGCCTTAACACGACCCCGCTCATCCACGGCAATGCCATGGTCAGCAAACCAGGGCGATGGACTGGGCTGGAAACCAAAGGCGATGACAACGTTGTCACAGGCAACAATCTCTTCCGAACCGGGGATCACTTCAGGCGTACGACGACCACGAGCGTCCGGCGCGCCAAGGCGGGTGGTGACCAGCTTGATCCCTTCAACCTTGCCATTACCAACAATCTCAATCGGTTGACGATTCCAGAGAAACTCCACCCCCTCCTCCTTGGAGTTACCCACCTCTTTTTTCGAACCAGGCATATTGGCCTCGTCACGGCGATAGGCGCAACTGACGCTGGCGGCGCCCTGGCGAATGGCGGTACGGTTGCAATCCATCGCGGTATCACCACCGCCAAGCACCACTACACGCTGCCCCTTGAAGTCGACAAAACCACCTTCATCCTGCTCATAACCCAGGCAGTTGTTGACGTTGGAGACCAGGTACGGCAACGCTTCGTGTACGCCGGGCAGATCTTCGCCCGGAAAACCACCCTTCATATAGGTGTAGGTTCCCATGCCAAGGAAGACGGCGTCGTACTCATCGGTCAGTTGCTGAAAGGTGATGTCTTTGCCAATCTCGGTATTGAGCACAAACTCAATGCCCATGCCTTCCATGATCTCGCGCCGGCGTTTGACCACCTCTTTTTCGAGTTTGAATTCAGGGATACCAAAGGTCAGCAGACCACCAATCTCAGGGTTGCGGTCATAGACAACCGCCTTGACGCCGTTGCGCGTCAGCACGTCGGCACAGCCCAGACCGGCTGGGCCGGCACCGATAATGGCCACTTTTTTACCGGTCGGCGTGACGTGCGACAAGTCGGGACGCCAACCCATGTCAAAGGCGGTATCGGAGATGTACTTCTCTACCGCGCCGATGGTGACCGCGCCAAACCCCTCGTTGAGGGTGCAGGCCCCTTCACAGAGACGATCCTGCGGGCAGACACGGCCACAAATCTCCGGCAGCGAGTTGGTCTGGTGCGACAACTCGGCCGCTTCCAGAATCTTGCCTTCAGATATCAGCTTGAGCCAGTCGGGGATGTAGTTGTGTACCGGGCACTTCCACTCACAGTAGGGGTTGCCGCAGCCGAGACAACGCTCCGACTGCTCCGCCGCCTGTGACTGATCATAGGCCGCGTAGATCTCGCGATACTCTTTTTTGCGCAGATCCGCCGCCTTCTTGGCCGGGTCGTGACGCTCTATCTGGATGAATTGAAACGTATTCGCCATAATCTTCAATACTTATCCGCTGTTTGTTTAATCCACACGACCTAAAGCCTGTGCGTTGAGAAGGGGTGTCGCCAACCGACCGCCCCCCTAATCTGACACTCCGCTACGCTGCCCGCTGCAGATCGCTCAGCAGTGAGGCGATGCTCGCCGCCTTGGGTTTGACCAGCCAGAATCTGCCCACCACATCCTTGAAGTTATCGAGCAGTTGCTGACCACGGGCGCTGCCGGTCTCCGCCACAAACTCCTCAATGACACTGCGCAGATGGTTACGGTGGGCCGTCATCGACTCGGTACCAACACGATGGATATCGATCAACTCATGGTTATAACGGTCAACAAAGCTGTTCTGCTCATCAAAGACATAGGCAAAACCACCGGTCATACCGGCACCGAAGTTGACACCCGTCTGCCCCAGTACTGTGATCAGACCACCGGTCATATATTCACAACCATGATCGCCAATACCTTCCACAACCGAGCTGGCACCAGAGTTACGCACGCCAAAACGCTCGCCCGCCAGACCCGACGCAAAGAGCTTGCCGCCGGTGGCGCCATAGAGACAGGTATTGCCGATGATGGTTGCTTCGTGACTCTTGAAGCCGCTGTTTTTATGCGGGTAGATCACCAGTTTGCCGCCAGCCATGCCCTTACCGACATAGTCGTTGGCATCACCTTCCAGGTACATGTTCAAACCACCGGCGTTCCAGACCCCAAACGACTGCCCGGCGGTGCCGTTCAGACGCAGCGTGATGGGGGCATCGGACATGCCCAGATTGCCATGACGCACCGCGATCTCACCCGAAAGACGGGCGCCGATGGAGCGGTCGGTGTTTCTGACTGAGTAGCTGAACTCGCCACCCAGTTTGCCTTCGATCGCGGCCAACGCGTCCCGAACCATCTGTTCAGCGGTGTGGCCTTTATCAAACGGCTCATTGCGCGGCGCGACACAGAACTGCGGCTTGCTGCTATCACCGGCGTAAAGGATCGGCGACAGGTCAAGACCACGCTGTTTATCAGTCTGGCCTTCGATCACCTGCAACAGATCAACACGACCGATCAGCTGCTCCAGGGAGCGCACACCAAGACTGGCCATCAACTGACGACACTCTTCGGCGATGAAACGGAAGTAGTTCATCACCAACCCGACATCACCCTTGAAGTGCTCGAGGCGCAGCACCTTGTCCTGGGTCGCCACGCCGGTGGCGCAGTTGTTCAAGTGACAGATACGCAGATACTTACAGCCCATGGCCACCATCGGGCCGGTCCCAAAACCGAAGCTCTCGGCACCGAGGATAGCCGCCTTGACCACATCAAGCCCGGTCTTGAGACCGCCGTCAGTCTGGAGCCGAACCTTGTCGCGCAAGTTGTTGGCGCGCAGGGTCTGGTGGGTCTCGGTCAGCCCCAGCTCCCATGGACCACCGGCATATTTCACCGAGGTCAACGGGCTGGCGCCGGTGCCACCATCAAAACCAGCGATGGTGATCAGATCGGCATAGGCCTTGGCGACGCCGGCCGCGATAGTGCCAACACCGGCCTCAGCCACCAATTTGACGGAGACCAGCGCCGCCGGATTGACCTGCTTGAGGTCGTAGATCAGCTGGGCCAGATCTTCAATCGAATAGATATCATGGTGTGGCGGTGGCGAGATCAGGCCGACACCAGGCTTGCAGTAACGCAGCTCGGCAATCAGTGCGTTGACCTTGTTGCCGGGCAGCTGGCCGCCTTCACCGGGCTTGGCGCCCTGGGCCACCTTGATCTGCAACACCTCGGCGCTCCGCAGGTAGGCCGGGGTGACACCAAAGCGACCCGAGGCGACCTGTTTGATCTTGGAACGTTTGATGGTGCCGTAACGTTTTGGATCTTCGCCGCCCTCACCGGAGTTGGAGCGGGCACCCAGACGGTTCATCGCCTCTGCCAGGGTCTCGTGGGCCTCGGGTGAGAGCGCGCCAAGCGACATGGCGGCGGAGTCGAAGCGGGTGTAGATCGACTCGGCTGGCTCCACCTCATCCAGCGACAACGGCTCTATATCACTGCGTAGTTTGAACATATCGCGCAGTGCCAATGGCGCGCGGCCATTGACCAGTCCGGCATAGATCGCCCAGTCACTGAACTCACCGCTACGCACCGCCTGCTGCAGGGTTGTGACAACGTCGGGGTTGTAGGCGTGATCTTCACCGCCATGTACATATTTAAACAGACCGCCCTGGCTCGTCTGTTTACGTGCATTCCAGGCCAGCTTGTGCAGCGCTATCTGATCGGCCTCCAGAGCCTCAAATCCCGCCCCCTGAATGCGTGAGGTGGTGCCCTTGAAGCAGAGATCAATAACATCACGGCTCAAGCCAATCGCCTCAAACAGCTGTGAACCACGATAGCTGCCGATGGTGGAGATGCCCATCTTGGAGATGATCTTGTAGAGTCCCTTGCCGATCCCTTTGCGGTAGTTCTCTTCAACCTTGGCCACGTCGAGGCCAGTGATGGCGCCCTGTTTGACCATGTCGCAGAGACACTCGTAGGCGAGGTAAGGGTAAACAGCGGTGGCACCGTAACCGATCAACACCGCCACCTGATGTGGGTCGCGGGCGCTGGCAGTTTCGACGACGATGTTGGCATCGCAACGCAGCCCTTCATCAATCAAACGGTGATGCACGGCACCGGTAGCGAGTGCCGCATGCACCGGGATATTGGCCTGGCTAATGCCACGGTCGGAGAGCACCACCACTACTTTGCCAGCCTTGACGGCGGCAACCGCTTCCTCGCAGATCGCCTGCACCGCCGCCTTGAGACCGGCCGGACGATTGAGATCGATACGCACGTGGGCATATTTGGGATCATCAAGCGTCAGCAGCTGAGTGAACTTGCTGTGCGACAGTACCGGCGAATCCACCAACAGGCGGGCGGCATGTTCTGCCGTCTCCTCAAACATGTTCATCTCACGGCCAAGGCAGGTCTCCAGCGACATCACAATCGCCTCGCGGATCGGATCGATCGGCGGATTGGTGACCTGGGCAAACTGCTGGCGGAAGTAATCATAAGGCGAGCGCAACTGCCGCGACAACACCGCATGCGGGGTGTCGTCACCCATGGAGCCAATCGCCTCCTGGCTGGTCTCGGCCAGAATGCGCAGCACCTGATCACGCTCTTCATAGCTGACCTGGAAGAGCTTTTCGTAGACTTTCAACTGTGTGGCATCGAGTGACTCACCATCACAAAAGCCACCTTCACCGTCAAGCTTCGACTCCAGATAGGAGGCGTTCTGCGCCAGCCACTCTTTGTAGGGGTGGCGTCCCTTGAGCATGTTATCGACATCCCCCGGCAGCAGCAGCTTGCCGGTGAGTGTATCCACCGCCAGCATCTCGCCGGGTTTGAGGCGTCCCTTGGTGATGACATCTTCAGGTTTGTAACCGTAGACACCAATCTCGGAGGCGAGGGTGATGTGGCGATCCTTGGTGATGACGTAGCGAGCCGGACGCAGACCATTTCGATCAAGCGTACAGGCGGCGTAACGGCCATCGGTCAACACGATCCCGGCAGGGCCATCCCACGGCTCCATGTGCATGGAGCTGTATTCGTAGAAGGCGCGCAGGTCAGGATCCATGGAGTCAATGTTCTGCCAGGCGGGCGGTACCAGCAGGCGCATGGCGCGGAAGATATCCATGCCACCGGCGAGCAGCGCTTCGAGCATGTTGTCCATGCTGTTGGAGTCGGAGCCGGTCATGCTCACCAGCGGCCGGATCTCGGCCATCGGCAACAGCGGGGTCTCGAACTTGTGGCCACGGGCGACGGACCAGAAACGGTTACCCTGAACCGTGTTGATCTCACCGTTATGGGCCAGGTAGCGGAACGGCTGGGCCAGACGCCACTCGGGCCACGTATTGGTGGAGAAGCGCTGATGGAAGACGGCGGTGGAGGACTCCAGCGACTCTTCGTTCAACTCTTTATAGAAGACCGGCAGGTTGGCCGGCATCACCAGACCTTTATAGGAGATCACCCGCGACGAGAGGCTCGGCACGTAAAAGACTTTATCATCCGGCTCAATCACCTTTTCAGTGCGGCGGCGGGCGATGTAGAGATGGCGCTCAAAGTCAGCCTCGGCCATGGTGGCGGGCGCGTTGACAAAGATCTGCTCGATCTGCGGCAGGCTCTTGAAGGACTCCTCACCACAGGCGCTCGGATCGGTGGGGACCACACGCCAACCGGCGACAATCAACCCTTCGGCGCTCAGTTCGCGCTCCAGCTGCTGACGCGCCAGCGTGGCCTTGGCACCATCCTGGCTGAGGAAGATCATGCCGACGGCGTACTGCTCCGCCAGGGTGATCCCCTGCTGGGTTGTGACGCTACGGAAGAAACTATCCGGCTTGCGCAGCAACAGGCCACAGCCGTCACCCGACTTGCCATCCGCCGCCACAGCGCCACGATGAGTCAAACATGCCAGCGCATCAATGGCGGTCCGCACCAGCCAATGGCTGGGGACTCCATCCATCTGCGCGATCAGCCCAAACCCGCAGTTATCTTTTTCAAACTCGGGGCGGTATAAACCTTTATCCATAAGTGAACGATCTAACCAGTTGAGTGTTATAGATGCAGTGACGCTTGCCACCCTGACGTGCAACGAGGTGTGAATTCGACGCAAAGGGGAAGGGAGTATACATCCCTTGAGGCCAGCCGCGCAAATCAACCCCTGGCCAAAACGGGAGATTGCAGGTGGAAAATTCCAGCCAGAAATCGGCAGAATTTAACGGTGTTTAATCAGGTTTGATCTCTTCAGAGACGCTGGCAAAGGTGCGCACCCAAGGCTCCTTCACGCCCCAGTTGGCGGGCAGTGATTGCGCCGCCGCAGCGGCAGCGGCACGGTCTGGATAACTGCCGTAGACCAACGCGGCCAGACGTTTACCTTTACGATTGATATAAAAGATTGTGCTCTGCCCCTGAAGTTTGTGTGTTGTTACAAACTGCCTGACCTGAGGCTCATCCATAAGCGCCATCAGCTGGAGGGTAAAGTGTTGCGGTGACTGTGACCGGAGCCAGTTTTGGTCATCACCACTCTCTGCGACCTTTGCTGCCGCCTGCTTCACCTCCTTGGCTGGTTTAACGACTGGTTTCACTACTAGCGCTGCTGCAACTGCGGCGGGCGCAGTTATCGTTGATGCCACGCCCGGCTCAGTGGAGATGGGTGGTGTTGAGATGACAGCGACGGGCGCTGCCGCCTCGTCCGCCGGACCCTCCGGCTGACTCTCCAGCTCACCCATATTTTGTGGCGGCGCAACAGCGTCTGGCGCATCCTCGACACCACCAGCAGGAGTGCCACTGGCATCATCCCCCACTTCAGTGGCCGGCTCCGACACAACGGCATTATCCTCCAGCCCGTCCATCTGTCCCGTTGCTATCGGCGTATCAACCTCGGCCAGCGGCGCTTTTGCTGGCGGCATACTTACCCATTGATTGATGCGTTCCTGAAACAGCAGCACCACACCGATCACAGCCACACCAATCAGCAGCAGCCCGCCACGCACCAGAGTGCGGCCATTGCCCGCTGCAACGGCACCGCGGTGACCACTTTTTTTATTGAGATGCGCCCGCGCCAACTCATTGAGCCGGCCCGGCAGGCCGCCACTTTTGTTATAGAGTCGAGCCAGCACTTTCGCCGGAAAATGGGACTTCAGCGTGGCATTGCCGGAGTGCAGCAGACGATGATGGATGTAACCAGCCACATCGGTTTCGGCCAGCGGCTCGAGCCGCAAGGTGTAGGCGAGCTTGTGCATCAGCACCGCAAACTTATCAAACCGACCAAGGCCACCCGCTTCTGCCGCACCCAACACCAGACTGATAGCGTTGGCGCTACGTTCATCACCGAGGATCTGCTCGATGATGGCAAGCACACCATCGGGGAGCAGGTGTGCATCGTCGATCACCACAATGGCACGGCGGCCGCTGCGTCCCAGTGCTTGCAGGTAGCGACCCAGCTCAACCAGCATATGACTAAGCTCATCCACCCCGGCCAGCGGCAGGCCAAAACCATGCACCACCTGGCGCAGAAACTCCTCATGGGTCATCAGGGAGTTGGCACGGATGTGCACAACCTTCCAGCTCTTTTTGGCGCTGATCGCAAACTGCTGCAACAGCGTAGTTTTACCCGCGCCCAATGGCCCACTGACAAACAGCACTTCGCTGTAGGGGGCCAGATGCAGCAATTTGTTTAGGTTGAGCTTGTAGGCATCGTTGACGTAGGCAGCTGCCAGCCACTCATTGGCAAACGGGTCGCCTGGCGCCACGTGCACGCCAAGATCGACAATATCGGGGTTGATGTTGAAGTTTTCGCCCATCGCTAATCCCAAAATTATTCTAATGCCGGGGCGACAAGGCATGCCCCGAAATTAACGGCCTGTGGCGCGATCACTCGGCCTCCGGCGCCTGCTGCCCCTGGACAAATACCACGCGATAACCACGCTGCACCTGGGCATCGCGGCCCGCAATCAGCGCCGCCTCGGCCGCATCACGATTACCATAATGCTCACGTTTGACACGGCCACCACTGCCCTGAAACCCCCACTCCCTCACCAGCGACCACCCCTCGATCAGATCTTTTTGCAGGATCAGATGATAGAAACGGGGAGGTTTATCCTCCAGCGCCGGAATCTGCATATAGACTCGCATCAGTTACTTTTCACCAGGTTAACGCGGCGGGATCGAACATGCGCCCATATTCACGAATGGCATAACGGTCCGTCATACCGGCAATGTAATCGGCCACGGCGCGGGCGCGCCCCTCTTCACCACGCTGCGCTTCAAAGGCGCTGGCCTCGCGTGAAGCCTCCGGCGGCAGCAGTTTTGGCTCCGCCATGAAGATGTCAAAGAGTTCACGAATGACACGACCCGCCTTGGTGGTCATGCGCTGTACGCGGTAGTGCTGGTAGAGCTGACGGCGCAGGAACCGTTTCATCTCAAGATTGAACTCATTCATCTCATCACTGAAACAGATCAGCGCCCCGTCCATCGCCCTGACGGCGTCGATCGATTCTGGCTGGACGCGGTCAAGGTTGGCGCGGGCGTTGTTGATAAGATCGGTGACCTGGCTATTGATCATGCGGCGGATGATCTCATGTATCCGGCGCCGCCCAGCCAGATCCGGATAACGTTTCATCACCACCTCATACTGCTGGCGGAACAGCGTCACCTCGCAGAGCTGCTCGATGGTGATCAAGCCAGCGCGCAGACCATCATCAACGTCATGGTTGTTGTAGGCGATCTCATCGGCGAGATTGGCGAGCTGCGCCTCCAGCCCTGGCTGACGGCGCAGCAGAAAGCGCTGGCCAATCTCCGCCAACCCCTTGGCCTTGTCAGGGCTACAGTGTTTGAGAATCCCTTCGCGGGTCTCAAAGCTGAGGTTGAGGCCACGAAAATCGGCATACTTCTCCTCCAGCTCATCCACCACCCGCAGCGACTGGAGGTTGTGTTCAAAGCCGCCATAACCGCGCATACACTCATTCAGCACATCCTGGCCGGCATGGCCAAACGGGGTGTGGCCGAGATCATGCGCCAGGGCGATCGCCTCGGTCAGGTCTTCGTTGAGTTGCAGGCAACGGGCGATCGAACGACCAATCTGCGCCACTTCGATGGTATGGGTGAGGCGGGTGCGGAACATGTCACCCTCGTGATTCACAAAGACCTGGGTCTTGTATTCGAGGCGGCGGAAGGCGGCGGAATGCACGATGCGGTCCCGGTCACGCTGATACTCACTGCGATAGCTCGGCGGCGGCTCGCTGAAGCTGCGACCGCGTGACTGCTCAGGGTGCGCTGCATAGGGGGCGAGTCGAATATCGCTGTCGGCCATCACTGATTCTCCATTAAACGCGGCACTGCTCCAGCGTGGCTGTCAGCAGGGCAGGATCAAACTCATCGGTCACTGTCGCGGCGCCGATGCTGCGCAACAGCACCAGCCGAATCCGGCCATCCTGCACCTTTTTGTCGACCGCCATCAACTCCATCATACGTTCAACCGACAGCGCTTTTGGCCCACGCACCGGCAACCGCGCCTGTTTGAACAGCGCCTCGATACGCCTCACATCGGCCTGACTGAGCCACCCCAGACGGCAGGAGAGATCGGCAGCCATGTAGCTGCCCGCCGCGATGGCCTCGCCATGCAGCCACTCGCCGTAGCCCATGCCGGTTTCGATGGCGTGACCAAAGGTGTGGCCCAGATTGAGCCAGGCGCGTACGCCGTGTTCATGTTCATCGGCGGCCACTACCTCGGCCTTGTTCTGACAGGAGCGCTCTACGGCGTAGACCAGCGCCTCGGGATCGCGCGCCAGCAGCCGGGCCATGTTCTGCTCCAGCCAGAGGAAAAATTCATGGTCGCGAATCAGACCATACTTGATCACCTCGGCAAGACCGGCGCTGAACTGGCGATCATCAAGCGTATCGAGGGTGGCCGTATCGGCAATGACACAGCGGGGCTGATAAAAAGCGCCAATCATGTTTTTGCCGAGTGGGTGGTTGACGGCGGTCTTGCCACCAACCGAGGAGTCGACCTGGGCCAGCAGGGTGGTCGGTATCTGTACAAAAGGGATGCCACGCTGATAACAGGCGGCGGCAAAACCGGCCATATCACCGATCACTCCACCGCCAAGTGCGACAATGGTTGCCTGGCGGCTGAAACGCTGCGCCAATAGCGCCGAAAAGATCTCGTTCAGCACCTCAAGGGTTTTGTACTCTTCACCATCGGGCAGGATCACCGTTCCGACCCGATAATCGGTGAGCATCGCCATGACCCGCTCGAGGTAGAGCGGCGCCACCGTGGTATTGGTCACCACCATCACCTCGCGGCCGCTGATGTGCGGTGTCAGCAGCTGCGCCTGACCCAGCAGGCCGTGGCCGATGTAGAGCGGATAGCTCCGTTCTGCCAGCGCCACATGGAGTTTTTTTATCTGTGTACTATCAGTTGTCATCACTTCATTTCTTCTTTAAACAGGCCATGACGCCGCAACTGGCTGAGCAACTGGCGGATCACACCACGCACACTGCCTTCGCCGGTATCAACAATAATATCAGCCACTTCGCGATAGAGCGGGTCACGCGCCTCAATCAGGGCCGCAATTTTGGCGCGCGGATTTTCGGTCTGCAACAACGGCCGGTTGCGATCCCGGGCGGTACGCTGGTAGAGCTGGTCGGCCTTGGCGCGCAGATAGACCACCGTACCACGCTGACGCAGAGAGAGACGGTTATCCGGATCGAGCACGGCGCCGCCGCCCGTGGCCAATACCAGCCCCTGACGCTGGCTCAGGTCGTCGATCACACCACGCTCCCACTCCCGGAACCCAGCCTCACCCTCAATCTCAAAGATCACCGGGATTGTGGTGCCGGTACGGCGCTCAATCTCGTGGTCACTATCAACAAACTCGAGGCCCAGTGTTTTGGCCAGCTGTCGGCCAACCGTGGTTTTCCCTGACCCCATCGGGCCAACCAGAAAAATGTTCTTCGGCTTTTCCGAAGTATAAGACATGAGAACTGGCTTCCAAACTACTGATCGAAAGCGGAATTTACCAAACAAATGGCGGTTACCGTTAATCCAAATAAAAAAACCGGGGCTACGGTCTCCCGCAGCCCCGGTTTTCAGAGGGCGTAAGCCACTCCTAATTGAGCGACAACCCCTCTTTGATGATCTTTGGCGTGATAAAGACCAGCAGCTCCTCTTTGCCATCCGATTCCGACTTGTTACGGAACAGGACACCAATCAGAGGCAGATCACCTAAAAACGGGACCTTGGTGGTATCTTTATTCGATGTCTGTTCATAGACCCCGCCCAAGACGATAGTCTCGCCATTTTCTACCAGCACCTGAGTATTAATTTTACGAGTGTTGATACTTGGCACATTAAAATAAACCGCGCCCACACTATCCTTGTTGACCTGCAGATCCATGATCACGCGGTCATCCGGGGTGATCTGGGGTGTCACCTTCAAACTCAATACCGCCTTCTTGAAGGCGACGGTGGTGGCGCCGGCGGAAGAGGACTGCTGGTAAGGTATCTCAACCCCCTGCTCGATAAGCGCCTCTTTCTGATTGGCGGTGATGACCCGCGGGGATGAAACCACCTCGCCCTTGCCTTCGATCTGCATCGCCGAAAGCTCTAGATCCACATTGGTGCCAAACGGCAGTTTGACCATGCTCAGGGCAAACGAGCCCGCCGCCGAAGGCACAGGCAAATTGACATTCAACCGCCCGGGGGTGGTCAACGTTTCGTTATTAATCAGCTCATCGGTCCCCTTCAATGTACCCGAAAAGGCGGTGCCACTGCCGCTGGTGCGTGCCCCCAGGGTATCCCGCGAGACACCAAAACGGCTGCCGAGGCTACGATCAAAACCGCTGCTGGCGATAACGATGCGTGACTCGATCAAGACTTGGCGCACCGGGATATCAAGCACCGCAATCAGCTTACGCATCTCATCCAGCTTGGCCACCGTGTCCTGAATCAACAGGGTATTGGTACGGGCATCAAAGGTAACTGTGCCACGGGCAGACATCAGGGAAGCGCCTTGACCGGACGACGACGCACCCGCTGACGCTGATGACGAAGCACCTCTGCCACGCAGCAGCGTCTGTATATCAGCGGCCTTGGCATAGTTGATCTGGATCAGATCCGAAAACAGCGGCTCCAGCTCAGTAAGCTGTTTTTTGGCCTCCAGATCCTGCTTCTCACGGGCAGCAATCTCTTCCGATGGACCGATGTACATCACACTGCCCATTTCGCGCATTGCCAACCCTTTGGTCTTGAGGATGATGTCGAGCGCCTGGTCCCAAGGCACATTCTGCAGACGCAGGGTGAGACTGCCGGTGACTGTGTCGCTGGTGACCAGATTCATACTGGTAAAATCGGCGATCAGTTGCAGCACAGCCCGCACTTCGATGTTCTGGAAGTTAAGCGACAGACGTTCACCGCCAAAGGCGCGTGGATCACCCTTACGCTTGAGCTCCTCCAGATCCTTATCAACCCTCTTTCTGACCTCGATGGTCATCAGGTTGTCGGACTGGTAGGCCATGTGTTCGTACTCTCCCTGCCCCGTCACCACCATGCGCACATTATTGCCCTGGCGGAAGGTGTCGATCTGCGTGACCGGTGTCGCAAAGTCGGTGACATCCAGGCGCTGCTCCAGCGCTGCTGGCACATTGGTGTCGGTAAAGTCCAACGCCAGTTTGCCGCCCTGCTGCTGAATATTGACGTTGGTGCCAGGATCAGAGAGCGTTACTAAAATACGCCCTTCACCCTTTTCACCACGACGGAAATCGATACTCTTGATGGCATGGCTGGCTGGGGTCTCGCGGCTGGCAAAGGCGGCCGGTTTTTTATCTACCGGAGGTGTTGCGGTCGCGGTGCTGGCGCTTTCCAGAATGATATAAACACTCTTACCCTCGACCCGAGTCTCATAAGGCACCAGTTGCGTCAGATTCAGTACCGCGCGGGTACGGCCACGCGCCTCCACAACACTGATACTACGCGCCACACCGACGCCCACCTGGGTGGTGCGTTTGGCCAATTTGTTTTCGGTGTCCGGGAAATCGAGCGCAATACGCGCCGGATTGTTAATAGTGAAGCTGATAGGCTCTGGTGCCGCGGCCGACATGGTGAACTTGATCTGAACACGATTGCCCGGCAAATTAGAGACATCCACCGTCTCCAGATCATTTGCCGCCTGCGCCAATCCCGGCACCCCTACCCCAAACAGCATCAAGGCCGCCAAAACTCCGCTTCTGAACATCTCCAGCCTCCATGCTCGATTCATGATTGTTTTTATGCCACTCATCATCAACACTCGTTCCATTACCATGCCCCCTTTGGGATCACTCTGCTATCGCCAATGATGCCTGGCGAGGCAGCCAACCGCCCAGACCATCCGGTACTATTTCAGTAATCTCAATCCTGTCGGGGAGTATTGCCGTCACCCGACCGTGATTTTGCCCCAGGTAGTTACCTTTCACCACCCGAGAGACCAGCCCATCCGGCGACCTGACCAACCCAGCGCTCTCTTTATCCCGTCGCAGCGTCCCCACCATACTCAATGCATCTAATGGATAAGACTCAAGCGGCTCACGGCGACGCTCAAAACTGGGCTGCAAACCACCACCGGTTGTCGCCCGCCGCTGAAACTCCTGCTCCTTGGCGGCCTTGACCTCCCAGCTTACAAACGGATCGCCCAGCTCAGCCGCAGCGTAGGTAAAATTCTCCACCGGCGTAAACTCGGGCAATGGCGGTACTTTTCCCCGACTATTAGCTTTAATGTCGGCGATATCCTTGTGCAGATCATCCATGTTGCCACCACTACAGCCCGCCAATACCAGCGCCAATCCCACACAACAACCACGCAACAGAAGAGCGCCATTATCAATGAATGCAAATCTCATTGGCCCTCCTCCAGATAACGGTAAGTCTTGGCCTTGGCCGACATGGAGAGTGTTGGCACCTTATTAACCTCTTTGCCCGCAGTAATGTTGATGTCATGCAGCGTCACAATGCGCGGTAACGCCGCCACATCGCTGACAAACTTTCCAAAGTCATGGTAGTTACCCGTGACCTTGATATCGATCGGCAGCTCTGAATAGAATTCGGCGGGAACTTCTGCCAACGGCTTGAACAACTCAAACTCCAAACCATTGGCCAAACCGGACTGTGATATATCCACCAACAGCTCCGCCACCTCTGTTTTGCTCGGCAGTTGTCGCAACATGGCGCCAAAGGAGCGCTCCATGTCGGCCATCTGCTGCTTGTAATCCTCCAGGTTAATGGCCTTGATCTGTTTGGCCTTGAAGGTCTCTTTCAATTCTGTCTCTTTTTGCTCAGCCTGTTTCAACACCTCCAGCTGTTGCTGGGTATCAAACCAGTATCCAGCAAAAAGGACCGCCACCGACACCAGGAGGATAGCAATAACCTTGGCGATCAGCGGCCATGAACCGACATCGTTAAAGTCGAGGGTTTTGAGCTGTTCAAAATCAATATCTTTGAGGTTCATTGTGCTTCACCGGTTTTTTTCTTTTCAACCGCCTCCGGAGACAGCTGCTTCACCTTCAGCACAAATTTACTGACACGGTTGCCCGCTTTATCTTGCGCCTGAATCACCTCCAGCTTGGGGCTGCTGAACCAGAGCGAATCTTCCAGATTGCGCATGAAAGCGGAGATTCTGGCATTAGACTGAGCAACACCCTCCAGCTCCAGATCGGCCTCCTTCTGCGTCACTTTGGTCAATACCAGCCCTTCCGGCAAAGTGCGCACCAGCTCATCAAGCAGATGCACGCTCAGGGGGCGGCGGGTCTGCAGATCCTGGATCACCGTCATCCGGTTGAGCAGCTGGGTCTTTTTGGTCTCCAGCTCGCGGATCTCCTTGATGCTCTCATCAACCTTGGCAATCTCCGTCTCAAGCAGGGCATTACGAGAGTTTTGATACTCCACCAGGCCATTGATATGAAGGTGTACGTAAAAGATGACGGCCGCCATCAACAGGGCGATGCCACCGGCAATCGATGCAAACTGGCGCTTGCGCTCTTTACGCAGTGTTTCACGCCAGGGCAGTAGATTAATATGGGTTGTCATCAGTCAAAGCTCCTCAACGCCAGGCCACAGGCAATCATCAGGGCTGAGGCATCCGACCCCAGCTGCTGTGGCTTAATTTTGGATGAGAGCGACATGTTGGCAAACGGATTGGCAATAGAGGTGGTAACACCCAGCTTATCTTCGATCAGCTCATCAATGCCAGGGATGGAGGCGCAACCACCGGCCAGAACCACATGATCAACGCTGTTGTATTGACTGGATGAGAAGAAAAACTGCAATGAACGGCTCACCTGCTGCGTCATCGCATCTTTAAAGGGTTGCAGCACTTCGGGCACATAGTTGTCTGGCAAGCCGCCCTGCTTTTTAGCCAGACCCGCCTCTTCATAGGAGAGGCCATAACGGCGCTGAATCTCTTCGGTCAGCTGTTTGCCGCCAAATACCTGTTCGCGGGTATAGATAATCTTGAAATCGTGAATGACGTTGAGGGTCGTCATGGTTGCGCCGACATCAATCACCGCCACTGTCAGTCCTTCACCACCATCCGGCAGCTGAGGTGCCAACAGGGTATAGGCCGTTTCCATCGCATAGGCTTCAACATCAACCACCTTGGCCACCAGGCCGCCCAGTTCGCAGGCCGCAACACGCACATCAACATTTTCACTGCGTGATGCTGCCAGCAATACGTCCACGGCCTCGCCCCCCTTTTCCGACGGACCCAGCACCTGGAAATCCATATTGACCTCATCCAGAGGATAGGGGATGTACTGATCGGCCTCGAGCGTAATCTGACTCGCCATCTCATCGTCCGTCAGATTGCCGGGCATGGTAATGATCTTGGTGATAACTGCCGATCCCGCCACGGCCACTGCCGCATTTTTGGTCCGGGTACCGGCACGTTTAATTGCACGGCTGACCGCCGCGCCGACTGACTCAACATCGGCGATACTCTTTTCAACCACCGCATGGGGTGGCAACGGAATCACTGCATAACTTTCTACACGGTAACGATCACCGCTTTTGCTCAATTCCAGGAGCTTTACAGCGGTAGCGCTGATATCAAGGCCAATGAGCGCCGCTGCCTTTCGTTTGAGGAATTCCAAAGTGTGTCCCTTCTCTTTTTCACCCACGCCATACCGACATCCCCTCGGGTTATCGGGCATTCAGTATCATACTTTATATTTATTCAATAAATAACTGGACACGCCTAAGCCCTGCCCAAGTCACACAACTTTATCGGGGCCACACTATCAAAGCTTAATCTATCTACTGTAAAATTGTGATGTTATCGCCATTTCGCCCAAGCCCTGGAAAAATCTTAATGCCCAAACTCCTCCGCCGCCTCATGATCAGCCTAGCGGCCCTCTTCATTCTTGGCCTTGCTGCTGTCGCCGCCGCCTATTTTTATGTAGCCCCGCAACTACCGTCGGTAGAGGTGCTGCGTGATGTGCGTTTTCAGGTCCCCTTACAGGTTTATACTAACAGCGGTCAGTTATTAGCGGAGTACGGTACCAAAAAACGCGATCCACTGAAATACGAACAGATCCCCAAGAGTGTCGTCAACGCCTTTTTGGCAGCGGAAGATGATCGCTTTTTCGAACATCCGGGTGTCGATTATCAAGGGCTGTTACGCGCTGCCGGGCTGCTGGTTGTCACGGGCGAGAAGAGTCAGGGCGGCAGCACTATCACTATGCAAGTAGCGCGCAACTTCTTTCTTAGCAACGAAAAGACCTTCCTGCGCAAGTTTAATGAGATCCTGCTCTCCTTAAAAATCGAAGCCGAACTCACTAAAGAACAGATCCTCACACTCTATTTGAACCAGATCTATCTGGGCAATCGTGCCTACGGCGTGGGCAGTGCGGCGCAGGTTTACTACGGCCGACCACTTGACCAACTCAGCCTGGCCGAGATCGCCATGATCGCCGGCCTGCCCAAGGCGCCGTCACGTTACAACCCCATCGCCGCCCCCAAAAGGGCGCAGCTGCGCCGCGACTACGTGCTGAATCGCATGCTCAAACTCGGCACTATTACTCAGGCGGAACATGACAAGGCCATCGTCGAACCCGTCAGCGCCAAGCTCTATCAAGCGACCATTGATCTGCAAGCCCCCTATGTCGGTGAAATGGTGCGCAGTTATGTTTATGAGCGCTATGGCGAAAACGCCTACACCGACGGCTACAAGGTCTATGTCACGATTGATGCTCAGCTGCAACAGGCGGCTCAGGAGTCACTGCGTCAGGCGCTGCTGGACTATGATCGCCGCCACGGCTATCGCGGGGCGCTCAGCCACATCAACTTCACTGCTGCCACTGCCATCACCGACATCCTCGACCAGATCGATCCCATTCCTGAAGTTGGCGGCTTGAAAGTAGCGATGGTTTACAAAGTTAAAGAGCAAGACATTACCGTGCTACGGGCCAATGGTGAACAGATTCAAATCCCGTGGCAGGGGCTCTCCTGGGCCGCCCGCTATAACAACAGCCGCAGCACCGGCCCCGCCCCCAAGCTTGCCAGTGATATCGTCAAAGTTGGTGATGTGATTTACGTTCGCGAAAGCGCGCCCAAACAGTGGGCGCTGGCCCAGATTCCGGAACCGGGTGCGGCCATCGTCTCTATCGACCCCCATGATGGCGCTATCCTGGCGTTGAGTGGCGGCTTTGACTTCTTCCACACCAAATTCAACCGCGCCACCCAGGCCAAACGCCAGCCCGGCTCCAGCTTCAAGCCGTTTATCTACGCCGCCGCGCTGGAGAAGGGTTTCACCGCCGCCTCTATCATCAATGATGCGCCAGTGGTCTTTGAAGATGCAGGGCTGGAGTCATCGTGGCGTCCAGAAAATTACAGTGGCGAGATCTATGGCCCCACCCGCCTGCGCGAGGCGCTGGTCCACTCCCGCAACCTAGTCTCGATCCGCCTGCTCCAGGCAGTTGGTGTCGGTTATGCTATTGACTACGCCACCAAGCTTGGCTTTGATCCAGCGCGCCTGCCACGCGATCTATCGCTGTCACTCGGCACCGCCTCGGTGACACCACTAGAGCTGGCCGCTGGCTATACTGTGCTTGCCAATGGCGGCTTCCGTGTCACCCCCTACTTCATCAACAAGATTGTCGATGGCAACGGCAAGCCCCTCTTTGAGGCCCACCCCGCAGTGGCCTGCCTCGAATGTGAGTCCGCCGGCGAATCAGGCGACCACCTGGCGCCACGGGTGGTATCGCAGCAAGCCACCTACATCACCACCAGCATGATGCAGGATGTCATTCGCCATGGCACCGGTCGCCGCGCCATGCAGCTGGGGCGCAATGATCTGGCTGGCAAGACCGGCACCACCAACGACCAGCGCGATGCCTGGTTTGCCGGGTTCAACAGTGACCTGGTCACCGTCAGCTGGGTCGGTCTTGATGACGCCAAATCCCTGGGCTACGACGAGACGGGTGGCAAGGCCGCCCTGCCGATGTGGGTGGACTACATGCGCGCCGCACTTCAGGGACGGCCAGAGGCAGCACCGCCTCAACCCAGCGGCATTGTCACAGTGAAGATCGACCCACGCACCGGGCTACTGGCCCATGCCGACCAGAACGATGCCATCTTTGAGATCTTCCGCAGCGACAATGCCCCGGAAAATCGCGCCCCCGATATCGATGAGTCGATCGCCGCACCCAACGGTGGCGACGGCGAGAAATCGGCGCCACAACTGCTGTTCTAAAAAGTAAACTGCGACATATGGATAACAAGGCACCACGCCACAGCCACACCAAAGAGCAGCGTCTGCGTCTGCAGCTGGCCCAGGAGGCGGCGCGGTTGATGGTGGAAGAGGGGATTGAGGATTTCAACAACGCCAAACAGAAAGCGGCGTCGCGCCTGCACCTGCCGCGTGGCCAGAGCCTGCCAAGTAATGATGAGATTCAGCAGGCGCTGCTCGAATACCAGCGCCTCTTCAAGAGTGAGACCCAGCCTCACTCACTGCTGCGACTGCGTCAGGCCGCACTCAAGGCGATGAGCTTTTTCAAAACATTTGAACCACGTTTGGTCGGCGCGGTGGCCGATGGCAGCGCCAGTGAATATTCAACCATCACCCTGCACCTGTTTGCCGACGACAGCGAAGCGCTGCATCTGTTTATGATCAATCAACGTCTGCCCTACGAACTGGGTAGCCAACGCATTAGCGCGACCAATGGTCAGCTCGTTGAGCAGCCGGTCTATCGTATGGAGCTGGAGGGGTGTGCGATCGAATTGATCGTCTTTGACCACATCCGGATGCGGCAGGCGCCGCGTGACCCGGTAACACACAAGCCGATGCAACGGCTTGATATTAAAAAGGTGGAAGAGCTGATCCGGCTCACCGAACCCAGCCAACCCACCCTGTATTAGCCGTTAACGGTTCAACATATCCTTATAGTCACGTCGTGCCGCCCCTTGATAGAGCTGTCGGGGACGGGCAATCCGCTGCTGCGGGTCAGCAATCATCTCCATCCACTGCGATACCCAACCAACCGTACGGGCAATGGCAAACATTACGGTAAACATGTTGGTGGGGATGCCCAGCACCTTGTAGATAATGCCGGAGTAGAAATCGACATTGGGGTAGAGACTGCGCTCCTTGAAGTAGTCATCCTGCAGGGCCACCTCCTCCAGACGCAACGCCAGCTCAAACAGCGGATCTTTATCATCGCCCAGCTTAGCCAGGATTTCGTAACACATATCCCGGATGAGTGTGGCGCGCGGATCGAAATTGCGATAGATACGATGGCCAAAACCCATCAACCGGAACGGATCGTTTTTGTCCTTGGCCTTGGCGATATATTTGGGGATGTTGCTGACATCACCAATCTCCCCCAGCATGTGCAGCACCGCCTCGTTGGCGCCACCATGGGCCGGCCCCCACAATGCGGCAATGCCGGAGGCAACACAGGCAAACGGGTTGGCCGCCGAGCTGCCGGCCAGACGGATAGTCGAGGTACTGGCATTCTGTTCGTGGTCGGCATGCAGGATAAAGATCAGGTCCAGCGCCTTCTTGGCAATCGGGTCGACCGCGTACTCTTCGCACGGCACCGAGAACATCATGTTGAGCAGGTTGCCACAGTAGCCCAGCGAGTTATTGGGATAGACAAAGGGTTCACCAATGGAGTGTTTGTAACAGGCCGCCGCAATGGTCGGCATCTTGGCGATCAGGCGGTGGGCAGCAATCTCGCGATGTTCCGGGTTACGGATGTCGATCGACTCATGATAAAAGGCTGACAGCGACCCCACCACACCGACCATGATCGCCATTGGGTGGGCATCATGGTTAAAGCCACGATAGAAGCTCTTCAGACTCTCGTTGATCATGGTGTGACGCGTGATGCTGTTAACAAACGTATCCAACTCTCCCTGATGCGGCAACTCGCCATAAAGCATCAGATAGGCCACTTCGAGAAAAGAGCTCTTGGCCGCCAGCTGTTCAATCGGATAACCACGGTAGAGCAGCTGCCCCTTTTCACCGTCAATATAGGTGATGGCGCTGCGGCAGCTGGCGGTGGCGACAAAGCCGGGGTCAAAGCTGACGTAGCCCAGTTCACGATAGAGGCCGGTGATATCCACCGCGCCAGGGCCATGGGTACCGTGCTGAATCGGCAACTCGATGCTCTTGCCGGTTACATTATCGGTAACGGTCACGGTCTCTCTTTTTGTCATACCTGATTCCTTCTTCAGTCTGAGGTGGTTGTTTAACGGCAGTGCAGAGCCACAGGGTTAATCACACGCGGGGTAGTGCCCCGGATAGGGGCGACGCGCCACACCACTCTTAACCGCCGCTTTTGCCACTGCCGGCGGTACCCACTCAATCAAACGTGGATCAATGGGCTTAGGAATTATGTAGTCGGGACCAAAACTCAGCGACGCCAGACCATAACACTCCAGCACCTCCTCTGGCACCGGCTCGTGGGCGAGACGCCGCAGGGCGTCAACCGCCGCAATTTGCATCTCCATATTAATAGCGCTGGCCTGCACGTCGAGCGCGCCCCGGAAGATAAACGGAAAACCCAGCACGTTATTAACCTGATTGGGATAGTCGCTACGCCCGGTGGCCATCACCAGATCATCACGCGCCTTCAGCGCCACCTCTGGGCGGATCTCGGGGTCAGGATTGGAGAGGGCAAAGACCACCGGCTTGGCCGCCATCGACTTGAGCATCTCTGCCGTCAGAATGTCGGGACCAGAGACACCAATGACAACATCAGCGCCATTTAACGCATCGGCGAGGGTGCGTTTATCCGTCTCAACAACAAATTTGCGTTTGTATTCATTCAAGTCATCACGGCCTGTGTGAACCACACCGGTACGATCCACCAGCATGATGTTACTATGTGTCGCACCCAATTCACGCAACAAGGTCATGGAGGCGATACCCGCCGCACCGGCGCCGACACAGACAATTTGCGCCGTCTCAATCAACTTGCCCTGCAACTCCAGGGCGTTAAGCAGGGCAGCGGCGATGATGATGGCGGTGCCGTGCTGGTCATCATGAAAGACCGGGATATCAAGTCGCGCTTGCAGCGCCTTCTCGATAACAAAGCAGTGGGGCGCGGCAATATCTTCCAGATTGATGCCACCAAAAGTGGGGGCGATGCGGGCAACGGTATCGATAAAGGCCTGCGGCGACTCGGCATCCACCTCAATATCGAAGACGTCGATATTGGCAAACTTTTTGAACAAAACCGCCTTACCCTCCATCACCGGCTTACCCGCCAGCGCGCCCACATTGCCCAGACCCAGCACTGCCGTACCATCGGTGATCACCGCCACCAGATTGCCCTTGCCGGTGTAGAGATAGGCATTCTCTTTATCCCTGGCAATCTCACGCACCGGTGCCGCCACACCCGGTGTGTAGGCCAGCGAGAGATCATTTTGATCCCGGCATGGCTTGGTAATGGCCGTGGCAATCTTTCCCGGTACCGGTCCGGCGTGATACCTCAAGGCCCGCTCTTTCAAATCACTGCTCATAGTCTGATTCCAGTCCCTTCGAAACATCAATTACGGCCGATCTGGCGCAACCGCTTGTCAGCCTGCCATTGTAACGCTCTTGTTTACAGGCGTGTGTGTTTACTGATTGAGCCGCCGCAACGCCGCTGGGTGGTAGAGCCGCATCTGCAACTCGCCGCGCCTTTCAGACAACCAGCCCCGCACCCGGATCTTTTTGCCCCGCAGTTGCCTGGCATCAAAGCCCGACTCAAAGTTGGGCAGATCTTTTTTATCGATCCGCACCACCACCTTGGCGCCCCCTTGATTGGCAAAGTTCAGCCACAGCGCCTTGCTACTCTCGCCGATACGTTCCACCCGCCCCTGAATAATATAAAAGCCCCGTGCCTCCTGCGGCAGTTGGTCAGTCTCGTAGCCACTGAAGCGCAGCTGCTGCCAGATGCCACGACCGTGGGCACGCGCCTCAGCACTGAAATAACAGTCGAGATTGGCAACATTGGGGGTGATCACAACGGCGGCGGCCAACCCCTGCTCCAGCAGCCGCTCCTGAACACTGCTCTGATCGGAGAGATAGAGATGCGCCAGCAGACGACCATAATGGTCCAGCCGTTCGCTCTCGTAGCGCAGGGCAATGCGCGCCTGCCCCGCCAACATCTCCTGCAACGCCTGGCGTGCTACCTCAGCCAATGGCTCCGCTGGATTGCCATCATGGCCAACCTCCGGCGCATTGATGCCAATAAGGCGAACCTTGCGACCATCGCCGAGTTTGATTGTATCGCCGTCGTAGATGTAGCTGACACTGGCCCACTCATCCACCTGGAAGGGGATACACTGCGCCGCCACGGCCGTTGGTGGCAGGCCACACAAAAACAGCAACCCACAGAACGCAAAAAGGGCGCCCTTGCGAGGCACCCTTTTTAAACTGGCAAGCCCAGACACGTAACTGGTTACTTTACCCCGTACTTCTGGCGGAACTTATCTACACGGCCGGCGGTATCAACGATCTTCTGCTTACCGGTGTAGAAAGGGTGGCAGCTAGCACATACGTCCAGATGCAGCGTACTCTTGCCCAGTGTTGACCGGGTCTTGAAAACATTACCGCAACTGCAGGTCACTTCTACTTCTTGGTAGGCGGGATGGATGTCCGCTTTCATGGCATGAACCTCTCAACTCAAATCAAATTTCACACTCTAGACTAAATTGCCGTGCGAAAGAGCCGGGCATCATACCGAAAATCCGCCCGATCAGCAAGCCCTCATCCCGCCACAGCACACACGTTCACTATCTGTACTTACCTGCTCAAGCATATTCCGCTTTGGCCGCTGACTATGGGCAGCGCAACGGACAACCCGAAGCGCGCCCTAAATCCACACAAAACAGATAGTTACTCGCCAGGAGATCGCCATGGAAGATAAACGGAAGTTACCCGCTTTTAAATACGACTATCTAGGGATGGACGCCAAATCACTGAAACACTCCCTGGCCAACCGCATGGAGTTCTCGGCCGGCAAGGATCTCTACACCGCCACACCTCGCGACTGGTACCACATCGCCTCCTGGGTAGTTCGCGACCGTCTGATCGAACGCTGGATGGAGACCATGCGCACCTACTATCAGCAGGATGCCAAGCGGGTCTACTACCTTTCACTAGAGTTCATGATCGGCCGCACCCTCACCAACAGCGCCCTGAATCTCGGCATTCAGGGTGAATTTGCCAAGGCGCTGAATGAGATCGGCGTAGATCTGGAAGAGGTGCGGGAGATGGAGAGTGACGCCGCCCTTGGCAATGGCGGTCTGGGCCGGCTGGCCGCCTGCTTCCTCGACTCCATGGCCTCACTCGGGCTGCCGGGCTATGGCTATGGCATTCGCTACGAATATGGCATGTTCAACCAGCGCATCGAAAATGGCTACCAGATTGAACATCCAGAAAACTGGCTGCGTTATGGCAACCCCTGGGAGTTCCCACGCGCCGAGGTGATCTACCCGGTCAAATTCAATGGCCGCGTGCTCTCCTTTCCTGGCGAAGCGGGCGAGATGCACTACCGCTGGGTCGATAGCGATGATGTCATGGCCATGGCCTATGACACCCCCATCCCCGGTTATGGCGCCACCACCGTCAACAACATGCGCCTCTGGTCGGCCAAATCTTCACGCGATTTTGATCTGAAATATTTCAACGAAGGCAACTACATCAAGGCGGTTGAGGACAAAAACGAATCGGAAAATCTCTCCAAGGTGCTCTATCCCGACGACACTACCGAGATGGGCCGGGAACTGCGCCTCAAACAGCAGTATTTCTTTGTCAGCGCCTCACTCCAGGACATCCTCTACCGCCACCAGAAGCACCACGACTCCTTCGATCAACTTGCGGACAAGGTCGCCATTCAGCTCAACGATACCCATCCGGTGCTGGCGATTCCGGAGCTGATGCGAATTCTCATGGATACCCACAACCTGCCCTGGGCCAAGGCTTGGGCGATCACTACCGACACTTTCGCCTATACCAACCACACACTGCTGCCTGAGGCACTGGAGAGCTGGCCGGTAGCGGTGATCGAAAAGATCCTGCCGCGCCACATGCAGATCATCTACGAGATCAACCAACGCTTCCTCGATGAGGTGATGCATCGTCACCCTGGCAATTTCGAGCTGCTAAAACGGATGTCGCTGATTGAGGAGAACAACGGCAAACGGGTCCGCATGGCTTATTTGGCCGTGGTGGGCAGCCACAAGGTCAACGGCGTCGCCGCCCTGCACACCCAGCTGATGAAGAGCTCCATCTTTGCCGATTTCGACCGCTTCTATCCCGGCAAAATCATCAACATGACCAACGGCATCACCCCGCGCCGCTGGCTCAACCAGGCCAATCCCGATCTGTCACGACTGATCTCAAGCAAGATCGGCGACGGCTGGATTACCGATCTTTTCGAACTCAAAAAATTGCTGCCGCTGGCAGAGAGTGCCGAGTTCCGCCAAGAGTTCCGGACCATCAAACTCAACAACAAAACAAAACTCGCCGGGCTGATCAAAAAGACCCTCGGTATCGACGTCAACCCAACGTCAATGTTTGATATCCACGTCAAGCGCATGCACGAATACAAACGCCAGCTGCTCAACGTGTTACATGTCGTAACACTCTACAACCGCATTCGCAGCAACCCCGCAGAGAACGTCACCGCGCGCACCATCATCTTTGCCGGCAAGGCCGCGCCCGGCTACTACCTCGCCAAACTGATCATCAAATTGATCAACGATGTCGCCGATATCGTCAACAACGACCCGGCCATCGGTGACAAGCTTAAGGTTGTGTTCCTGCCCAATTACAACGTCTCACTGGCAGAACAGATCGTGCCCGCCTGTGACCTGTCGGAACAGATATCAACCGCCGGGACCGAGGCCTCCGGCACTGGCAACATGAAATTCGCCCTCAACGGCGCACTGACCATCGGCACGCTTGATGGCGCCAACGTCGAAATCCTCGAAGAGGTGGGTGAAGAGAATATATTCATCTTTGGCATGACCACCGCCGAAGTGGAAGCGCGCAAACACAACGGTTACAACCCATGGGAGTGTTATCACGGCAACGCTGAGCTAAAAACGGTGCTCGACATGATCGGCTCAGGTTACTTCTCTCCTGCCGAACTCAACCGCTATCGCCCCATCATCGACACGCTGACTCACCACGGTGATCGCTACATGGTACTGGCAGATTACCCCGCCTATGTCGCCCGCCAGGAAGATGTGGCGAGCCTCTATCAAGACCAGGAGAGCTGGTCACGCAAGGCGATACTCAACACCGCCAACATGGGCAAGTTCTCCAGTGATCGCACCATCGGTGAATATGCCAAACAGATATGGAATACCGCGCCGGTCAAAACCCAGATCAATAACGCCAAAAAAGCAGGATAACTAAAAGCAAAAAGGGAGAGCTTTTGCTCTCCCCTCTGTTTTGATCTCAATAAAAAACGCCAGTACTAACGCCTCATCGAATCAAAAAACTCGTCGTTGGTCTTGGTATCCTTGAGCTTATCGAGCAGAAACTCCATCGCCGCCAGCTCATCCATCGGATGCAATAGCTTACGCAGAATCCACATCTTCTGTAATTCATCCTGCTTGGTAAGTAACTCTTCACGACGGGTACCAGAGCGGTTGATATTAATGGCAGGATAGACACGCCTTTCAGCGATCTTGCGATCAAGGTGTAGCTCCATGTTGCCAGTACCCTTGAACTCTTCGTAGATTACATCATCCATACGTGAACCGGTTTCAACCAGTGCAGTGGCGATAATCGTCAAACTGCCGCCCTCTTCAATATTACGGGCAGCACCAAAGAAACGTTTTGGACGGTGCAGGGCGTTGGCATCAACACCCCCGGTCAATACCTTGCCTGAAGATGGAATCACCGTGTTATAGGCACGTGCCAGACGAGTGATGGAGTCGAGCAGAATCACCACATCACGTTTGTGTTCCACCAGGCGCTTGGCCTTTTCGATCACCATTTCAGCGACCTGTACATGACGGCTGGCAGGCTCATCAAAAGTACTCGCGACCACCTCACCACGAACAGAGCGCAACATCTCTGTCACCTCTTCGGGGCGTTCATCGATCAGCAGAACAATCAGATAACACTCGGGATGATTGGCCGCGATAGACTGGGCGATGTTCTGCAACATCATCGTCTTACCCGCTTTGGGCGGCGACACAATCATGGCGCGCTGACCTTTACCGGTAGGCGCCACCAGCTCGATAACACGCGCTGTCAAATCCTCAGTACTGCCGTTACCCTGCTCCACCTTGAGGCGCTGATTGGCAAACAGCGGCGTCAGGTTTTCAAATAACACCTTGTTTTTGGAGTTCTCAGGCGGCTCGAAATTGATCAAATCAACCTTGAGTAACGCAAAATAGCGCTCCCCCTCTTTTGGTGGTCGAATCTTGCCGGTGACACTGTCACCCGTACGCAGATTGAAACGGCGGATCTGGCTAGGCGAAACATAGATATCATCAGGCCCGGCCAAGTACGAACAGTCTGCAGAACGCAGGAAACCAAA
The DNA here is from genome assembly GCA_947085765.1 of uncultured Chromatiaceae bacterium. Lineage (GTDB taxonomy): Bacteria > Pseudomonadota > Gammaproteobacteria > Tenderiales > Tenderiaceae > JAKFXL01. The sequence goes on along the minus strand of CAMTXZ010000215.1, from coordinate 1,712 downwards.
ACCATCCTGCAGGATCTCCAACACACCATCCCCGGAGATCGGCTCACCCTTTTTGGCATGGCCCTTGAGGACAGCAAAGATAATGTCTTGTTTACGGCTGCGGGCCATATTTTCCAAGCCCATTTCCATCGACAGCTCGATAAGCTCGGCCGCGGTCATTTTTTTTAATTCGGTCAGATTCATAGGATTGTTGTCGGCTACTAGATGTATAGGGAAAACGAAAAATTCTGGGGAAGTTCGGGATGAGCCGGAAAGGGCTGGCTCGGAAATCTCGATGAGAGACGGCCTACATTTTGGGTCGAGTTATAGTCGTTATTTGCGAACCGTACCACCTTTAAATTACCGCGTCCAGCATTAATTGCCAAACGCGGCGATTTAATCTATTGACTAGACTTTAGATGTTGCTATCTAAAAAGGCCGTCAATTGTGATTTGGAAACGGCGCCCACTTTGGTTGCCTCAACGTTACCGCCCTTAAACAACATCAAGGTCGGAATACCACGAATGCCATATTTTGGTGGGGTAGCTGGGTTTTCGTCGATATTTACCTTGGCAACACGCACCTTGCCCGCATACTCACCGGCAATCTCATCCAGGATCGGCGCAATCATTTTGCAAGGGCCACACCATTCGGCCCAAAAATCGACCAATACAGGCCCTTCGGCATTCAACACTTCTTGATCAAAACTGGTGTCTGTCACGTAGACGATATTATCACTCACTGTAAATGCCTCCATTCAGGCCATTATTGGCAATACCAACAGAATCATACAAAAACATCTTCGAATCAAGTGTCTTAATGAGTTTAATCGCTGTAAGATTCAAGTCCACTTTGAACAATATTGCAAGCTCGGTAGTTTGCGAGTCCCTTTCCAAACCAAGCTAATGAGCCTTATGGAAGTCACACACCTCTCTGATATTCGCTTTTCCAGTTTTGAAATGCCCGCGCCCCTCATGCAAGGGATCACCGACAGTGGTTACGAGTTCTGCACCCCCATTCAAGGGGATTCATTACCACTTCTGCTCAATGGTAAAGATGTTGCTGGTCAGGCTAAAACCGGTATGGGCAAGACCGTTGCCTTTTTAGTTGCCGTGATGAACCGGCTGCTTACCGAGCCCGCCTCAGTACAGCGCCGCCCCAATCAGCCTCGGGTGCTAATCATGGCGCCGACCCGTGAATTGGCAATCCAGATTCACAAGGATGCTACCGGCCTCAACGCCCATACCGGGCTAGTCCTGGGGCTTGCCTATGGCGGCGCCAATTATGAGTCACAGCGCAACGCCTTGGCCGAGGGTGTCGACATATTGATCGGCACGCCGGGGCGTATCATCGATTTTTTCAAACAAAAGGTTTTTGACCTCAAGGCCATTCAAGCCATGGTCCTTGATGAGGCCGATCGCATGTTTGATCTCGGTTTTATTAGTGATGTCCGATTTTTATTGCGGCGCATGCCGCACCCGGAGCAGCGTCTCAACATGCTCTTCTCCGCCACCATGTCGCATCGCGTCACTGAGCTGGCCTATGAACACATGAATAACCCGCAGGTGGTCAAGATTGAGAGTGACTCAATTACCGCTGACAATGTTGAGCAGAGCGTCTACTACACCGCCAATGACGAGAAGATCCCGTTACTGCTGGGCCTGTTAAAAACACTGCAACCTGAACGCTCTATTGTGTTTGTAAATACCAAACGTGCCGCTGAACAGGTATGG
>CAMTXZ010000214.1:0-10811 GCA_947085765.1 uncultured Chromatiaceae bacterium | reverse complement strand
CATCAAGCACTCTTTGAACTGCCAGACGACGCAGCAGTGCCTGTTCTTGTGTCGGTAATTGTCTTGCATCATATTTCATGGATGCATTATCGCACTTCAACAACCTTTGGTATTGTTTATTACCGACTTATTAGTAACTATTTTTGTTACAGCTCATCTTCATACTAAGTCACTACTTGAACCCAGTTAGTATTCTTAAAAGTACTATCAAACATTCGAGTATCTATAAATCTTTTTATTGGAATATTATTTTTGCAATGCCTAATGCAATCCTCTATCGTGTTTATCAGTTCTTCGTTTGTCATTTTTTTGGAAATTGACCTAACACAAAGTGAATCAGTTATTTTGATAAAGGTTTTTGTTTTGGTTTTTCTTTTTATTTTTTTGTCCGTTTCATGATATTCACACCTTATTTGTGTGTTACCAGAAACGTAAAATTTTAAAAAACCGACAATCTCATTGTATTCCCATTGTCCGCCATAGCTATTTATAAGACATGAATCAGATGTATGTTCAGTAGAGTTTTCATTCTTATACTTTAAAAACTCATTGTAATAAGACTCTTCATCAAGTCTATAAACTGCCAGCTCAAATAGTAGCTTCGTATTTAATCGCATATATCTCTCTTGCATAATATCTATACATTTATACCTCGCACGCAGCATGGCGTATAAATGTCTAGTGGACTAAACCGTATCGGCACAGCAGCCTGATATATAGGGGATTGTATTGTGGAGTACCAGGGATGTCTAAGCAAGTAGCCCGGAAGTAGCGCAGCAAATTCCGGGGAGCGTCTCCCTGCCCATCTGAATTTTTTATTTTATTATCATGACATGACCCCTTATGCCGATTGTGGTTGTCACTATGGCAAGTTGGGATGGTGCGGGCAATCTTTATTTGTAGCTTGGGGAATAAACAGGTAAATCTCTTTACTCCCCCCAACGCGGCATCAGCGTATGTTCAACATCAAGATGATCAAGTATGCGGGCGACAACAAAATCAACAATGTCATCTAACGTTTTTGGGTTTTGATAAAAGCCGGGATTGGCTGGCAGGATGGTCACACCCAAGCGTGCCAGCTTGAGTGCGTTTTCCAGATGAATAGCGGAGAGTGGTGTTTCGCGGTGCACTAATATCAGTTTGCGTTGCTCTTTGATGGCGACGTCGGCGGCGCGTTCCATCAGGTCGTTACTGCTGCCGTTGGCGGTGGCGGCGAGGAAGGCGCTGGTGCAGGGGCAGACCACCATGGCGCGTGGTGCGCCGCTGCCGCTGGCAACCGGTGAGTGCCACTGCTCTTTGCCCCAGACGTGCAGTTGATTCTCTTTGGCGTGATAGCGGCTGCTGAGCTGTTTTTGCATCTCTTGCGGTGTGCCGCTGATTTTAAGTTCGGTCTCCATGTCGATCACCATCTGTCCGGCTTTGGAGATCATCAGGTGGACCTCTTCGCCGGCGCTGATCAGACACTCAAGCAGGCGCAGTCCGTAGGCAACACCGGAGGCACCGGTGATGGCGAGGGCGATGCTGTTGCGACTCATGGTTTCACCTGTTCCAGTTCGTGCAGCAGCTGTTGATGAATGCCGCCGAAGCCGCCGTTGCTCATCACCAGGATGTGGTCACCGGGCCGCGCATAACCAGCAACAAAATCGACGATGTTTTTGATCTCATCAAACAATTTGGCATGGCCATCAAGCGCTTCAACCACGCCGTTAAGATCCCAGCCGAGATCGGGCGGATTGTAGAGCACCACTTCATTGGCGGCGGCGAGTGATGGCCCCAACGTGTCGGCATGTACACCCATCCGCATGGTGTTGGAGCGTGGTTCGAGGATGGCGATGATGCAGGCGTCGTTGCCAACCTTTTTGCGCAGTCCATCGAGGGTGAGGGTGATGGCAGTGGGGTGGTGGGCAAAGTCATCATAGACGGTGATGCCATTGACTACGCCGCTGATCTCCATGCGCCGTTTTACGTTTTTAAATTCACTCAGCGCGGCCACTGCTTCGTGGGCGATGACGCCGGCATGACGGGCGGCGGCAACGGCGGCCAGGGCGTTATGTACGTTGTGCATGCCGAGCAGGTCCCACTGTACATCGCCGACATGGGTATCGCCCCAGTAGATGGCAAAGGCGCTGCCGTCGGGCGCGACATCACGCGCGCTCCAGTGTTTGATTTCGCTCTGCTCGATACTGGCGCTGGCAAAATACTCTATCGGTGTCCAGGCGCCCATGGTGAGGAGATCGGTGATGTTGGCGTCATCAACCGGCGCAACAATCAGACCGTTGCCGGGGATGGTGCGCACTAGATGATGAAACTGGCGTTTGATGGCGGCCAGATCTTCAAAGATGTCGGCGTGGTCAAATTCGAGGTTATTCAGAACCACAGTGCGCGGGCGGTAGTGCACAAACTTGGAACGTTTGTCGAAAAAGGCGGTGTCGTATTCATCCGCCTCCACCACAAAAAACGGTGCATCGCCCAGACGTGCAGAGATGCCGAAGTTGCCAGGCACGCCGCCGATGAGAAAACCGGGCGTGAGTTTGGCGTATTCGAGTATCCACGCCACCATGCTGGAGGTGGTGGTTTTGCCGTGGGTGCCGGCAACGGCGATGACCCAGCGATCTTTCAGAATATAGTCAGCGAGAAACTGCGGTCCAGAGATGTAGGGCAGACCACGATTGAGCACGTACTCGACCGAGGCGTTGCCACGTGACATGGCGTTACCAATCACCACCAGGTCTGGTGCCGGATCAAGTGGCGCCGGATCGTAACCTTGGTGCAGGGTAATGCCTTGCGCTTCCAACTGAGTGCTCATGGGCGGATAGACGTTGGCGTCAGAACCAGTAACGGTGTAACCCATCTGCCGCGCGAGAATGGCGACGCCACCCATGAAGGTGCCGCAGATTCCAAGAATGTGTATGTGCATGATTAACTGCCTGTAACAAAAACTGCTCTAAGAACGGTGGCGGAGGCGTAGATGTATAGCAACGACAGCGCTATACCGACATAAAAAGGTGTGTTGAGTGCGTGGCGCAGAATGTGGCCGACAACCGCTGCGTTCCAGACCATCAACCCAAGGATCAGCAGCGATGGCAGAAAGGCCTGCATCGGATCGCCATACTGCAACCGCCACCACATGAGGGGCACCGCGACAAAACCAAACAACACACCCACACCAAGCAGTGCCGTGGTGGTTTGCAGGTAACGCGGCCAGAGATCACGCACCCATAACATCATGCGGATCATGCCCAGCAGCAGTGCAACATCAAGAATGGCGTAGAACAGTGCCATCACGGGGGTCAGTTCAAAACCAGCGATGATAAGGCTGATCAGCATGTAGAGCAGCAGGGTGGCAACCATAAGACTCTGCGAGCTTGGCAGGTCCTGTGGCCCAAGCTGAAAACGGCAGATTTTCCAATAGGTATTAAGCATTGAATTCATCGCGCTACGGTATCACAAAATTTATCTACCGCCCCAGACTGGTCGGGCAGTATCAACCATGCCTACAATGGCACACGCTATGACCACTGACAAATCCAACCGCTACTATTTTCCCCTACGTCACCACAACCAGTTTCAACTGCTGGCAGATGGCGCTCTGTTTTTTCCGGCCATGCTTGCAGCCATTAGGGGGGCACGCCACCACGTTATTCTGGAGATGTATCTATTAGAGTCGGGCGCTACGCTCAGCCAGTTTATCGATGCCATTGTTGAGTCAGCCAAACGCGGTGTAGAGAGCTTTCTGCTCTTTGATGACTTTGGCGCACTCGGCATCAACAGGGCTGACCGGCAGCGGCTGGCGGGCCACGCCAACATCCATCTCGAATTTTATAACCCCATAAATTACCGCAAGTGGCGACGGCTGCTCTCCCGCAACCATCGCAAGCTGCTGCTGGTGGATAACCGTATCGCCTTTATCGGCGGTACCGGCATCACTGACCATTTTGCCGGTGATCATGGCTGGCACGACTTTATGGTGCAGGTGGAGGGCGAATGTGTGCAGGATTGGCTTACTCTGTTTGCCGACAACTGGCCGGGCACCGGTGATGAAATCGACAAGCTGAAAGCGATTCCACATACACCTCCCGCCACCGCCCAACAGCCGGGACGGACCACCATTGCGCAACTATTGAGCCATCAGGAGATTCAGAGTTCGCTGCTGCGACGACTCAAGAGCGCCAGGCAGCGTGCCTGGATCACCACCGCCTATTTTGCGCCGTCGTGGCGGTTGCGCCGCGCCCTGAAGAGAGCCGCCCAGCGCGGCGTGGATGTGCGGCTGATCCTGCAAGGGCCACATACCGACCACCCGGCAGTACGCCACGCCGGCCGCCGTTTTTACCACCACCTGCTAAAACACAGGGTACGTATCTTTGAATACCAGCCGCGCTTCGCCCACGCCAAGGCCTACCTTTGCGACCAGTGGTGCTCCATCGGGTCGAGCAACCTTGACCGCTGGAACCTGCGCTGGAATCTGGAGGGCAACCAGGAGATCGACGACCCGACCTTTGCCCTGCTATTAAAGACAGAGATGGAACACGACTTACAACAGTGCAAAGAGATCAGCCTCGCCTCGTGGCAGGCACGCCCCCGGACACGCCGCCTGCTGGAGTGGTTTTGGGGGCGTATTGACGCCGGGCTAAGCTATCTGTCGGCGCGGGATCGTCACTGATTTAAGCTTGGGCCTTTGTAACTTGGGTCGCTCCAGCAACCTGGCAACGCCTCTCCCGACGGAAATACCAGCGTATTCTTAGAAAATTTCTGCTGCTCCGGCAACTCTTCACCGACATGAAACCGACCCAGCACAACGCTCGAACTCGGGTTGATAAGTGCATTAATATCCAGCACCTCTACCATGTCACCACTTTTTTTATCCTTCATATACATAACGCACTCCTCCAATGAAACAAGTTGGTCTACCCTAGTCATCATAGACCCCTTAGACCTCTCGTTACAATTACCCTGATCATCATAGATCTCTCATTACAATAAGGAACAACTCCGGTCAAAAGCGATCACACCATTAGTAATCAAGTTGCTCAACACTTAACCGATAACCAGTGCTGAGACTGGCGTCACAATTAATATGAGGATATAGGCAACAATGACTTCCAACACCTTGCAACATCTACAAACACTCGGCCAGAGCATCTGGTACGACAATATCCAGCGCAGCATGCTGGGCGCCGATGGCGAACTGGCACGGATGATCCGCGATGATGGACTGGCAGGTGTCACCTCCAACCCCTCCATCTTCGAAAAGGCCATTGGCGGCAGCAGTGATTACGATGTCAGCCTGCGCCAGCTGTTGCAGCAAAATGGCAAGCTCAGTAGCCGCGAACTATTTTTTAGCCTGGCGATTGAGGATATTCAACAGGCGGCGGATCTGCTGCTGCCGGTCTACAAAAAATCCGATGGCCAGGATGGTTATATCAGTCTGGAAGTCTCACCCGATCTTGCTTACGACACCGCCGGCACCATTGCCGAGGCCAAAGATCTGGCCCACCGCGTCAACCGTCCCAACCTGATGATCAAGGTGCCTGCCACCCGCGAAGGGGTACCCGCCGTCGAAGCGCTGATTGCAGCAGGAATCAGCATCAACGCCACCCTGCTCTTTTCAATGGAGCGTTATGCCGAAATAGCGCAGGCCTACATCCGTGGCTTGCGTCAGCGTCAGCAGCAGCGTTTGCCGGTAGACCGCATCGCCTCCGTAGCAAGCTTTTTTGTCAGCCGTGTTGATGTGCTTATCGACAAACTACTGGATGAAAAAATTGCCGCAGGCAGCGATCTCAAACTACAGGCACTAAAGGGACAGATCGCTATCGCCAATGCCAAGGCCTCTTACCTGGTCTATCAACGTCTCTTTGGTGAGGGGTTTGCCGATCTTGCCAACATCGGCGCCCACAGCCAACGGCTGTTATGGGCCAGCACCGGGGTAAAAAATCCCGACTACAGCGACGTGCTCTATATCGAAGAGCTGATCGGTCCTGATACCGTCAACACCGTGCCACCCGCTACCTATGCCGCCTATCTCGACCATGGCGAACCCGCCGCCAGATTGGAAATTGGCATGAAGGAGGCGCCAGCCCTGCTGGCGCAACTGGCACTGGCAGGCATTGACCTGAGTGCCGCCACCCAGCAGCTTGAAGATGAAGGGGTAAAATCCTTCGACAAATCATTCCAGACCCTGCTTGCCGCCATCGATGGCAAGGCCCGCAGTCTGGCCGCCTAAACAGAACCGATCCAGCCAAAGCCCCCGCCTCACGCGGGGGTTTTACTTTCTGATGCCCACAAGGCGCAACAGAACCCAGCCGCACAATTCAGCTAAAATAATCCCTCGCATTTAAACGAGCCACGCCATGCCCCTCTGGAGTTCCATCGCCGATCACATCAGTGCCACAACCGGCACCTCGTTTCAGTGCCAGCATAAACAGCAACGCGGTGGCGGCTGCATCAATGAAAGCTATCTCATCAGCGGCGCTGAACAGCGCTACTTCGTCAAACTCAACACTGCACAACTGAGCGAGATGTTTGTGGCGGAGGCAGCGGGGCTGAATGAGATCGCCGCCTCCAGAACCATCCGTGTACCACAGGTGGTCTGTTATGGCGTCAGCGCTCAGCAGAGTTATCTGGTACTGGAGCAGCTTGAGTTTGGCCCTGGCAACAGTCGCAGCCAGACACAGCTGGGGCAGCAGCTGGCGCAGATGCATCGCCACAGCGCCAATCAGTTTGGTTGGCATCGCCACAATACCCTCGGCACCACACCACAACCCAATACGCAGAGTGATAACTGGATTGAGTTCTGGCGCCACCAACGGCTTGGCCAGCAACTGCAACTGGCGGCAGCAAATGGTTATGGCGGCCCACTGCAAACGTTGGGACAACAGCTACTTGATCAGCTGGACGATTTTTTTGTCGGCCACCAACCAGAGCCATCACTGCTGCATGGCGACCTCTGGTCCGGCAACTACGCCATCGCCACGGACGGCACACCGCTGATCTTTGATCCAGCGGTCTACTACGGCGATCGCGAAACCGATATTGCCATGACCGAACTGTTTGGTGGTTTTTCCGCGGAGTTCTATCAGGCCTATGAAACAGAGTACCCACTTGCATCCGGTTATCGCCAGCGTAAACCGCTCTACAACCTCTACCACATACTCAACCACCTCAACCTGTTTGGCGGCGGTTATCAACAGCAGGCAGTGTCGATGATGGAACAGCTATTGCGTGGGTGATTTTGTTTTATGTAGGGTGCGCTGTGCGTACGCGGTTCACTCGCCCAGTCAGCGTGAAAAATACCAAAAATTCTTTTCATCTGATCCTTTATCTTTGCACAAAACCCCTCCCTCTAATGTCTTTTCGGTAACTTCTATTTCACCATTTTTTATTAAAACTCCCTGTGAGTCTACCCCGCAGACAAGGTCGTCAGACAAGCCCCACTCCTTCCGAATTTCATTTGATACTGACGTTCCAGAAACAATCAAGACTGCATCAACACCGATGTCAGTATACGAATAATATTGTGGCGCTTTTTCTGAGTTTCGTAAAAAATGGCATGGTGGCTTAGGGGATATCAACTTTTTTTCATTCCCATATACCAAATAGCATTTAGTGCTTTCTTCAATTAATTTAATATTGTTTGAAAAAACAGATATTTCATCAGTTATGTTTTCTGATGCGGATGAGCATGACACTAAAAAAAATAGCGTTAAATAACATAGGTTTTTCATAGCGTTAATTCCCAAAACCAAACTTCTTTACCAAGTGAGAAATAATTTGGAAAACCACCCTTCATACCCACACCATTCCACACATCTATATGGTCAGTAGAACCCCAGCCATTTTTTATAAAAACAATACCTTTTCTTCCTTTAAAATTTTTGCTAGTAACATTTTTATGAACTTCCACTATTCCAAATAGTGAATTTTTAGTTTTTATCCAATTTGCCAGTTCTTGCGCTGCTAATATGTGGCGGGGCGAGTGTTTAAATCCTGGATAACATCTTCTATTCGGATACATAGTGTCAAACGAGGTTGTATCAATGCCAGATTTTTCTAAAGCAACGCCCATTCTAATTGCACATTGATTTGTAAACTCTTCTTCATCGCACGGGTTATTTGGATATGGATGATTTGCCCATAACATGTGAAATTGTACTAATGCCATAATATATCTCCTTATATCTACAGCACCTTTAAACAAGCGCAGCATTAAGAGTAATCAAACAATTTAACCAAGGATTCATCACTACCCAAGTGATTTATACCTTTCCCTCCGCCCAAGTTATAAAGCTGTAATATTTAAATAAAAACGCGCCCAACGCATCTTTATCTTCCTACTGAAAAATCAGCTGCAACAACTTGCCATGGGTCTTTTCGGCCAGGGTGTTGTACTCATGCCAGGTATTGGGATCGGAGCGGCCGATCGGGATAGTGAAGACGGGGGCGGGGATGTTGAGGTAGTAGATGCGATCGTCAGAGGGTTCGTCACCGATCAGCACGTAGGCGCCGGGTGCGGCGGCATTCTCCTCGGCGCGAATAAAGGCGTCGCCGATGGTCTCATTGCCGCCCACAAAAGGCGCGCCTTTCATGAAGCTGTCGAGCATTTCACCCATGGTGCCCTGATAGGTGTCGGCCTTACCGTCGGCAAACCAGGTGACTGCTGATACATCTTTGTGGGAGCGTGCAACGATCACCCGCAACAGCGGCACCAGAAAATTGGAGACACCGTGCATGGAGCCGGTGGCGTCGATTACCAGATGGATATCCTTGCCTGGGATCTCTTCCAACCCTTTTATAAACAGGTCAAAGTCTTTGCGCCCTTTGGCGCTATCGAGTCCCACGGATTGCAGCATCTGCTCTAACTGCGCCTCGCCACTCATGTCGCTCATATCACCCAGTTCGCTGGTGAGGCGCTGATTATCCTTACCCATCTCGGCAAGCTGGCGTTTCATTTCCGCCGCCTCTTTTTTCAGGCGCGGAATCTCTACGCTCTCTTGGGTGCGGGCGGTGATGAGGATGATGACCAGCAGGAAGACAAAGGTCATCAACATCATCAATGCGAGATCAGAGAAGCTCTCATGGATGTTGGATTCGGAGTTGCGGCGCTTCATTTTCATCGCTACTGCCTGGGCCGGAACAGCTCGTAGAGTCTGATCCACCAGGGTTTGTTGGTCACTGCCAGCATGTGCATCTGTTTGCGCAACGCTTCGCAATACTCTTGATGACGGCTGATGATGAGACGCAATGGCTCTTCACCTTTGCTGCCCTGTTCGCTCTCACCGAGGCGCCGGATCTCTTCGCGGAACTCGGTGACCATGTGGCGCGAATCGGCAAAGGTCTGCTGCATCATCTGCACATTCTGATCCAGCATACGTAACTCATCATTGAGCAGGCGCACGTCACGCTCCAGGGTCCGGGCATAGTCGGGGGAGCAGTAGACCAGGCAGATGCGCAGCAGGTTGTCGTGCAGACCTTCAATGCCGTGCAGCGTGAGTTGGGCAAACATGCGCAGCAGGATGCCACCGAGTACCGCGCCGAGCAGGGTGGTGTAGAAGGCGGTGCCCATGCCCTGCATGGCATGACGCAGGCCGATGAGCAGCATCTCTTGATCCTGCCCAAGTGAATCGAGCGAGCTGCTGAGACCGGAGAGCGTCATGGTCAGCCCCATCACGGTACCGATGAGGCCAAGAGTGATGAGCAGGTTGCCGATCACTTCGATGGTGTGGTTGATGCGTTCGTAGACAGCCAATTCGACATGTAACAGGGTCTCAACATCCGGCTCGCCCTTGCGCTCCATCGTCGATTTTAGTGAGTAAAAAAAGCGATCGGCGGCGCGTTTCTCCGACTTGATGGTGATGCCATCCAGCCCGCCTTGACGGGCGTCATTGTTGAGTTCCACACAGCGCAGCGACTCTCTGGTCACCTGTAACGCCACCATAAAGCTGCCCCACACACCGATCAGAAAGAGTCCCATGATCAGCCAGGTGATGCGGCTGGGGTCGGTCTCCATAAACGTCCAGACTTCGGTGTCACGGTACAACGTAAGGTAGATCACCAGGGCAGCGCTGGCCCAGATGGTCCACAAAATTAAGGTGCGGTATGGCTTTTGATTCACTCCCCTGTCTCCCCGTGAGCTGTCCAGATTTTCTCTCGGTGGAAGATCCCCATCTGCCACTCTTTTTATATACGGTTCAATATACCGTCGATGCTCACGAGATAGCTAGGTGCGGTGGGGATTTAGATTGCCAAACAGCCACAACGGCTGGTACGACTCAGCTCAACAAGAGGGCTTTGAGTGCTGGCATAATTGCCACCACGAACCACTAAGCACCGTGGCTTATGATGAGAGTGGGAGAGGTCATGTTCTATAAGGAGGTTCTCAGCACCATTGCAATAGTACTTACTGTTGTAGCGTTCTATCCGTACGTGCGTGGCATCATCCAGGGGGCAATAAAACCGCATGTCTTTTCCTGGCTCATATGGGGAACAACCACATTTGTGGTCTTCCTGGCTCAACTCGAAGCAGGCGCTGGCGTGGGCGCATGGGCCATCGGTGTTTCAGGCAGCATCACAATTTTTATCGCCCTGTTGGCCTACCTAAAACGGGCCGACGTCGCCATCACAAAAACAGACTGGCTGTTTTTTACGCTGGCCATCTCGTCACTGCCGCTCTGGTGCTTACTAATAAGTCGGTAATAAACAATACCAAAGGTTGTTGAAGTGCGATAATGCATCCATGAAATATGATGCAAGACAATTACCGACACAAGAACAGGCACTGCTGCGTCGTCTGGCAGTTCAAAGAGTGCTTGATGGTG
>CAMTXZ010000213.1:0-9831 GCA_947085765.1 uncultured Chromatiaceae bacterium | reverse complement strand
TTTCCTACCCCGAATATTCTTGTTCAACACCTCTTGTTCTTGAGGGCTCAGTTCAATAATGATTGCTGAATTCATTGTTCACTTCTCTTGCTATAACGCAGAACATTATAAATAAACAATATATTTAGGACGCTACACTAGTATTGGTGGTAACCAGGCCGACAACAGCGTCAGCAACGCCGGGGCAGTTTACATCTTCAGCCGCAATAACGGGGCATGGGTGCAACAGCAGTACGTCAAGGCGACCAACACTGAGAGCAACGACTATTTTGGCTGGTCACTGGCACTGAGCAGTGACGGCAATACCCTGGCCGTCGGTGCACCAGGTGAGTCGAGCAACGCTGTGGGTATTAATGGTAATCAGGGCGACAACAGCGCGCCTCAGTCAGGAGCGGTCTACGTCTACAGCCGCACTGGCAGCACCTGGGCGCAACAGAGCTACGCCAAGGCATCAAATACCGGGGCGAGTGATTTTTTTGGCTGGTCACTTGCCTTAAGTGCCGACGGCAATACCCTGGCGGTGGGCGCCTACGGTGAAGATAGCAACGCCAAAGGGGTAGGCGGCAACCAGAGCAACAACAGCCACAGCCTTGCCGGCGCGGCCTACATCTACACCCGCAATGCAGGCAGCTGGGCACAACAGGCATACCTCAAGGCCTCCAATACAGATGCAGCGGCGAGTCCTCTAACTCCAGACGCAGGACTCGACTATTTTGGCTGGTCGCTCGATATAAGCAGTGATGGCAATACACTGGCCGTGGGCGCCTTTGGTGAAGATGGTAGTGCCACAGGAGTTAATGGCCCCCAGAACAATAACGATGCCCCCAACTCTGGTGCCGTTCACACCTTTAGCCGCACTGGCATCACCTGGATACCACAGGCCTACATCAAGGCATCCAATACCAACATCAGCGATAAGTTTGGCATCTCCGTTAAACTCAGTGGCAACGGCACCACCCTCGCCGTTGGCGCCCCCAACGAAGACAGCAGCGCCATCAACGTTGGTGGCAGCCATAGCGATAACGGCACAGCTGAGTCCGGCGCGGTCTACATCTTCAGCTTCGGCAGTGGAAGCTGGGCGCAGCAGGCCTATATCAAGGCCTCAAATACCGGCACAGGCGACTGGTTTGGCATGACGACCGTTTTGAGTGAGGATGGCAATACACTTGTCGTTGGCGCCCCGTATGAGGCTGGCAATGGTACTGGCATCAATGGTGATCCAAACAACAACGGCGCAGCCTACTCTGGCGCCATCTACAGCTACACTCGCAGCAGTGGTCTCTGGTCATACCAGCTCTATGCCAAGGCACCCAATACCGAGGCTAACGACTCGTTTGGTCGTTCACTCGATCTGAGCGCCGACGCCACCAGCATCGCCGTGAGCGCCCCTTATGAGTCCAGCAGCGCTACCGGCATAGGCGGCAATCAGGCTGACAACAGTGCCGCGCGTGCCGGTGCGGTCTATATTTACTGAGCCTTACCTTTATCCGGCCTCGGCAACGGGGCCGGATAAAACCACATAATCCAGTCGCGTCAGCTATTCACCTCTCAGCACGATCAGAGTGGTTCGATATAGTCGATCAGTAGCTGCACATCACAAGCGCCACGAAACTCATTTACATCCAATTTATAAGCGGCATGGACTTGGCGCACAGCGCCGGGCCAGTCGTGGTCATCGGTATTAAAGGCAATGGCACCGATGCTAACATCGCTGCCTACGGGCTTAAGTATCAGTTTGAGATGGCGCTCCCCTACAATGCGGCGGTTCACAATCTCAAACGTGCCGTCAAACAACGGCTCAGGGAAGCCTTGTCCCCACGGACCACCATGACGCAGCGTTTCAGCCAACTCCAGGGTGAAATCGGCGGGTGTTAATTCACCATCACTCCAGAGCGTACCGTGTAGATCATCACTACCAAGATGGCGGCGTGCCTCTGCATCAAAGGCCACCACAAACTCTTCAAAACGGCTTTTATCCAGACTCAGCCCAGCGGCCATGGCGTGGCCACCAAACTTCTGAATCAGACCGGGATGACGGGTTGCCACCGCGTCCAGGGCATCACGGATATGAAAACCGGGCACCGAACGGGCCGAGCCTTTGAGTGTGGCAGCATCCGCCTCGGCAAAGGCGATCACCGGGCGGTGATAACGATCCTTGATACGCGAAGCAAGGATGCCAATCACCCCCTGGTGCCAATCGGGCTGAAAGATACACAGCCCGGTGGGCAGCGCCTCGGCATCGCCCAACTGCAAAGAGTCCAGATGGGCCAGGGCCTGATCCTGCATCTCCGTTTCAATAGAGCGACGTTCACGATTGAGTCCGTCCAGGGTCTTGGCCAACTGCTGCGCCTGACCGTGATCATCGGTCAGCAGACAGTGAATACCGATGGCCATATCCTCCAGCCGCCCGGCGGCATTGAGGCGTGGCCCCACCACAAACCCCAGATCAGAGGCCACCGCCCGCCCCCGCGAACGACCCGCCACCTCCAGCAGCGCCGTGATGCCGGCGCAACACTGCCCCGCCCGAATCCGCGCCAGCCCCTGGGCCACCAGAATACGGTTGACCTGATCCAGCGGCACCACATCGGCCACCGTGCCAAGCGCCACCAGGTCAAGCAGCTGCGCCAGATTAGGCGGTGGCACAGCGCGCTGTTCAAACCAGCCCGCATCACGCAGAGCGCCACGCAGCGCCATCATCACGTAGAAGATGACACCCACACCGGCCAACATCTTGCTGGGGAATTCACAGCCGGGCTGGTTAGGGTTGACGATGGCATCGGCCAGCGGCAGCGTCGCGCCCGGCAGATGGTGATCCGTCACCAGCACCTGGATACCGAGCTGTTTGGCTGCCGCCACCCCGTCAATACTGGCAATGCCGTTATCCACGGTAACAATGAGATCCGGCTTCATCTTGGCCGCCACCGCCACGATCTCCGGCGTCAGGCCGTAACCATACTCAAAACGGTTTGGCACCAGAAACTGCACATCACGCGCCCCCATCAACCGCAACGCCCGCAACGCCACGGCGGTGCTAGTGGCGCCGTCACAGTCAAAATCACCTACCACCAGGATGCGTTGCCCCTGCTGCACGGCACTGGCAAGCAGCGCCACAGCAGCGTCGATCCCCTTCATGGCGCTAATAGGGTGCAAGCGGCCGAGACTACACTCCAGCTCATCAACAGACTCCACCCGGCGACTGGCATAGAGCCGCGCCAGCACCGGCGGGAGATCAGGGAAGGTGGCGGCCCAGTTATCGGGCAGCGGACGACGGAGGATTTTATGACTCACAGGCGACTATCCTTAAAATAGACTTTCAACATCATCTCCTCTGCTTGCATACGTTTCATCATGCAGCCCTGTTGAATTTTCCGCATGATCGCTAAAGATACCGGCTGAATGGACGGCGTCGCTGCCACCAGCGCCCCAGCTGTTTGCGGCTGAGCTGAAAATGGTGACCATCACTGATCAGGCTGATTTCACTCAGGTCGCCGCTTTTCAGTGCGGCCAGCAGGGGCACAAACCAGCTCTGGTTTAGTTCCTGCACAACTCCTTGCCACTGCATCAGCTCTTCCGGCTGTTTATAGAGTTGGCGCATGCCGTCGATCACCACCAAGTGCTGCCCCGCTACGCTTGCCTGCTCCAGCCACTCTTCGCCGGTGGCGGGCAGGCTCGAGGTTTTCACCTGAAATAGGTGCGCCAGACCACGACTCAGCACCTCATTGCTCCAGAGCTGTTGCCACTGTGTTGTTGTGCCGTTGACTGCGGGCAGCTGGCCGCCACCCCAGAACCAGAGGCTATTGATCTCCGGCAACCCCTGCTGACGGCGCAGTTGATTAACGCTGCTGCCATAAAAGAGCATCTGCACTTCACTGAGCAGCTTATTCCAGTAGAGTCCCTCGGCCCCTTGCGGCAGATGGGGATAGATATTCTGCCCCACTACCACCGGCAGCGCTGTGGTGGTGATTTGCGGTGTATGTTCGACCCGCAGATACCAGCGCTGACTGACCGGTGTTTCAAGTTGCAGACCATCGTCACGACAGAGTTGGTTGAACTCATCACGCAGCTGCGCCATCTCTGCGCCGCTGATGTTAAGCTGGTGGTTGCCAGCCATGATCACCTGATCATGGCTCGGCTGCATGTGTACCGGATCGGCACGTAGCCAGTAGTGGCCGTCCGCCGTACCTCCGTCGATCAGCCGCGTTACCGCTGCCACCGGCCAATCCCCCATTGCGGCGGGAACGCCAAACAGGGAGAACAGCCGCTGCTCGATACCGCCATGTTCACTCCGTTGTTGAGCACGGGCCAACAACAGCTCCAGCGCCATCAAATCATCGAAGGGCAGCTCTTTAAGCAGTGCGGTCAACTGCGCGGGTTCGGCAGCAGCGGCAAACAGGCCGGGAATGTATAGCGTGATAGAGCGTTGCGGCATTGGCGGGGGCTTGAGTGAAAGGGGGCTACATGATAGTGCCTCAGCCACACAGTGACCACCGCAAATAAAAAAGGGCGCCTACCCTGGCACCCCGTACAACTCAAAATCTTCGGCTACTGATTAATACTAACCAGCCTTCAACAGCCCCATCAGGTCTTGCGTGACATTGCCTGTCTGGGCCGTCAAGCCTTGGCTACTGTTTACACCAAACAGTGCACTCAACCCTTTTGCCAGCTGCGCGGCTTGGTCGGCTGACTTGATCACCCCTTCACCACGCAGGTGGGTTTGCTGGTTTAGCACCTGGGCCGCACGGCTTACGGTCACATCGTCATCATCACTACCGCTGGTTGCCGTTGGCTGCTCTCTCTCTTGCCCTGATGCCAACCGCTGCGTCTCTGGCGGCAACGTTTTATTGTTGCCTGTCAGCGCCGGGGAGTCTGTCCCGCGAAGCACGTTTTGGGCAGAGCCTGCCCCGCGAAGCACGTCTTGGGCATTGTTGTTGACTGGTGTGGCCATCTGATCTTTCTCCTGTAGGTATGACATTTTCTTGACGAACAGAGGTGATGATCGCCGCTTGATAACAACAGAGGCAAAGAGCGGGCCATCTCTGCTACGCTTCAGATCCAATCAAGGGTTGAGTAGCAAAATTCATATGTTCCACCGCCCAACAATCCATTACACCTTACACCTAATAACGGTGTGGTTACTGACCTGCACTGCCGCAACGCTGGCCGATGTGCCCGCCGCTCAGCAACATGAGGTGCAGCATCTGCTGACGTTTATTGGTAAAAGTGATTGCACCCTGATACGCAATGGCAAGCCATACACGGGACAAGAGGCGCTGGCCCACATAGGGCGTAAATATGATTATTTGAAAAAAAAGATAACAACGACAGAGAAGTTCATCGAACTTAGCGCCAGTTCTAGCAGCATGAGTGGCAGAGATTACCGGGTGAGGTGCCCAAGGGCGCCAGAGATCAAAAGCAGGGATTGGCTGATGCGGGAGCTGTGGCGATACCGCCAGCAGCCACCCGAACCCAACCTGCCGTAGTGGTCAGAGATGCAGCCCACACTCCGCTTTGGGAGTGTCGACCCAGCGCCCGCTGCGGTCATCGCCCGGTTTGGTGCAGTGTGTGCAACCGATGGAGGAGTACCCCACGGCGACCAGTGGATGAAACGGTAGCCGATGATCCTTTATATAAGCATCGCGCTGCTCTTTGGTGACATCAATGAGTGGGTAAAATTTAATAATATCGCCGCGATACTCAAACACATCCAGTGATGCACGGTGCTCGGTCTGCCAACGCACCAGGCCAGAGACCCACACCTTGAAGTTCTTCTTGATCTCCTGCAACGGCTCGACCTTATTGATGGAGCAGCAGAAGTCGGGGTCGGTTTTCCAGGTCTCATCCTTGACGGTGTACTCATGTTTCCACGCCTCGGCACGTACATCCTCAACCTTAAGATGATAAAGCTCGGTGAGTTTGGCCTTGTACTCCAGGGTTTGGGTAAAGTGGTAGCCGGTGTCAATAAAATGGACCTTCTGCTGTGGCGCAACCGTTGCAAACAGGTGCAGCAAAAAAGCGGAGTTGGCGGCAAACGACGAGGTGAGCATCACCTCATCCTCAGCAAAGTCATGGTAAAGCTGCCTGACACGTTCTTCCGGTGTCATATCCCGATAACGGGCGTTGAGTTCGTTGATCTGCGCCTCTACAGTCAACTCAGGCGCTGCTTTTTCGACTGCTGCTGTCATCATGGCAATTGCTTCCATATAGTCATACAATATTTAGGTGAATTATGCTGCAAACTCAGCTTTGCAGGCCTTATAAAATTACACTATATAAACCGCGCGGCGTTATAAATTAATTACATATAATATAGCCGCCGGCTATTAAGCCCTGCGGACAGTAGGAAAAGCGGAACTATCGATGGAACTGGCGGTTATCAGCAGTGTGCTTGGCGGTGTTGGCCTGTTTCTGCTTGGCATGTACCTGATGACCAACGGACTGCAACTGGCAGCGGGGGAAGCGCTAAAGAGCATCCTTGAAACCTCGACCCGTACCACGCTGCGCGGTGTGCTGGCCGGCATCACCATCACCTCTATTGTGCAATCCTCCAGTGCCGTCACCCTCGCCACCATCGGTTTTGTTAACGCCGGGTTGATCAAACTGCGTCAGGCCATCACCGTCATCTATGGCAGCAACATCGGCACCACCACCACCGCCTGGCTGGTGGCGCTGGTCGGATTTCATCTCGACATCAAGGTGTTCGCCCTGCCTGCCATCGGTATCGGCATGGCGATGCGGCTACTCTGGCGCGACAAACGTTACGGTGCCTTGGGTGAGGCGCTGGCTGGCTTTGGAGTCTTTTTCCTGGGCATTGATATTCTGAAGGGTGGCTTCGAGGGCATGGGCAGCACCATCCAGTTTGCCGACCTCTCCCCCACCGGCCTGGGTCTATTGTTGCTGGTGGGTAGCGGTTTCATCATCACGTTTGTGATGCAATCCTCCAGCGCCGCCATGGCCATCATCCTGACGGCGGCAGGCGGCGGGGTCATCCTGCTACCAGCCGCAGCGGCCATGGTCATCGGCGCCAACATCGGTACCACCACCACCGCCCTGATCTCGGTCATCGGCGCCACTCCAAACGCCAAACGCGCCGCCGCCGCCCACGTCGCCTTCAATCTGATCACCGGCTGCATCGCTTTGCTGATTCTGCCTGTAATGCTCGGTCTGGTAAGTATCATTCAGACCGATATGGGGCTGGAGACTGATGCCCCGGCGGTGTTGGCACTTTTCCACACGCTGTTCAATGTGCTGGGGGTGCTGCTGCTCTGGCCCTTTACCAATCAGCTGGCCACCTTTCTGGAACGGCGCTTCCGCTCCACTGAAGAGGAAGAGGCCAAACCGCGTTATCTCGATAGCACCCTGATCGCCACACCGATACTGGCCTTCCATGCCCTGGGGCAAGAGCTGGACCGCATTGCCGCTATCGGTCGCCGCATGGCCAAGGCGGCGCTAAGCGCCGAGATGGGGCCGGGTCTGCGTCTGGGGCCAGACCATTACGCCTTGAAACAGCTGGTTATTGCTGCCGCCGAATTCAGCACCGCTATGCAGAAGAACAAGCTCCCCAGTGGCCTAGCAGAGGCGCTGCCCAATGGCGTGCGGGTATCGCGCTACTACAACACGATGGCCCAGCTGGCCGAGACCATCGCCGCCCAGTCGCAACACCAGCACAAAATCAGCTATGCGCCGCTGACCGAAGAGATCAATCACTTCAAACATTCGGTGGTCCAGCTGCTCGAGATGGTCGATCCTGCACTCGAAAATTACAGCAGCGAGAGCTGCACCACTGCCATTACGGAGATCGAGAGCCATTATCAGCAGCTCAAGGCAACACTGCTACGGGATGGGATCGCCGAGAAAATCAGCATTAAAGAGATGGTGATGCAGTTAGAACTAATGAGCCATATCCGGCGGCTGGCTGAACAGGCTGAAAAGGGGGCGCGCTATCTCCACAGTTTCAAAGAGTACCTCCCCGCTGAAGCGCTGGAAGAGTCCGAGTCCAACTCAAAAGAGTCTGTAAACTGAGGCTCTCAACAAGGCTCCACTGCCGTTATCCTGCGTAAAATCTTATGGAACTACGTTAATCATGCCCCGCTGAAAGATCTATTTGAAAAGAATCGTGCATGGACCAAGGTCATTCAAGCCCAAGATCCCGAATTTTTCAAAAAACTCTCCCTGCAACAAGCGCCTAAATATCTCTGGATTGGCTGTTCCGACAGTCGCGTCCCCGCCAACGAGATCGTTGGTCTGCTGCCCGGCGAACTGTTTGTACATCGCAACGTCGCCAATGTCATTATTCACACCGACTTGAACTGCCTGTCAGTGATTCAGTACGCCATCGACGTGCTCAAGGTCGAGCACATCATTGTCTGTGGTCACTACGGTTGTGGTGGCGTGCGCGCAGCGCTGGAAGATAAGCCGTTAGGCCTGGTAGACAACTGGCTGCGCCACATCCGTGACGTTTACCAAAAACACGAAACACACCTCTTCACCATTAAAGATATGAACAGACGTTGTGACAAACTTTGTGAGCTGAATGTAATCGAGCAGGTCAACAATGTCTGCCACAGCAACATCGTACAAGAGGCATGGGAACGTGGCCAATCACTTGGCGTACACAGCCTGATCTACAGCATCAAGGATGGCCTGCTGCGCGACCTGGGCATGGAGGTAAACAGCAAGGCTGACATCTCCCGAATCTATCACATCGCCACCGATAACAGCAGCAGTGATTGATCGACGGACGTGTTTAGCACGGTGTTATGCATATTGTCTTCCATGTTGTTTCCAGCGAGACGCTGTATATACTTAGGATAAGTACATCGATAGCAGGAGGGTTCACATGAGCACTATCAGACCTGCGGCAATAGCCGGTATGTTCTACCCCGATGACAAACATGAACTGCACCGTTACCTTACAAAATTACTGCAACAGACCAAGCCAACACCACCACTCCACCCTAAAGCAATAATAGTTCCGCATGCCGGATATATCTACTCAGGCCCAGTGGCCGCCAGTGCCTATCATCTGTTACAACCCTACAGAACAATAATCAAACGGGTAGTACTGCTTGGCCCTTCGCACCGCGTGCCACTCTTCGGCTTAGCCGCCAGCAGCGCCGACTATTTCACAACACCATTAGGCGACATCGCCATAGATGTGATGAGCACTCACTCAGCACTGCAACTACCACAGGTGAAACTGATGAATGAGGCGCACGCCCTTGAACACAGCCTTGAGGTACAGCTGCCTTTTTTACAGGCAGTGCTCAACAGCTTCACACTAGTCCCGCTGGTGGTGGGAGAGGCCACGGCCGATGAAGTAAGTGAAGTATTGGAACTGCTCTGGGGTGGCGACGAGACCCTGATCGTGATCAGCTCTGACCTCTCGCACTATCACGACTATCACACCGCACAGAAGATGGACCGTGCCACCACTAGCGCCATTGAAAAGTTGCATCCCGAGGCACTACATTACGACGACGCCTGTGGTCGCCATCCTGTCAGTGGTCTACTGTTACAGGCAAAAAAGAAAGGTCTGTACGCCACCACCATCGACCTGCGCAACTCTGGCGATACTGCCGGCAGCAAGGATCAGGTAGTTGGCTATGGCGCTTATGTGTTCGAATATCAATACTAAATGATCACCAAAGATGCACAGGCCATTTTGTTGCAAGTGGCCCATGAAGCCATCTCCTATGGCCTGGCCAATGGCAGTGAAAAGCGGATAGATTTAAACAGATATGAACCAAAAATAGAGGAGCAGCGCGCCAGCTTTGTCACACTTTATCTGTATGGTGAACTGCGCGGCTGCATCGGCACGCTTGAAGCCTGCCA
>CAMTXZ010000212.1:0-7483 GCA_947085765.1 uncultured Chromatiaceae bacterium | reverse complement strand
CGCGCCGCTACCACGGATGAATCGGTTGAAGATGTCTTTCTTGAGATATTGGAGTCGCTCGGTTTTCCCCCCAATCTCAGCGCACGGGTGCAACAGCTCAAAGAGCAGCTGACCAAGGGCCTGGACGCAAACAGCATCAAAAGCATGACCGAGCGTGTGGTGGCGCTGGTGGTGGATATGCGCAACGCGTTGGAAAATGAGAAGGCAGAGCTTGAATCTTTCCTGCAACAGCTGACTCAGCGTCTTACAGAACTAGAAGCGATGGTGGGGGGCGTTGAATCACACCGTCTTGCCTCGCTGGTTGGTGGAAGACAGCTGGATGCAGTGGTTAAAGCAGAGGTCAATGATATTGAGACCACGGTGCAGACCTCCACCGATCTCAACCATATGAAGAGTGCAATTCAGATCAGCCTGGATAATATTCGTGAACATCTGGCCGAGCAGCGTGAACATGAAGAGGCACAGCAGGAGTCCCTGGAAGATGAACTTAATGGTTTGACACTCCAGTTACAGAGAATGGAGGCCGAGAGCCAGCTGTTAAAAGAGCGACTCGCTAAAGAACGGATTCAGGCGCTGACCGACCCACTGACCGGCGCCCCAAACCGACTCGCTTACGAACAGCGTGTGGCCCAGGAGTTTGCCCGCTGGCAGCGTTACAAACATCCCCTCACCATGGTGGTGTGTGACGTCGACCATTTTAAAAAGATAAATGATACCTACGGCCACAAGGCAGGCGATCGGGCGTTGATAGCAATTGTTAAAACAATTGAGTTTCATCTGCGCGAAACGGACTTCCTGGCCCGTGTTGGTGGCGAAGAGTTTGTTGTGCTGCTGGTAGAGACCACCGAGGAGGGGGCCAAAAAAGTGGTGGAAAAGTTGCGTAAAAGTGTACAGCTAAGTGAATTTGTCTATCAGGGCCAGCCAGTACCAGTAACAATCTCGGGTGGCTTTTCTGAGTTTCAGCCTGGCGACACGGTAGATGAAGTTTACCAGCGCGCCGACAAAGCGCTTTATCGTGCTAAAAACAGTGGCCGCAATAAGTTTCTGGCGGCGGATTAGATATAGTGGTTCAGGTTTGATCTTATGTGCAGCGTCATATCTCGATTGACTGGGATCGACCCTCTGCTGATGTCCGGCGCATTCACCGCGAATGGCAGGTTCCAGCAGGAGCAGCTATTTCTCTGTCACTATAGAGCTGTTAATCCATCGCGACACCTTCGATTCAATAAGGTGTTGCAGTTAGTTATTGAACGCATCCTGCAGATTGTGCCAGTGCTTAATAAACATCTGTATAAGGGACGCTACTACTTGGTCGGTATGTGCGATGTATAAAACAAGATCTCCACTCCAGTTGTTAACTATCAACGCATCTCTTTTGATAGTGATTGCAGCAATCATGTTAACAGCCTGTGAATCATCTTTTAAATCACATGATGAACGTGTGAAGACGGCAATGCGTACAATTGACTATGCCGATGGCATCTCTGAACAAGAGGCGGAGACGATTGCTAATGCGTACTTGTTGCTCCATGGGCGCTATAAAGATCGGGCGATGTTTGCCCGAATTACAGATTCCGGAAGCGAATGGGTGGGTAAGGTTTATGCGGTTAAAGCCCTGGCCAGTCCGGTGGATGCTGATCTGCCTCCTATTGTGATTAATAAATCATCAGGAAAGATTGCCTGGCAGTTTGGTCCAACGCTTGAGAGAATCGATATTCAAGCGTTAGATAGGGCCGAGCCGTCTATGGCGCCTTACAAAGCTGAATAATCTGATGAGGAGCATGGGAGGCTTCTTAAAGAGCATATTACCCAGGATTTTGAGCGCTGGCGGCGTTACAAACATCCACTCATACATGATTGACTATATTTAAAAATATCAATGATACCTACGCCAAAAGGACGGGCGATCGGGTACTTGGAGTGATTGTTAAAACAATAAAGTTTCATCTGCACGAAACAGATTTTATTGACCGTATTGGCGGCGACTTAAATTGCATGTCTTGTAAACAATAACAGTGCTGTTTGGCACCGTTATTATTTGGCGCATGACAGCTATTTAACTCTGGTGGTAACCGTGGCGCTGTTATCCCCAAGATAACTATCAGGTGTTGTGCTGGTAATGGTCGCTTTGTTAATAATGGTGCCGCGCACATTTGCTTTAGCTACGATAGTGATACGGTCACTACTACGCAGAATATCAATATTGCAGACAACTGTTTGTGTTCCACTGCAAGTTCCCGCCGTTGTTTTGACCGAGACCAATGACAGGCCGTTTGGCAGGGCATTGGTAAACGTAACATTGCGGGCAGTTAAAGGGCCACCGTTTGAAAGATCCCAGGTGTAGGTGATGTTTCCTCCCCGAACTGCGCTGGTCTGGATATTGAAGGGATGTACACCAATAGCTGCATTGTTTTCAAATACGGTAAAATTTATCTTTGCTGCATTGTTGTCCGGGTTCACATCCGTAGTGGTGGTTGTTGCAGCAATACTACTATCATAATACGCGGTGTTGTTTCCGGTAGAGAGCGGCGTTGTGGTCACAGTCACCGTTGCGACTTCACCAGCAGCAAGATCACCAAACGTACAGGTTAAAATAGTATTGCCACTACAGCTGCCTCTGTTGGTGAGCAGGGAGATGTTGCTGAAACCGGTAGCAGGCAGTGTCTGTGTGAGTGTTGCATTGATCGCGGTAATGCTGCCAATGTTTTTGACGGTGGCGGTGTACGTGAGTGGCAAACCGACGATAGCCGGCAACGGTGTGGCGGTCAGTGTTGCGCTTAAGTCAGCTGCCATGGCGATGGGTGTCAGGCGGAAGGGTCTAAAAAAGGTATAGTTAGGGTTGGTGCAGGCCGCTGTCATTTGACCAGCACTATTTATATCGTATGCACCACAATTTCCCGCGCCTAATTCAAGTGACAAATCTCTGATTGCACCGCTTTGCCAGACAAAGGCACGGCCATAGGCGGTATTGGGAATAAAAAATCCACCCACGATCTGGCCGGAGTTATTAATGCCGTAAGCATAAGATGTGGCGTCTGCGGGAAAACCGAGATCACGCATCACACCGTTTTCCCATATAAAGGCGCGCTGCTTACCTGTGCTGCTGACTGAATAACCAACAACCTGGTTGATGTCGTTAATTGCGTAGGCAACGCTGCCGGTGTCGCCGGGCAATGTACCGATATCCCGTACTGTTCCGTTCTGCCATATCACGGCGCGATATACTCTGGTATCAGGATAATAGGCGGACCCCACTGCAATAGCATTGTTGTTGATGTCATTGGCGTAGCTGTTGGTGGCCGGTAATGTGGGCAGTTGAGTGACTACCCCGTTGGTCCAGATTCCAAATATCCCGGCAAATGTTCCAACGAGTTCTCCTTTGCCATTGACGGCTGTTGGAAAGCCGATGCCGAGATCTGTGGTTGCACCTGCATTCCAGCCGTAAAAACGCTCACCCTCTGAATATATAACAGTGCCAGCATCGCTGATGCCCGCCATATTGCTGGTTCGACTATCACCCGGCGTCAGGTCGGTAAGCTCTCCGGCCGCGTTCCAATAAACAGATCGGACCAATACTTCTTCACCATGTTCTGAGCGGCCCGCGACCGCGCCGTAAGCGTTGATATCGGTAGGGGTTGTAAACTCGGTGCCGCCTGATACTGGTTCAAGGGTATCTACTTTATATACTACCGCCAATGCAGACGTTGTCACTCCAGATAACAACATGGCGACACAGGCCATGCTTGATGCATAACGTGGGATGTTCATGGGATCTCCTTAGACTATGTGGATGAGGTTATTTGAGCTGATTTCATGGCCAGAGCGCAGCGTAGCGATAAAAAATCACTAAAGTATCACGCCAAAAAAGAGCGGATTCATAGAGAAAAAAAGAGGGATTGATGCCGTTATTGACGGCCATTTATTGTGGAGTGTTTTAGAGAGATAGAGCCACACCGGGGGCAAAGTTTTATATCGTTGTCTTTCAGTCAGGCACTGTGCAGATGTGAAATTTTATGCCAGGTGACAACGGCTGATGATCGGTATGCCAAGTGTGTGGTTACAGTTTTTTGAGTTTGCGCTCCAGCTGGGTGATGGCCTCGCTCATCTGCGAAGAGATTTTGGCCATCTCTTGGCGCAGATAGATGTTCTCGATATGCATCTGAATGTGGAAGGCGAGTTTTTCCAGTATGACCAGGTCGCCCTCGGTAAACTCATTCATGCCGATTTTATTCACCGCCTGAATGGCGCCGGTGATCTTGTCGGTGGTTACACCACGCACCGGTACACAAAGCGTGTTGTAGGTGACGTAACCAGTTTTGATCGCGACGTTGTCGTGCGCGCCCATCTGTTGCTGCATGTTGTTTTCAAAGATTGGCTTGCCGCCAGCGATGGTGCGGCCGACCACCGAGCCGGACTCCGGAACATTGATCTGGCGCTCTTCAACATTGGTGCCGCAGTGGACCCAGATGTGGGAGTCGACCGGGTCGTGAATAAATATGCTCACCCGTTCGGCATTGATGGTCTTGGGGATGATCTCTACAAAAAACTGTAACAGTTCGCGATTGCCAGTCTTCTTCCAGGCCTTGTCGATCATCGACTGCTTGGTCTTGAGTTCAGTCAGTCGCTGTTCTAATGCTGTTCTATCCATGGTGTGGTCTCGCTATAAAAATCAACTTCACTACTCCGCACGTAACGCCTCGACGGGGTCCAGCCGCGCTGCCTGGCGCGCCGGCACCAGCCCGGCAACCAGGCCGATGGTAATGGCGACTGTTTCGGCCAAGACGATGTAAAAACCGGAGAGGTGGACTGGCAGTGCCGGGATAAATGCATGCAGCAGCAGGGCGCTGCCGACTCCCAGGATCAAACCACCAATACCTCCCAATGCACCTAATGTAACGGCCTCTCCCATGAACAAGATTAGGATCTGTTGCTGTTCGGCACCCAGGGCGCGCAACAGCCCCACCTCGCCGGTGCGTTCACTCACGGCAATGGTCATGATGGTAGTGATGCCGATGCCGCCCACCAGCAGCGAGATGCCACCAATGGCGGCGACGGCGAGGGTGAGGATGTTGAGGATGGAGCCGAGGGTCTCGAGCATCTGCGCCTGGGTGACGATGGTGAAATCCTCGCTACCGTGACGGGCGATGAGCAGCTGCTTGACCCGTTTGGCGATGGTATCGGCATTGGCATCGGCGGCATAGAGCAGGTCGATCTCCATCAGGCTGTCGCGGTTGAAGATGCTCATCGCCTGTGCCGCTGGCAGATAGACGGCATCGTCCAGATCAAAGCCGAGCATCTGCCCCTTGGCCTCCATCACCCCGATCACCCGAAAACGGCTATTGCCGACACGTACATAGCGCCCCAGCGGACTCGCCTCGCCAAACAGTTCATGGCGTACCTTGGCGCCCAGCACCACCAGGGCGCGGCTGCCGCTGCCATCGTCATCGGGCAAAAACTGCCCCAACGCCACCTTAAACTGCCAGACCTGCGGCGCCGCATGGCCGACACCATAAACAGTGACGCGACGACTGCGTGAGCCGCTCTCAACGGCCGCATTACCCTGTACCACCGGCACCACCTCCAGCACCTGCGGTAGCCGCTTCAGCGCCTGGGCATCCTCCAGCGACAGCGGCCGGACGTTGCCGATAATCGCCCCCGGCATCCCGGCGGTGGTGGTCTTGCCGGGATTGATGCTGATCAGATGGGTGCCAAACTGGGTGAATTCCGCCAGCACAAAACGGTGAATCCCCTCGCCGATAGCCGTCAGCAGCACCACCGCCGCAATGCCCACGGCAATGCCAAGCATGGTCAGAAAGCTGCGCAGCCGATAGTGGCGCAGGGCGCTGAGGGAGAGGGTGGTGGTGTCGCGGAGTCTCATGGTTCTATTCTAGGGCAGAGTCGTGGCAGAAGGCAGGGCGGTTTTTACCGGCTCTGCCTATCACCCATCAACACCCATGTCTGCGGATGTTTCTCGAATCTAAAATGGGGGTAAAAATCCATCGTCGCCGGTGTCGAGAGTGGAGGTACGCAGTAGTTTGATTAATTGGTTGGTGATGATGGGATGGTTGTGGATGGGCATATCAATTGTCGGGGTCGGCTATCAGGGCTATAGGGTGCGCTGATGTACGAAGCGCATCGTTCGCGCCACTCGACTGATGCGCCTCCTTCGTCGGCTCATCCTATATCGCGAATATCGCGAACGCATTTTATGGTATCGGTAGGGTGGGCACGTTTTCTGTGCCCACGCGGCACATCACTCCACCACCATTCACTATTCGTCACATCAATTTACATAACCACCAATCATTGTCTTTGTGTTGGCGTTCGTTTCATTTTATTGGTCGTGCGTTCATTTCCGCGTGGGCACAGAAAACGTGCCCACCCTCCCCGGCTAAGCGTAGCGCATTGCACCGGATGAGGTGGGTGGCATACATACTACGGCCCTTATACCATTCCTGTTTGAATAAGTCTAAGAGCTATAATGTTTAAGTCTCTTCTTCTAGCTTTTACAAATTCCTCAAAATCCAATCTGCCATCTCGCGCCTCTATAGGAATAACAGCTGCATCAAAAATGGATTCTTTTTGTTCTGCTGGTATTTCCTTGAAGTATTCTGATGGGTCTTTGTCGCTAATAGAATTATTCTCTGCTGCGGATAAAAAGCAAATGTTAGCTATAACGTTTGCAGCGTGGAATGATATCCCTTTGGTATTTAAATGCGCCTTAGGATAAATATGGTGAAACTGTCTTGCATTGTATGCAGAAAGAACCGATCCCAAGTCAACTACTGATCCAGAGAGGAATGATTTCGGTCTCATTTGTGCCATTAGGCACAGAGCTGCTTTTGCAGCAGTTGAATTAATCCTCCAAGCACTACTAAATACATCGTCCGGTATGGTTGTCGTGGTGTTATCAAATGGCGTTTCACTGTTTGCCACCTTATCCATCTTGCTCAGATCTTCCATAACAAGACGGTTTGTACCAGCTTTATATCGGAGAGTAAGTGCGCATTGCCAAAACCATTTCTTTAGCTGCGTTAGTTGAAGGGCATTTGGGCGATGAATTTTAGAGAAAAAACTGACAATAGGAATAATCATTATCGGGAACGGCAAAAATACCACGTTTCTAATCTTGAGCTGCCCCTCAAGAAAGTCTACTGCGGCCATAATAGAGGTTTTAAGAGTGTTCATTCCTTCAACTAGTTTTTCAGGATTGACATCAACCAAGTCGTCAGAATCAATTGTGTTGCATGTTAATGTCGCTAGCATTCTCATGAGTAGTGGTCTGTCAATTTGCTCATAGCCTTTGTCAGACAAGATATCCATCAATGAATCAATTTCGGCCCTTACTAATAAGTCGGTAATAAACAATACCAAAGGTTGTTGAAGTGCGATAATGCATCCATGAAATATGATGCAAGACAATTACCGACACAAGAACAGGCACTGCTGCGTCGTCTGGCAGTTCAAAGAGTGCTTGATGGTG
>CAMTXZ010000211.1:0-3502 GCA_947085765.1 uncultured Chromatiaceae bacterium | reverse complement strand
GAGGGCTGACTCTTACAAGCAATAAGCAGCACTGGCAGAAGCAGAACAAAAACGCGAAAAATTCGAAACACAGCAACACCTATTCACTTGTCAGTATTATTTGGGGCAAACAACACCAGTGGCAGGCAAATTACCAAGGAAGCGCCCAAACTGCAATGCACGACATCGAACTGGGTTTTTTATCTCGACATGCCCGCTGGCGCTATTAAGTATCCGGGCCAGCCTTTACTGCTCTATCTGGCTCAATACCACCTGATCTCTACCGCCATGTTTAGCCTCATACAGGGCATTGTCTGCCACCGCTATCAAACCTTTCATGCTTGACACAACGGGAGCCATGGCGATGCCGGCACTGAACGTAGCGCTAAACTCACGCCCCTCATGAGTGAAGATTATTTGGGAAAAGGACTGACGCAGGTCATCGAGCAATATTCTGGCTGCTTCAAGGCTTGTATCCGGCAGTATCAGTGCAAACTCCTCACCGCCGTAACGGGCAGCAGTATCAGACTTACGCAGCCGCTGGCTCAACAGTCGCGCCAGACTTTTGATCACCTGGTCCCCGACCGGGTGCCCATATCGGTCATTGATGGACTTAAAATGATCAATATCCAGCATGGCAAAGCTAAGTTCGCCTTTTTGACGCTGACTCAGCGCCAGCTCATGCTCCAGCGTGAGCTTGAGGGTAATGTGATTCAACAGCCCCGTCAGGCTGTCGCATCTCATCTGGCTGTTCAAACCCCGAAACCGTTGCGCACGAATACTAACCGCCGCCACCAGATGCAGATCAGTGATGGGCTTCTGCAAAAAATCATCACCGCCCATTTTGAGTGCATTGAGCTGCCGATTTAACTCACCCTCGGTAGAGATAAAGACGATGGGCAGACTCCGGTGCAGCGGATGCTGGCGGATGATTTGGGCCGCCTCAATACCGGAACAGTTTGGCATGTAGAGATCCATCAGGATCAGTTCAGGCCGGAAATCTGACATGGCATCCAGCAACTGTTCTGGGGCATTGATGACCGCCGTGTCAACACCCGCAGCCTGTAGCACGGTTGCATAATGCTCAGCCAACAATACGGTGTCCTCGACAATCAACACCCGAAACGGCACCGCTACATTACTGTCTAGAAGTTGATCCAACGACTCCACCAACGCAGCAAAATCGAGCGGTTTACTGAAGTAGGCGCTACCCCCTGCGCGCAGTGCCGCCAGACGCGCCTCCCAATCGTCACGCGCCGAGATAAAGATCGATGGCACGTATTTATCGTTCAGTGCTTGCAGCTGAGGCGCAATGCGTGTGCCTTCGAGATCCCCTTCCGGTAGCACGATATCGAGGATGAGCAGGTCTGCCGGGCGAATTTGCTGGGCCAGGATAATGTCCGCGGAGGCCAGGAATGATTCAACCTCATAACCAAAGTGCTCCAGCTGGCTAACAACCTCCTGTGCCAATAGCTGATTGTCCTCTAATACATATACCAGTGTCTTACTGTGAGAAGTGTACGGTACCGTTTGAGAAGCGGTTGCCGATAACGCACCATCAACGTTATCAGGACCATCAACAGCCAATGTCTCAAACTGAGCCAGGGCGTTGTTGATAGTGGCTCTGCTCTCCGGGCTGTGGTACGCAACATCAGTCAACTGCGCCAGAAACTCTTCAAGCTGTCGCGCCTGATTGCCAAGTTGCTGATATCCAAAGGTACCTGCCGAACCAGCCAAACTATGGACAAATCGATACAGATCCTTGTGCACAATCGCATCAGCCCCCTCCTGCACCATCGCCCAAGTACGCTGAATGGTCGCCAATCGCTCCGGTAATTGAGCACCAAAGGCCTCTTGCAGTGCATGGAGCTTTGCTTCTATTGTCACTTGTTTATCAGTCACTAGTACGCCCCAGTATGGGGTGAATTATCGAGGTTGGCGTTTGGATAAAAAGCAAATAATGTCTTGCTCATCACTCACTCCCCTCGTTCATCTTCAATATATTTTTTATAGTCACTAACAACTGTTCGTTACTGGTGACTGACTTGGTCAGCGCCGCTGCCACCTGAGCGGATATCTCCCTGTTAGGTATCTGTGCCGAAAAGATCACCACCGGACAGTACCCTTTGAGTTCAGCCAACAGCTCCACGCCCGACCCATCCGTCAACCCCAGATCGAGGATAACCAGATCAAAGAGTTGATTTGCCATCGCCTGACGCGCATCGCGCAGACTGCTAACACTGGTGATATCGGCCATCTGCCCCAGCAGCGCCCAGGTGACCTGAACAATATCCAGGTCATCTTCAACATGCAGAATACGCGGTCGTTTAACGCGCAGTAACGCCTCTTGCAGCGCCTGTTTCAGGCGCTGTTGACTTACCGGTTTCTGAATCCAGTCCACCACGGTAATGGCCTCACCGCGAAACGCAGTGCGCCCTTCATGGGCGCGACCAGAGACCACGATGATCGGCAGTTGTGCGGTGTCCGGCTCATCACGCAGCTCCTGCAGGAACTTCAAGCCGTCGGCATCCGGCAAGGTTAGGTCCAAAAGCATCAGGCGGTAGGGGTGTTTTTCCAGCAATGTTCTTGCGCCCGCGGCGGAGCCTGCAATATCGCAGACCACCCCTTCCGGTTTTAGCATATCTGCCAGTATCTGAGCGACATCTAGATTGTCTTCACAGATCAGAACCCTAATGCCAGGATGCGTGTTATCGCTCTCGGTTAGCGTTTGCCAGGCGGGCAGATCAAAATAGAAAACCGTACCCACACCCACTTCCGTGTCGTAACCGACTTTACCCTCATGCCGCTCGACAATAGCCTTTGTGATACTCAAACCAAGGCCGGTCCCCCCTTTCTCGCGGGTATCGGAGCTGTCGGCCTGGGCAAAACGCTGAAATATGCGGCTGCGAAACGCTTGCGGAACACCGGCACCGTGATCGCGGACCGCCACCCGGAAACCTGTTCCATGTTCAGCCACTGAAACCTCTACCACACCACCGGCGGGCGAATATTTAGCTGCATTGGAAATCAGATTGGAAAAGACCTGTAACAAGCGGTGTTTATCAGCCCGCACCGGCGCCTCGGTAATATTACAATCAAGCAGCAATCGTACCTGGTGAGTCTGAGCATATCCCTGATTATCCTCCAGGGCGTGTGTTGCCAGGCCAACCAGATCGACAATTGCAAAGTCGAATTCGAGCTGACCCGCCTCAATCTTTTCCAGATCGAGAATATCGTTAATCAACAGGGTCAGGCGCTCACTGTTGCGCGCCGCCATCTCCAGCATAAGACGCGCCTTCTCCGGCACCTCTCCCGCTGCATTACCCAAAACAAGTCCCAGCGCCCCCCTGATAGAGGTCAGCGGTGTGCGTAACTCGTGGCTGACAGTGGAGATGAATTCACGCTTCATCTGCTCCACCTTTTTGCGTTCAGTGATATCACGCACAATGCCGGTAAACATACGTTCACCATTGACCTCCATCTCACCGACGGCCAACTCCATCGGAAATGTTGTGCCGTCTTT
>CAMTXZ010000210.1:0-1152 GCA_947085765.1 uncultured Chromatiaceae bacterium | reverse complement strand
CACCCTATCTTCCTCCTGATGGGAAGGCAATTTGATCATTGAGGTAAGGCCGCCAGGATGGTGGCCTGTCCCTTTTCTTCTCTGTATCCCGCTTCTTTCAGACTGTTGATGAATAGCTTTATTACCACTTATTGATACCCCACATGGTGTTGATCGGTATAAGTTGCTAGTCTGAAGGTGTGGGGTTATTTCTGTGGAGGTGGTGTATGAACACAAAAGAGCAACCAAGTGAAACTGCTGAAGTCGTCAAATGTGACGTCTGCCTGAAGGAGGTTCCAGTCTCTGAGGCCAAAAATGCCGAGGCGGCTGACTATGTAGCCCATTTTTGTGGGCTGGCCTGTTTTGATAAATGGCGGAAGCAGCCAGAGAAGAAGTAGTCTTGAGACGCCGAGGCGTCTGAATCGAGTCCCCGATGATTGAGATAGATCGGGGGCTGCTCTGAACCTAACGCTTTAAAATCTGATACCATCCCGCCCTTTAGAGTTGACTGGAATAGTTGATGCGCACACGGGTCAAAATCTGCGGTATTACCCGTCCGGAGGATGGGGTGGTGGCGGCCCGACTCGGCGCCGATGCCATCGGTTTGGTCTTCTATGCCAGGAGTCCACGCGCCGTGACCCTGATTCAGGCTCAGGCGGTGGTGGCCGTACTGCCCCCCTTTGTGACTACCGTAGCGCTGTTTGTTAATCCAGAGCCAGACGAGGTGAAAGCGGTGTTGGCGGCGGTGGCCCCCGACCTGTTGCAGTTTCATGGTGATGAGTCACCGGAGTTCTGTGACCAGTTCGCGCGCCCCTGGATCAAGGCGGTGGCGATGCGCGAGGGGCTGGATCTGGCGGCCGTGATGCAGCAGTACCGGCACGGCCGAGGGGTGTTGCTTGATACCTACCGCCCCGGTCTGCCTGGTGGCACCGGTGAGACCTTTGACTGGGATGCAATTCCTGCCGAGCTGGCGGAGCGGATTATTCTTGCAGGGGGTTTACACCCTGCCAATATTGCTGCGGCAATTGCCAAGGTGCGGCCCTATGCTGTTGATGTGAGTGGCGGGGTTGAGGCGAGCAAGGGAATCAAGGATGCAGCGCTGATGGCCGCCTTTTTAAAAAATGCCTCATGTTCTTGAAAACCAATCTATAAAAAGTTAGGAGAGTTAGACGT
>CAMTXZ010000209.1:0-9002 GCA_947085765.1 uncultured Chromatiaceae bacterium | reverse complement strand
TCGCCAAGCCGAAATTATTCGTCAAAAGCTCGAAGCTGGAGCGACCATCGAGAAGATTCTCACCTTATCTGCCCCACCCGGCTTCAGCGAACACCACACAGGGCGCGCTATCGACCTGACAACCCCTGGCAGCCGCGCTCTTGAGGTCGAGTTTGAGCAAACCGTTGCGTTTGCCTGGCTCAAGCGACATGCTGCCGAGTTTGGCTACCAACTCTCTTATCCAATCGGCAATTGCTACGGTTATCAATATGAACCGTGGCATTGGTGTTTTAACGATGCTCAACAGACAACTGAACTGGCAACATGAGTGGTAACGCGCAGTAGTGCGGCACTGAGTTTCCCGTTAACCACGCGGATGGTGCTGGGCATGTAACGACTTTAAACGCTCCCGCGCCACATGGGTATAGATCTGGGTTGTTGATAGATCACTGTGGCCCAGCAACATCTGCAAGACACGCAGATCGACGCCGTGATTCAACAGGTGGGTGGCAAAGGCGTGGCGCAGCGTGTGGGGGGAGATCGGTTTGTTGATGCCGGCCGCTAGTGCATAACGTTTGATCAAGTACCAGAAGGCCTGGCGGGTCATGGCATCGCCGCGACGGGTGACAAACAGCGCCTCGCTAAGATGGCCACCCAGCAGTTCGGCACGACCCTGGCGCAGGTAACGCTCGAGCCACTCGATGCTCTCCTCTCCCATCGGCACCAGCCGCTCCTTACCGCCCTTGCCAAAGATTCGCACCACCCCTTGGGTCAGGCTGACCTCGGTCAACGTTAGCCCCACCAGCTCCGAGACACGCAGTCCGCAGGCGTAGAGCAGCTCCAGCATCGCCCGATCACGCAGCCCGAGCACATCTTCGATTTGGGGAGTAGCCAGCAGCGTCTCAACATCACGCTCGGTCAGCGACTTGGGCAGTGAGCGGCCCAGCTTCGGCGCTTCGATCAGGGCGGAGGGATCTGACCCGATCCGCCCTTCGCGCAGCAGGTAACGGTAAAAACGGCGCAGTGAAGAGAGCAGTCGGGCGGTGGTGCGCGGCTGCGCGCCAGCTTGCACGCGCTTGGCGAGGTAGGCCAGTAGATCACTAGGCTGCGCCTCATGCAGTCGTCGATCCGATGTGGCGGTGAGCGCCTCGGCCAAGCCACGCAGATCACTGCCGTAGGCGCTCAGGGTATTGTCACTGACACCGCGCTCAACCCAGAGGTTGTCTTGAAAGAGATCGATCAGGGCAAGGTCATCAACATGCAGTGACTCACTCTGCGGCATGGTCATCTACACCATTGAGTTCATGTTGCAACAGCCACTCTTTGATACCAATCTCGTGCCCTTGGCCATGCCCCATAAAGCCCCCTATGCCTGTGGCTGCCACTACCCGATGGCACGGTACAACAAGCACAGTCGGATTGGCGCGACAGGCGCCGCCCACGGCACGGGCCGATGATTCCAGACGCCACGCCAGTTGGCCGTAGGTGACGGTGGTGCCCAGTGGAATCTCGCGCAGCGCCTGCCAGACGCGGCGCTGAAATTCTGTACCTTGTGGCAGCAGCGGCAGATCAAAACACCAGCAGGGATTACGAAAATAGAGTTCGAGCTGCGCAATAACATACGCGGCAGTATCACTCCTTGATCTCACCAACGGAGTGGCGGACGAGACAAAAGCGAGTTCGGCGAGCTGTTCGCCAGAGAATTTCAGTGCCAGGTGATAGCCAGGAATTGCACTGGCAACAACGGCGTGGTCGGTGGTGATGATGCCTTGGGGTGACATGGTGGCAACAACGCTTAACGCGGCGCCGCGTGACGCTGAATCTCACGTTGCAGCTGGTCGCGCTGGACCGGATCGTCGGTTAACGGCAACAAGGAACGATAGATCGCTACGCCATCGGCCACCACACCGGCCTCAATCAGCGCCTGTGCCGCCTGGTAACGGGCCGCTTGCGCCCAATCATCCATGGTGTCGACACCGGTCAACACCGCAGAACGAAGGTAGAGCCGCGCCGCTTCAAAAGGGTCGCCTTGCGCCATGCGTGAGTCGGCCATCCAGTAGAGCATCTGGCGCTGCCGATTGAGATCGGGCAATTTGGGCAGCAGTGCCGCCAGCACGCCATAGGCTGCCTCATGATGGTTGCCATTTTGCAGATCAAAAACACTCTTCAGCAGATAGTCAATCTGCCCGGTACTCAACGTTTGACTGTTCACCAGTTGCAACAGCAGCGCCCCACCCGTCTCTGCTGCACCGGACAAGATCTGCAACCGGGCACGACGCAGCTGCCACGCCAACAGATCCACTCCGTTGGGCGCATCCATTTGGCTCATCAACTGGGTTACCTGCGCCAGATCGGCCTCATCCAGGGCCAGATCAACAAGCTGATAAATAACCGCCAGGGGCAGCTTTCTAACATCGGTATATTGGGATGAGGAGAGATAGAGCGTACGCAGCAGCGCTGCACCGTGTGGTTGTGAACGCATAACACTGGCAAAGTTTTCGTGTGCCTGCGCCTGAAGTCCCGCATCATCCAGATGCAGCGCCAGCCAGACATACAGCGCTGCGGCCTGTAGTGGGTCAGTGGAGCGCACCCGCACGGCCGCCTCAAACCACGATGCAGAGTCGCCCACCAGCAGCTGCAAACGGTTGGCCACCCCTTGTCCATACTCACTATAGGCATACCAGAGTGCATCCACTGCCGCGGTAGTGCGGGCACCACTGACAGCCGGGACGGTCAACAGCTGCTGCAATAGGGCAACACGCTCACCGCGCTCGCGCATGGTATTGATCTTTTCCAGCGCTGCCGCAAACAACTCCTGGCGTAACGGTTGATCAAGTTGCAGATTATTCAGCGCCGCCAGGGTCTCATGGCCCAACTGCTCATCCATCGCAGTCTCGCTTTTGAGCAGGGCCAACGCATAGAGCGCCTTGCCCGCCGCCGTCTCACTGACTACGGTCAGCAGTGCGGCCTCATCAAGCTGGCCCTCGGCGATCATGACCCGCGCCTTGATGGCGCTCCAGGCAGGATCATCAGCGGCATTACTGTAATCCTGCTCATATCGCAACATCGCGCTATGGGCATCGGCCCGCCGCCCGTCCACCAGATAACTCAGAATCACCAGCCGCCGTAACTCAGCCAGCTCCGCGTTATCAGCACCACTGCCACCCCAAATCAACGGCAACAACAGATCACGTGCTGCCTCGCCATCAGCCAGAGCCAGATAGGCCTCAGCCACACGCAGGCGCAACCACAAACGATACACTGCCGGGGCCTCGGCGGGCACCGCCTCATATTCGTCAATAATGAGCGACCACTCACCCTGCCCACTCAAGATCGCCAACTTCTGCTGCTGCCACTCCATCCAACCCTCGGGATCAGCACTCAAAGGTGGCTGACCTCGTTCCAGCAGTGCCAGACTGAAATCGGCCATACCTGCGCGCGCCAGAGCACTCATTTCATCCGGTGCGGATTTAACCAAGATTTGGGCCGTGGCAGACAGCGGCAACAGCGATAGGGCGAGGAGCAGTGCCACGCCACAACATTGCAAAGAGGTAAAAGCAGAAGAGGCACACAACCCAGCTGACTGGTTTGGCGCCTCTCTGTTCATTACTGATCCCTTCAGCAGGGCTAAGATCAGAGCTTTTCCTTGATACGAGCAGCCTTACCCTGCAAATCACGCAGATAGTAGAGCTTGGCACGACGCACATCACCACGACGCTTAACGGTGATGGAATCGATAACCGGGCTATAGGTCTGGAAAACACGCTCAACCCCTTGGCCATGCGATACCTTACGCACGGTAAAGGCAGAGTTCAGGCCACGATTGCGCTTGGCGATAACGATGCCTTCAAAAACCTGCAGACGCTCGCGTTCACCCTCTTTGACCTTGACCTGGACAGCGACTGTGTCGCCAGCGCCAAATACAGGTATTTCACGGTTCATCTGTTCCGCTTCCAGCTGGTCGATGATATTGCTCATGACACTTTCCTCAACTAAACAATCTTAAAAATCCACGCGCGGGAGACCCCGCCCACTCTCAATTCTGCAATGCTTCGTGTTCACGGATGTACTCATCCAGCAAACGCTGCTGCTCACTATTTAACTCAACACCTGCCAATACATCCGGGCGTCGCAACCACGTCCGTCCAAGAGACTGTTTCAACCGCCAACGGCGCACAGCCTCATGGTCACCACTCAACAACACCGGCGGTACCCGTCTCTCCTTATACACTTCAGGGCGTGTGTAGTGGGGACAATCCAGCAGACGGTTGCTGAACGAATCCTGCTCTGCCGAACCCTGATGTCCCAAGGCCCCCGGCAACAGTCGGGTGACGGCATCAATTACCACCATCGCCGCCATCTCACCACCGCTGAGCACATAATCACCGATGGATAACTCTTCGTCGATCTCCAGCTCGATCAGGCGCTCATCAATGCCTTCATAACGCCCCGCCACCAGTATCAATCCCGGGCGCTGCACCAGCTCACCTGCCAACGCCTGATCAAGCCGTCGTCCCTGAGGCGACATATAAATCACCCTACTCTGCGGGTTGGCCTGCCGCGCCCCTTTGATAGCCCGACGCAGTGGCTCAATCATCATCAACATACCTGGACCACCACCATAAGGACGATCATCGACAGTACGATGACGATCCTGGGTGTAATCCCTGGGATTCCAGGTTCCCAGTTCAAACAGGCCGTTCTCACGGGCGCGCCCGGTTACACCATATTCAACCAGATCCAGAACCATCTGCGGAAATAACGTGATGACGTCAATCCGCATCGTTAAAATTCAGGGTCCCAGTCAACCTTCATGGTGCCCGCAGCAAGATCAATCTCATGCACATACTGGTCACGGACAAAAGGGATCAAACGTTCACGCTCCCCCTGCACCACAAGTACATCATTGGCACCGGTATCCAGCAGGTAGTCAACCTTACCAAGCACCTGTCCGCCCAAGGTGGTGACCTCCAAACCGATGAGATCAGCCCAGTAGTACTCCCCTGCTGCGGGCTTAGGCAGCTGGCTTTTTAATACCGCAACCTCTGCACCGATAAACAGGCGGGCCTGCTCCCGGTCTGCACACCCTTCCAGTTGCGCCACCAGCCCCTTGCCCTGAGTGCGCCCTAACAAAACTTTTGTCGGCCGCCACTCGCCACCCATCTGAACCAACCACGGGGCATAGGCGAAGATATTCTCTTTGGGATCAGTATGTGAAAAGACCTTCACCCAACCGTGGACCCCATAGAGGCCCACAATTTTTCCAACCACCATTCGATCCTGCGTTGTACTACTCATCACTGGCAGAACCTTTGATTCAATGCTGTCTGGGATAAAACCCCATCAATGCCAACGACTACGCAGCTACTGCTACTGGCTCTTTAACAAGCTTGGCAACACGATCAGAAGGTTGCGCGCCCTGGCTGATCCAGTAAGCAACCCGCTCCTGATCGATACGCAGCTTCTCTTCCTGACCTGTAGCAACCGGGTTGTAGAACCCTACACGCTCGATGTAACGACCATCGCGACGGTTGCGGGAGTCTGTTACCACGATATGATAAAAGGGACGCTTTTTGGCACCACCACGAGCTAAACGAATCGTTACCATCTCAGCTAAATCCTCTGTCGAATCTAAAAAAATAATCAGACCACCCAATTTAGGAGGCCGTAAAAATGCGCGTATTTTACGCGAATCGAAAAAAAAAGAAACCCTTAAACAACTGAAAGTCAGATCAAAAAGGGGACATACCCGGCGGCATACGTCCTTTCAAGGAGCGCATCATCTTCGCCATACCGCCCTTCTGGAACTGCTTCATCATCTTTTGCATCTGGGTAAACTGCTTCAAAAGACGATTTACATCCTGAACCTCAACGCCCGAACCAACAGCGATACGGCGCTTACGCGAACCTTTGATAATATCAGGATTGCGTCGTTCATGCATGGTCATGGAGCTAATGATGGCTTGTAGACGATTGAACTCTTTGTCGTTTACCTGCCCTTTTGCCTCTTTTGTCAGCGCCCCAGCCCCAGGCAGCTTATCCATCAACGAGGCAACGCCGCCCATTTTACCCATCTGCTGCAACTGAGAACGAAAATCCTCCAGATCGAAACCCTTGCCCTTTTTCATCTTCTGGGCGAGCTTTTCTGCCTCGTCACGGTCGATGCTGCGCTCGGCCTGTTCAACCAGACTCAAGACATCACCCATCCCCAAGATGCGGGACGCGAGGCGATCGGGGTGGAAAGGCTCCAGGGCGGTGGTCTTCTCCCCCACCCCCAGGAATTTAATCGGCTTACCGGTAATCTGACGAATCGAAAGCGCTGCGCCACCACGGGCATCACCATCGGTCTTGGTCAGGATCACACCCGTGAGTGGCAACGCCTCATTAAAGGCCTTGGCGGTATTGGCCGCATCCTGACCAGTCATGCTATCAACCACAAACAGCGTCTCAATTGGCTTGATGGCGGCATGCAGGCGCTTGATCTCACCCATCATCTCATCATCGATGTGGAGGCGACCGGCGGTATCAACAATCACCACATCAATAAACTGCTTGCGGGCATGATCCAGGGCGGCGTTGACGATATCGATCGGATCTTGCTGCAGGTTGCTGGGGAAAAAACTGACACCAACCTCGGTGGCCAACGTCTGCAACTGGTCGATAGCGGCTGGACGATAGATGTCACAACTGACCACCATCACCGTCTTCTTTTTGCGCTCTTTTAACCAGCGTGACAACTTGGCAACAGTGGTGGTTTTACCAGACCCCTGCAGACCCGCCATCAGTACAACAGCAGGTGGCGCCGCATTCAGGGCCAGCTCCTCATTGGCCTCGCCCATAATCTCTATCAGGACGTCCTGCACCACCTTTATAAAGGCCTGGCCGGGAGTGAGGCTCTTCATCACCTCCTGCCCCATGGCGCGCTCTTTTACCAGCTCGATGAACTGGCGCACCACCGGCAGAGAGACATCCGCCTCCAGCAGCGCCATGCGCACTTCGCGCAAGGCATCCTTTATATTATCTTCCGTCAGACGCCCAAGGCCGCGCATATCGCGAACCGTACGCGCCAAGCGTTCCGTCAAATTATCAAACATGGAGTTGGCCTAACGATTGATTGTTCGAAAGGGGGCTATTATAGCGTGAAGGTGAGATTATTCTTCAGTTGTTTAATCTTGCGGTCTTTGATCAGGCGCCGTACTTCCTGAAAGATCTGTTTACCCTCGCTGGGTTTGTGATGTGTCAAGTAGACTTCTGGTTGGTGCCTGAGCTTGGCAATGTCCGCCGCCATTGAGTTGGAGCAGTAGTGCCGGGCGGTGCGACTCAACACTTCATCGGCATTACTAAAGGCCACTTCAAGAAAAAGTAAATCCAGCGCATCGTGGGCGTTCAGCGCCTCCCAGAAGCTATCGTTGGTGGTGGTATCACCGGAAAAAGCAAAAGATTTACCCTCAGCAGACTCTATACGATAGCCAACGGTAGGCACGATATGGTTCATCGGGATCAACTCAAAACGGCGCCCTGCCAAAATGCACGTAGAGCCTGCCAGCTCAGTCTGGTAGCGCATAACCGGCCGCTCTTGGAGCGGCAACACAGCAAAATCGGGCCAGATGACCCAATTGAAGAGATGATCTTTTAACCCTTTAATCGTCTCTGGCTGGCCGTGAACCACTATTGGCTCTTTGATGCGATCAAAGATACTGTCAACCAAGAGCGGCAGGAAGGCCACGTGGTCAAGATGGGTATGAGTCAGGAAGACATGACGGATTTTTGCCATCTCATCCAGCGTCAGATCACCCAAACCACTGCCAGCATCAATCAGCACATCGTCATCCACCAACAGAGAGGTTGTCCTTAGCCCTCTGCCAATTCCTCCACTACAGCCTAATATCCGTATTTTCATATTAATGATGTTGTCGTACCAAGAGTGGTTTTCTTTAGGCAATGGCGCCGCTTACTTACCAACAAGAAGAGCAATGAATCATCGGTCTTGCCATATTCCTCTTCAACCCGACCGTCATCTATGCCATCATTGCGTCTTTTGAAGCCAAACAAACCCCATGCACACCGTCGTTATCGGCATATTCACAATCGCCCTCTATCTGATCGCATCGATACTGCTTGTCGTCAGACTACGCAATCGCGATACCACGACCGCCAGCAAATGGAAGGCGCTCATACCCGCTGTCATCGCTCTGCTGCTACATGCCTGGATGCTATCGCAATATCTGTTTACGACCGATGGTATCAATCTGGGCCTCTTCAATACCATATCCCTGCTCACCTGGCTGATCAGCGCCATCCTGGTAGTACTGGCCATCAGGGGGGCGGTGGAAAATATCGGCATTATCGTTTTCCCCAGCACCGCGCTGGCAATAGGGTTAAAAAATAGTTTTAACGTCACCCACGTCACGGAGATCGTTAATACACCACTAGAGATTCACATCATCATCTCCATTGCTGCGTACAGCGTGTTGAGCATTGCCGCAGTACAGGCAGTTTTGCTCACCGTCCAGGATCGCAATTTACGTAACAAACGGCCCGGCGGCTTCATTCGTGCACTTCCGCCACTCCAGAGCATGGAAGCCATGCTGTTCCAGATGATCGCCCTAGGCTTTGTATTACAAAGTCTCTCACTCCTGACTGGCTTTATCTTTCTGGAGAATATGTTGGCCCAGCATCTGGTACACAAGACCGTACTCACCATCGTCGCCTGGATGGTATTTGGCACGCTGCTATGGGGACGCTGGAAATTTGGCTGGCGCGGTCGCACGGCGATTCGCTGGACGCTAAGTGGCTTTGCCGTGATGGCAGTGGGCTATCTTGGCAGCAAGCTCGCGCTTGAAGTTATCATCGGGCACTCCACATAAAAACCGCCGCAGGCATCTAGTGTAGTGTCCTGAATATATTATACATTTTGTAATATCTCTCTAGCTCGCCCCACTTTCTCCATTATTTGACCCACATTTTTGGTCCAAACAAAAGGTTTTGGTGACTGATTATGTTGCTCGATAAATAGTGTGATT
>CAMTXZ010000208.1:0-22530 GCA_947085765.1 uncultured Chromatiaceae bacterium | reverse complement strand
GCCTCACGCACCGGCGCATCGCACAGGATCGGTTGACGGCGATACGTCACCACGGTGAAAAAGTAGGTAGCTCCGGCGATGTTGGCACGGCGGTAATTGGACATGGTCAGTTTATTGTTGTTGGGTGGTTCCGCGTGGGCATAAAAGACGTGCCCACCCTACCTGGCTGCCCGGACCAAAAAAACACAACCCCGCCACACGGACCAAGTTCTTCAACAACAAGGTGAAAAAGATTGGCCGACATATGCGGGTGGGAGCGGTGGCTCCGCCAGTGCCCGAGAAGAGAGTGTTTTATGCAATTCGGGAGACTTGACCCCAATTGCTTGACCCCAATTGCTTCCAATTGCTTCTGGGAAGGGGAACTCGATCTGGATCGGGTTTTTCAGGTCAAGAAAGTCGTGCAACAAGATCCTCGGCACCAACCTGATCATCGGGGCGTTCCTCTACGAGGAGCAGATGCGCCGTGGCACCCTCCGCACTCTTGAGCCTGAATCAGACTCGCAGTCCGGTCTCCACAGCAGCGCCCAACACTGTACCCAAAGCAAAGGATTCAGCCGCCACGCTGGTGTCAGTTGCAATGAAGGAATGTGGCGAATGGTTACGAAAAATGTAGAAATACGACCGGATTGGGCTATCTTTAAGGATCACTCAATGTCTGCCGTTAAAGATATGGGTCTTTATTACACTCACATTCCTACAAATGGAGTATTTCCATGACAAAAAAAACACCGGAGCGCGGTATTTGTGAGCTTTATCAGGATGATCCTGAGAGAGCAGATGCTCAGATCTGGGGCAGAAAAGCAGAGACGAAATCCCGTCGCGGTTTTTTAAAGATGGGCGGACTGGCCGCCATGGCCATGGCCGTCGGAGCCGCCATCCCATTTGCCCGCAACATGCCGGGAGGCCTGATTCCCGCTGCGCATGCCGAGACCACCGAACCGTTCATGATCCCAGGCAAGGAGGGGCTGGTGGTGCTCGGTGATCGTCCCATCAATGCCGAGACACCCGCTCACTTCCTGGACGATGACATCACCCCCACTTCACGCCACTTCGTCCGCAACAACGGTTTGATCTCGCCCATGGCCGAGAAGATGGATGCCAATGGCTGGACACTGACCATCGACGGAGAAGTGCACAAACCACTGCAACTGACCCTCGATGATCTGAAAAAGCGCTTCAAACACTACACCTATACACTCCAATTGGAGTGCGGCGGCAATGGGCGTGCCGGCTTCAATCCGCCCGCGAAGGGCAATCAGTGGACCATTGGCGCGATTGGCTGCGCGACCTACACCGGGGTTCGTCTGGCCGACGTTCTGAAAGCGGCTGAACTCAAGGACTCCGCCGTCTACACCGGCTACTACGGAAGCGATGTCCATCTGAGCGGCGATCCTGA
Source organism: uncultured Chromatiaceae bacterium (assembly GCA_947085765.1). GTDB lineage: Bacteria > Pseudomonadota > Gammaproteobacteria > Tenderiales > Tenderiaceae > JAKFXL01. The sequence continues at coordinate 21,134 of CAMTXZ010000208.1, read as the reverse complement.
AAAGGTGGTCATCTCCCGCGGCACCCCCATACACAAGGCCGTGGATCCATACACACTCATTGTTTGGGAGATGAACGGCGAACCTTTGCCCGCCATGCACGGCTTCCCTGTCCGCATTGTCACGCCGGGCTGGGCCGGTTCCACTTCGCCCAAGTGGTTGCGGCGCATCTGGGTGCGCGACAAGGAACATGACGGTCCGAAGATGACCGGCCACTCATACCGCGTACCTAAATATCCAGTCGAACCGGGGACGACCGTGCCCGAGTCCGACATGAAGATCATTGAATCCCTGCCGGTGAAGTCGGTGATCACATCACCTGCCACAGGCGCCAAGGTGGCCCTTGGCAGCAAACTGCATCTGCGCGGCGCTGCCTGGGCCGGGGATAACTCCGTCAAGCAGATGGACCTCAGCTTTGACTTTGGCGTCACCTGGGTCAAGGCCAAGCTTCACCGCCCCGCCAACCCCTTTGCCTGGCAGCGCTGGGAAGCGGATCTGCAGCTCCCCATCGCTGGATATTATGAGGTGTGGGCACGTGCAACCGACGACAAAGGGCGCATGCAACCCATGGTCGTGCCCGGCTGGAATCCCCGGGGTTATCTCAACAACGCCATGCACCGCATTGCGGTTTACGTGGCCTAGGCACAGCGGGCAAATGAGGTGAAGCATATGAATAGATCGAGGATCTCGCCGCCACTGTTTGCGCTGCTGGGAACTGGCTTGATGCTGTTGTCCGGCACCCAGGCTTCGGCCGAAGAGACGTTTGGAGGTCTCCTCCCCCACACGGGGCGGGAGACCGTATTCGGAATTTGCACCCAGTGCCATAGCACCGCCATCATTCTGCAAAATCGAATGACACGCGAACGCTGGGATACGACCATCACCTGGATGCAGGAAAAGCAGGGGCTGCACTATCTGCCGCCCGATACCCGCAATGAGATTCTGGACTATCTCGCAGCGGTTCAGGGTGTGCCTGCTACTACGGTCACCACCCCCGTTGCCGCCGCAGTGGCCAAGGAGAAGGGGGCTGAGAGCAAGCCGGCAAAAAGTGGCATGTACCAGTATGATTATCCGCCCAACCCCATCTGGGATTGGAAATAGCCCTCTGCAACCAACCAGACTGGTTTTTCCAGCGCCTGACGGTGCCTCCTGTTAACAGGAGGCACCGTCTCTTTTTGGGGCGCAGGGGCGTACCAACTTATCGGTGTGCCATTTTGATGCCCTTGATTAACGGGCTACGATTCTTGGTTACAATATGGGGCAGGTTTGCACCTGTTAATGACCCGTAATGTGAACTCGGCGCGGCTCTTCAGCGAGGCCGGCCTGGCGATTTTGGCGATGCTCTATCACAGCGGTATGCAGACAGTGCTGCCGCCCGGTTATCTCTGCTGCGGCTAACAGTTCATGAAGCAGGGCTGCATGCCTATTATCAAAGGTTGGGCAGGAAATCGATGGGATATGTGATGCTGGTGGTTTCGACATTTTTGGCGCCGAAGTCGATGCGTTTGATGCGCAGTGCCAGCTTGCGCTCCAGGTCCGGGTCGCCCAGCTCTGAGGAGAGCACGTCGCACTCTGTCACTTCGCCGGAGGCGGCGATGACGATTTTAAAGACTACCTTGCCCTGCATGGCGGGGTTCTGCCGTAGTGCCCTCTGATAGATGCTGTAAAGCGCCCCTTTGTTGGCCTCCATGGTGCGCTGAATTTCAGCCTCTGAACGACCGCTGGTCTGTTTTGCCGCCTGCTCCTCACGCTTCTGTGCCTGGGCGGCGGGCAGGGTGTCGAGACGGCTGACCACTGTGGCGGTGTCGTGCCCGGCCAAGGCGGTTTTGCCACCGGTATCACGGCTGAATTTTGAGGTGTCGATGCCGCCGCTGCCCTTGCTGGCCTTGGAGGTCAGGATTGAACGGCTGGGCGCGCTGGCCTCGCTGCCACCGCTTTGAAGTTGTTGGGTTGATTGCTGCTGGATGGCCTCGGCAGGTTCCGCTTCACGCAGGTCGGCGAGCATATCTTTCATCGCCAGTACGCCTGAGCTGGCGGCTTTTTTGCGCGCCGCTGCAATATCAACCGCAGGTTTTGGCGCTACTATGTTTTCTACCTCGAGCGGCTGTTTTGGCTCTGGTTTGGGTTCTGGTTTTGGCTCTATTGGTTTGGGTTTTTCCGGCACCGGTTCGGGTTTTTTCTCCTCTTCGACCTTGGGTTTTTCAGGCTCAGGCTCCGGTTTGACGGGTTCGATTTTGGGTGGTTCGACTTTGGTTTTTTCCAGCAACATCTTGGCCAGTCGTGGCGGTACTTTTTCCGCGGTGGCGCGTTCGATCTTGGGGGCGTCAACAACAATCATGATGACGCCAAACAGTAGCGCCAGTAGCAGTGTGATGATGACGATGCGGTGAAAACGACCTTCGTCAGCAGACGCGGCGCTCCAGGGCAAGGTTGTATTGGCGGTGTTAATAGTGCTCACTTCAATTGCCCTTTTTGGTCACTGCCAGGGAGATGTTGTTGTAGTTGGCACTGTTGCAGGTGATCATGATCTTTTTTAGTAGCCGGTAGGGGATCTCTTTGTCGCCGAGGATGGTGATCTCACGACCACTTTCATCACCAGTGGCCAGGGGGTTGCGGCTGGCCTGATGTTCAAGCTCTTGTTTTAAAGGTTCTATCAGGTTGTCTGGATTGTTGATGATGTCAGCAACCGAGGCGACTGATCGTCCTTGCACCAGCAGGTCGGTCTCATTGACCATGATGGTGAGTGTCAGTTTTGGTACCTGTTCGGCGCTCGATTCTGGCAGCTGAATACTCTTGGTATTAGGCTGGACATCAACATCTGATGAGTTGACCAATAAGAAAAAGACCAGGATGGTGAAAATATCCATCAGTGACGTCAAGTTGATGCCCGGCATCCGCTTAGAGCGGATGTGGTGGCGTTCCATGCGCTGCGCGCGCCGTGACATCTTCATGGTTAGCGCTGCCTCACATCGTTGCTGGGTGCATCACCCAGGGCTATGTCAGGAAAGAGTTCGGTCTGGATGACCTTTTCATTCTCTTTGACTTCAAACATGCGCACGGTGTCCATCACCTGTATCAGGTTGTCATAGGGGACCTCTGGTTCCAGCAGCAGGGTGACGCTGGTCTCCGCAGGAAAGGCTTGTTTCACTTTTTTTAGCAGTTCCGAGACACCCTTGAGGTCGTACTTGCCATTGATCAGCGGAAACGATTTGAGCCGGCTGCCCGGTTTCTCATTCACCACCAGTTGGTCTTTCAGCAGGATTAACTCCAGCTGCAGCGGCGGCTGGCTCTCTGGTGGAGGCGCGGCCTCATTCTTGGCGGGAGGAAGATTCATCTCCAGGATGTTGACCTGATTGAAGACGGCCGTGATCAGCAGAAAGGGCACCAGGATCACCATCAGATTCATGAAGGTGGTGATGTCCAGCTCAGCGGGCGGTTTTTGATGGCGGTGGAAGCGCTTCCTCATGGCGGTTAACCTGTGTGGTTACCTTTGGTGATGAGGTTGAGAAACTTGACGGCGGCCATCTCCAGACTGTCGACAACTTCGGTGGTCTTGGTGGTCAACAACGAGTGCATCAGCAGTAATGGAATCGCTGCCATTAGGCCAAAGGCAGTAGTGTTCATGGCGACGGAGATGCTTGATGAGAGCAGGTCGGCCTTCAACGATGGGTCAGCATTGGCTACCGCAGTAAAGGCTTGGATCAGACCCATGATGGTACCTAGCAGGCCCAACAGGGTGGCGATATTGGCGAGCGTGGCGAGGTAGTGAGTGCGCCGCTCCAGGCGTGGCATAACCTCCATCAAACCCTCTTCCATCGCAGTTTCTATCTCTTCGCGGTGGGTGTCACGGCTACTGATGTGCGCCAAGCCGTAAGAGAGCATGTTGGCAATGACCGACTTTGAGGTTGAGGCCATCTGGCTGGCCTGGGTAAAGTTGCCCGTTTGTAGCAGTGGTACCAGGGTGTCCCAGGTTTTACGGCTACCGCTCCTGGCGGCGGTGAGATAGATGTAACGCTCCACGGCAATGGCTATGCCAAGCGCCAGAATCAGCAAGATGATGTACATAAATACACCGCCGTCATCAAAGAAACGTACCAGTGTGGTAAAGCCGCTCATTGTTGTCTCCTCGAACCACTTACGTGTGAATTAGATTGGTCGTCTGCTGCCCATATCGACCTGGCGCTTATGATACTGTAATTTTTATTTTATTGTTGTTTATGAACGTGTTGCATCATCAACTCATAATAGTGGACCTGCCGCTCAAAAATGGCGGGTTGCAGTGGTGTGAGCGGATCATTGGCCAGGCTTACGGTCTGTGGCAACTCAATGTTGGGCAGCTCTTTCTGCTTCCACGGCACGATGTACAACACTTTGGGCAGTTCGCTCTGGCCAAAGACGGTCATGCCTTGCGACTGCAACTCTACCTCGGCATTGGCGCTGGTTGTGATGAGCGCCAGCGCTAAGAACAGAAGTCTTATTTGTATCATTGGCTTGCCGCTCGCTGGTTGATGTCGGCGATCCATATGTCCACCTGCTTATCCTCGCTCACTATGGTTTTATAGTGTTGCCACAGCGTCAGCGCCTCTTGGGGCTGATTGAGATAAAGATCGTAAAGGATGCCGAGGTTGATTAAAAGATTCGGGTTGTCCGGAGCCAGTTTGAGTCCTGCCTGGTAGTTTTGCCGGGCTTGCTCAAACTGCCCCTTGTTACGATGCAGGATGCCAAGCTGGTTATAAACCTCAGGCAGATCAGGCTTGAGCGTGAGTGCCTGGTTGAACTCTGCTTCGGCCTTGTCGAACTCGCCCTTGGCGTTATAGATCATGCCGAGGTTGGCGTGTGGGCCGGGCAGCTCCGGATTGGCCTTTGCCATCTTTAAAAACATCGTCTCTGACACTTGCAAATTACCACCCTTGTAGCTATTGGTGGCCATCATGTAGTCGGAGAGCATGTTTGAATCAAGCGCTACGCTGGGGCTGGTGGCCACTGGAGTGGCGGCCGGTTGTGCCTCCGTTGGGCGTGGCGGGGTAGTGGCGCCGCAGCCGCTGAGCAGGAGCGCAAAAGCCAGGCTGGCGATAGCAGGTTTATTGCGGGGTAGGCGCGGCGACGTCATGGCGTTCCACTCTTGAGTAGCGTGCGGGCATCAGTTTTGCCAGGGCGGTGATGCTCCTGGCAATCCATTCGTTGTACAGCCCTTCATGCAGGCGTTTGATGTTGGTCTCATGCAGGCCGATGGCTTTCTCTTCGAAGGGGAAGGCCTGCTCTTCGAGCATCAGTTCATACTGTTCTAGCTCTTCATCGCTGAGGTCGGTTGGGCGGTCGGAGTCCATCAGTTTGCGGCTGAAGTCTGCATACATGTCGGCGATTCGGTAAGTGGCGGCGACGGTGAATTCGGCCACACCGATTTCGGCGGTCTTGTTGTAGGCGGTCAGCGCACGTTTCATGAGTCCGTTTTTGAGCTCCATGTTTTTGCGTATCGGCTCCACCAGCTTGACCTCGGCATACCGCTGGAAGTGTGGTTCAGCCAGCTCAAAGGTCCCTTTGGCTGCCAGGTAACGCGTGCGGTTGGTGCGCGCTGCGCCGCCCTCTTTGTCGGCCTGGTAGATCTTTTCCATATGGATGAAGTAGTTGTTCTCCTGCCCCTGTTTGCGATAAAGCAGCGCGCTTTTGTAGAGTGCTTCAACGGCGGGTTCGAGCGGCGTATGAAAGGTTTCGGCGTAGCGCTGGAAGCTGTTGGCAGCCTTGCTCAGCTCTCCGCCCTCTTCGTAGAGTTCGGCAACCTGCCACAGCGCCTCACGCTGAGCTTCTGGACTTAGATCTTTGCTGATTCCCTCCAGTGCCACAGCCGCTTCAATAGGTCTGTTTAGTTTTAGGTAGCCGACAGCGATCTTTTCATTGGCATCTTTAACTAACGGGTGGTTCGGGAACCCTTTTTTGAAGGTTTCAAGGGTCTGCATCGCCAGATTCCACTCGTTGATCTGGATGTATAACATGGCGATGTCATATTCAGCCAGTGGCCGCACCGAAGCGTTGGGTGCCGAGGCGATCAGGCGCCGGAACTGTTCGATGGCGCTGCGTACTACCCCTTGGGAGCGGAAGTGTTCGGCTTGTTTGTAGATGCAGGCGGCGATGCGTTCATCGATATCTTTCTGGAATGGATCGTTGCGGTTAAGCAGGGCTTGCAGTTCGAGATAGAAAAGCTCCGCTACTTCGTATTTTTGCTGTTCGAACTGGGTGTTGGCCAGCACCGTAAGTGCGGTACGTTTGGTCTCCTGGCTGGCGCTTGAGTAACGACTCATAACGCTCTCGGCGGCTTTGATCGCCTGAGAGTACTGTTTGGCCTGGTAGAGCTCGTCGGCAGCGCGTGCCAACACCTCGGGGACACGTGGATCGCGCGGGAAAAAACGGGCGAAGCTCAGTGCGCTCTGAGTGGTGGCGTTGTCCCAGTGCAGATCTCCTTTTTGAGCCTTGTGCTGTTTTTCACGGGTGCTCAGTGCAGCATAGCCAGCATCTGCAGCCCGATTATGGTTGCCCAGGTCGTAGGCAACATGTTCGTACTCTTTGGCGGCACTTTGATAGTCGCCACTTTCAAGCAGCGCATCGGCCAGATGCAGGTTCATCTCAGCCCGCTTTGGAGAGTCTGGAAAGTGGCGCAGGTAGGCGCGATACCAAAGCACGGTATTTTTGTAATCGAAACTGGTTTTACTGCTTTGGGCAGTAGCGTGGTAATAGCTGGCGAGATCGCTCAGATGCAGTTCGAGCTGGCGCTGCAGTGTCGCTTTGAGTTCCTTGTCGCTGCGGATCAGGTACTCAAAGTAGTTACTGTGCTCGTTATTCTGCCAGCGCTCTTCGAGGTCGTTGTAGTGCTGCACAAAATCTCTTTTGGCAGGGATGATCTTCTCTTTGAGTCCCAGGCGGGTATAAATTTCAATGGCCTGGTTTTGAAACAGAAGGGCGTAGGGATGCCAGGAGGCGCGTTGCCAGAAGGCGCTGTAGGTCTCGGCGGCTTCAAGATCGAGCTGCTGTTTCAGGTAATGTTCGGCCAGTTTCTGGTAAGCCAGAAACTCGTAAACCCGCGGTGGTTTGTTGGCAAGGTAGATGTTGAGGGCTTTGGCTCCCCCCTCCGTGGCGATACAGAGGTTGATCGCACGGAAGGAGTCATCCACCAGTTCGCGGTCGGCGCGCGATAGGAAGGCAAGCTCTTGCAACTCTGTGGGTGTGAGGTTGCGGTTGAGTTTGAGATCGAGCAAGACAAAAAAAGCGTCAAGAGAGTCGATGCAACGGTCCTGTTTATAGATGGCCCAGGCGTATTTGAACAGTGATTGTTCGTAAAAGGGTGAGCTACCGCCTGATGGGGTCTCTCCGGCGTAACTTAGTGCGGTTAAGGGGGTTCCAAACGTGGTAAATCTCTGGCTACGGCCTGCGGTGATCACGGCGGCGTAGCTGAGCTCTGCCTCACGAAAGCGCTGTTCTTGAAAGAGTACCTCAGCACGACGAAAGTGGGCTTCGACCGCGCGTGATGATCTGGGGTAGTCGCGGCTCAGTATCTGCAGCGCCTTGATCGATTTGGCGCTGTCACCACTCTGTTCGTAGGCGTGGGCGAGTTGATAAAGCAGCGCTTCCCGCTGTGGGTATTGGGGGTCGCGTTTGAGCACCTCCAGATACCATTTAATGGGTTTGTCAAACCGCGCCTGATCGATTTTTTGCCCCTGTTCCATCAACTCATCAATCTGTTTCATTTCGGCATCGGCAAGGCGGTGCATGGCCTTGATGTTGAGGCTTGAATCTTCGTCGGTGGCGACACTCTCATAGGCGTTAATGACGCTACTGGTGTCAGCATCAATAGTTACACTGTGTTCGATCTGAACAGTGCGCTGCGACAGGCTTTCCAGTGTAGGCCCCTGTTTTGTTGTGCCGCAGCCGGCAAGCAGCACAATCAGGAGCGGCAGATGGAGGTGACGGTGGTTCACTATTTGCCCCTTTGGTTCTGCGTGGCTTGTTCGATGACCTGGGCCATGCCAAAGCGGGCCTGCTGCAGATACTCTCCCAACTGCTTTTGATAGCGGTCGAGAATGTTGCCCGCCAGTTGCTGCAGGCTTGTCTGTTGTATCTCTATGGCTTGGTTGATATTGCCGGTTAGTTGTTGGTGTTGCTGACGCAGTGCGGGTGTGGCTGCACCAGTCACTGCTTCATGACGGCTGATTTCGTCGTCCAGACCTGCAACATAATTGTTCAGTTTGAGTAAGGCGCGGTAGGTCATTAAGGCGCGTTGAAAGTCGGGGCTGTCCATGAACAGTGGTAAAAAAAGAGTCTCCGGGGAGTGTGGGTCGGGTTGCCAGCTGTTGATCCAGTTGAACTCGTCATTGGTGCGGTTACTGAACAGGGCGCTGAAACCAGGGCTGCTGAGGGCTGCCTTGGCAGCGTTCATGGCGGCGGCGTCTGTCTCGAGCCGGTTCATCGCCTCTTTGTAGTAACTGATGGATTGGTTGGCGGCACGGGCCTGGCCAAAGGCATACGGGATGGCGAGAGATGCTTCATATTTGTAGGTGCTGCTGAGTGGGCGATTGTACAGTTCAAGCCAGTAGACCAGCGCTTTTTCATAATTCTGTTCGATGGCATAGCTCCAGCCCATTCCCAGCAGTGCCATGTTGGACATCATGTTGTTGATGCGAACCTGCTGTAGGTAATTGCGCGCTTTACTGGCTTTGCTGATCTTGAGCAATGAATAGCCAAGCGCCAGATTAGCCTGGTCTTTCAGGGGGGCCAGCTTTGGCTGTTCACGGATATCGATTTCGCTGAGGCTATGGAGCAGGGCGGCGCCGTACTTATTATTGTGCTCTCCGAGCAGCAGGCTGCCGAGATTGTAGTGTTGATATAACGCCCATCGACTGCTGTTTTTGAGGCTGCGGGGAACGGCGTCAATAGCCTCCTTGATTTTGCCGGCGGCCAGCAGCGCGTGCGCGGTAATCATAGCCGCATCGTTCTTTTGTCTGTCGCTAAGCCCTTTTTTGATGTTCTGAAGTGCTGTCAGGGCCGCCTGATGATCGCCCTGATCGTGTTTGATTGTGGCGTAGTTTAGCCGGGCCTCATCGCGCAGGCTCTGTTTGGCGTCCGGGTTGTTGGCAACCTGAAGATAGTAGCGCCCTGCCTCATCTGCCAGTCCTTGGTCATTGAGGGCTTTAGCTATATATAGTTGGCTAATGTCGCTCTCTTTCCCTAACTCGTTTTTTGTATCTGCCAGCAATAGAGAGGCTATTGCCTTGAGTGTGTCGCCTTCCGCAGCAATATAGAGGGCGTGACCGAGACTGGTTGTTTCGGTGTTTTTGTATTCGACTTCAGCCGCACTGGCGGGTAGCAGCGACAAAAGTAGAGTGAGTGCGGCACCGAGCAGCGGGGAGGTCACTGTTTTCATGGGGTGGCTCCGCGCTGTTGCTCAAAAAAGAGTTCGGGGCGGCGTTTTTGCAGCGGATTGGCAACAGTTATCTTGAGTGTTTCATGGCCGATGCCCTTCACCAGGATTAAAGTGGTGGTATTTTGCTCATCGTTAGTAGTCGAGGTCTTAACAACGGTTTTAATCTCATATGAGCCTGGCTCAAGTGGGGCGGCATAGATTTTTTTCATTGCGCCGTTACTCAAGGCTCGAATTTCGTCAGCTATAAAGCGCTGTTCTACCACGGACTTGCTGTCCAGAGTGATGGTGATCTCATTGAGCAGCCCATCGCTGAGGTTGTCGGCGTTGATATATATAGTGAGGGTATTTGGATTGAGATGAAAAAAATCTTCTTCAGCGGCGAGCAGACTCTGCCTGAGTTCCAGGGTGGCCGACGTTAGCTCGGAAAGCGTATGGGTGGATCCGACTGTCTCGGCCTGTACGGTTGCTGTAAGCCAAAGCGTGAAGCTCAGGACGAGTGTGGCAAGCTGTTTGGTGGTTGGGACGGACACGGAAAACCTCAATTCAAATGCAATAAAACCCTGCGAGTTGACTTATGACATAGGTGGTTGGGAAGGTTAACGGCCGCTTATTGGCCACTATAAACTCTATGTTACGTGGGTTGACCGCCATATTAAAGTAAAAGGGGGCTGCCCGCCCCCTCTCACTTTGGCCTTTAGGCCGTGCGCTTTTTCTCCATCATTTCATGAATGATAGGCGTGAGGATGATCTCCATGGCCATCCCCATCTTGGCGGCGGGTAGAACCATGGTGTTGGGGCGGGACATCCAGGAGCCGTGCAGCATCTGCAGGTAGGTGCTGATGTCATGTTTCTTTGGATGGGTGAAACGGATGACAATGAAGCTCTCGTCCGGCGTTGGGATATCACGGGCGATAAACGGGTTTGAGGTGTCGACAATAGGTACGCGCTGGAAGTTAATGTCGGTACGTGAGAACTGGGGAGCTAGATGTTTCACGTAGTCGGGCATGCGGCGCAGGATGGTCTCGACAACCGCTTCAGCCGTGTAACCGCGCTCCTTGTTGTCACGGTGGATCTTCTGGATCCACTCCAGATTGACGGAGGGGACGACGCCGATCAGCAGGTCAACCCACTGGGCTACGTCCACTTCGTCAGTCACAACACCGCCGTGCAGTCCTTCGTAGAATAGAATGTCAGAGCCGGGCTGGACATCCTCCCACGGGGTGAAAGTGCCTGGCTGCTGTTTATAAGGGACTGCCTCTTCTTCGTTGTGCAGGTATTTACGAATCTTGCCAGTGCCGGTCTCGCCATAACTGCGGAACAGCTCTTCCAGCTTGTCGAAGACATTGCCTTCTGGACCGAAGTGGCTGAGCGGGGTGCCCGCTGCCTGGGCCTTGGCAACGGCCTCTTTCATGGAGCCGCGGTCGTAGCGGTGGAAGCTGTCGCCCTCAACTACTGCGGCCTTGATGCCTTCACGGCGAAAAATATGCTCCATGGCATTCTTGACGGTGGAAGTGCCGGCGCCGGAAGAGCCGGTTACGGCGACAACTGGATATTTTCTGGACATTGGTCCTCCTTAAAGTTCAAATTGCCTCCCTTCTGGCGGATGCCGGGAAGGCTGATTGTTAAAATCGGATGTTATTCGGTACTGTTTGGGGTCGTTCTTAGCGGGCTTTTAATTTTGCCGCTTTAATAAAGCACCGGATTTCGTTAACGCGCCATTATACTAGCCTCCCTTAAGATTTGACCAGTCGTTGCGTGACTCCCATCTATTGTTGACGTCTTAATAAGAAGATGGTTATACCTGCATGCGGGTTTATGGAGCCATGCGGGTCTGTTGGCTGGTGCAGCTAATGGCTTGATGAGTCGCTAATGTTTATGGGAGTGTAGATCGCTTGTTTTGTTACTGCGGCCAGCCTATTGTTCCTGAAGGGCGTTTTTATGATGCTGTATTACTTGGATAAAATACCTGTTGTGAGTGTGCTGGTGGGGTTCCTTATGCTGCTATGGCTGGTGATGGCGCCCGCAACGGCTGAAGAGCAGGGGGTGATTACCGAGATCCGTTTTGTTGGTAATAAACATACTCAACCGCAGATCATGCTACAGGAGATGGTGATTAAGGCGGGCGACCCGGTTGATTCGGATCGGATCGAGCGGTCGCGTCAGGCCATTATGGATTTGGGGTTGTTTAAATCCGTTGATGTGGTGCGGGTGCCGGAGGCGCAAGGGACCGCACTTGAGATAACCGTTAGTGAAAAGTATTACATCATCCCCATGCCGAAACTGGATCGCTCTGCCGATGGTGACGTCAGTTACGGCGGACAGCTGACAATGGACAACCTCTGGGGGTTGAACCAAAAATTCAGAATGGTCTACAAGGCGGAGCGCGGTTGTTGTCAGGGCAGCGGCACGGTGAGCACCTATTCACTAATATATGAGTATCCACGGGTGGCGGGCAGCGATTACGGGTTGGGTATGCGAGTGAGCCGTGAGGCAACGCCGGATAGTGATGTTGACCTGCTGGGCAACACGCTTTATGAGTACCAGCGGATGCTGGATGCTGCCGGAATCAACCTTACGCATTGGCTTGGACGGGATGGACCTTCGTCAGGCTGGGGCATAGGGGCCTCTCTCTTTTGGCGCCATTTGACCTTCTCCCCACAGGGTAGCCTGCCGCCTACCGCCGGACCTGAAAAGGCGGTGGGATTTGAGGTGTCACTGGGTTATACCAAGGTTCACGATCTGCTTTACAGTCGCGACGGCGTGGAGTTTGGTATCAGCTCAGAACATGGTGCAACGCAGCTCGGTTCCGATGCCACGTTCAGTCGCAATCAGCTCTATTACCGTCAATATATGCCCGTGGGCGGTACTCCCCATACCAATCTGGATCTACAGTTGCGGCTTGGCGTGACGGGCGGGGATGTACCCATTGATAAGACCTCCTACGGGCTGGGCGGCAGCCGGGAGTTGCGTGGTTATGACAAGAGCAGCATCGAGGGGCGCTCCTATTTTTCCGCCAATATTGAGTATCTGCGGCCACTGTTTGGTCATCCCGCCGCCCGTGGCGTGCTATTCATGGATATTGGCAACGCCTATCAGGACAATCGGCTTCTCGATCTGGCAGATATGGAGGCGAGTATGGGTGTGGGGTTGCGTTATAAGTTCAAGGCGTTTGTTAATCTGCAGCTGCGAGCCGACTATGCATATGCCTTTGGTTTGGCCGAGCGCAAGCTCTATGTAGGCGTCAAAGATACCTTCTAGCGCCAGGTGGCTGCGGCGCGCTGGTTTGGCGTAGACTGTGGCAGCGCTATATATAAGTGGAGAAGAGCGATGGTCGGTGGGGTAAAGGTGACGGTGGGGCTGTTGGTGCTGGGGATGGCGGCACTGCTATCGGCCTGCGCAACAACACGTATTGATCGGGGACACAGCCTGATTCAGAGCGATGCTGCCGAATCGTATGCCAATGTCTACTTCATCCGCCCCACGACCGAGCATCCGCTGGGGTTTGCTGACAATCCGCTCACTGTCGCAGTGAATGGTGAGCGGCTGATGCGTCTTGGCACCGGTGAATACACCCTGGTGCACCTGAAGGCGCGTGATATCAGTGTGACGATGAAAAACCAGACCCAGGTGCGTGGCCGCTGGGAGGTGACTGAGATGGAGCAGACCCGCAACTTCAATCTCGAGCCGGGTCAGACCTACTTCATTCTGGCCAAGATGGTGAACGGTGAGTTCCGCGGGGTGACGTTTATCCCGGAAAGCATCACTCTTTTCGATGTGCGACAGATCAAAACCTCTTTGCGGGCGACGGGCGCGGCAAAGAAGACACCCATATACCTGCGCTGATCCGCCGGTTGCTGCAATCGCACTGTGAGTTGCATCAATGCCTTTGATTCTGCTCCTCATTTTTCTAATACTCCTGCTCTTCGGCCCACAGTGGTGGGCGCAGTCCATCTTGCGCCGCCACAGTCAGCCGCGGCCTGACTACCCCGGGACCGGCGGTGAGTTTGCCCGCCATCTGCTCGATAAATTTGATCTGCATCAGGTCAGGGTGGAGGCTGCGCCACAGGGGGATCATTACGACCCACTTGCCAAAGTAGTGCGTCTGACGCCGGACAAACTTGATGGCAAGTCGCTTACCGCCGTGGCGGTGGCTGCCCATGAGGTTGGCCATGCGCTTCAGGACCACTTCGGTTATGGGCCGTTGCAGTGGCGCAGCCGGCTGGTGCTGTTGGCGCAAAAGGCCGAGAAGATGGGGGTTGGCATCATGATGGTATTGCCGCTGGTAGCTTTGGTGACACGTTCGCCGGCGGCCGGTGGTGTGACTTTTTTGGTGGGGTTGATCAGCATCGGCGCCATGGCGGTGGTGCATCTGGTGACGTTGCCGGTGGAGCTGGACGCCAGTTTTGGCCGGGCCTTGCCATTGCTCAAAGCGGGGCGTTATATCGATGAGGAGGATGAGCGGGCAGCGCGGCAGATTCTGCGCGCTTGTGCGTTGACCTATCTGGCGGCGTCGCTGGCGAGCCTGTTTAATGTCTGGCGCTGGTTGAGGTTGTGGCGGCGTTGAGACGGGCATAAAAAAAGCCGACACTGTTTGACGGTGTCGGCCTGGTCCACGCCCCTTTGCGCGGACCGACTGATTTGTGGTAAATCAGGCCAGGGTTACGTCGCTACGTTTTTGGTGTTTTTCTGGGTAGCGCAGCAGGTCCAAGGCGTACCAATCTTCCAGTCCAATGATCAGGCGCAGGCCGTTGAGATACCGCAGTACAATTTTTTGCAGCGCTCCATTTTTATAGACCATGCCCCATACACTGAGGAATTGGCGGCTTAGGTTGATGTACCAGGCGCCAACGATTGGTTCATGATTGATTGCCACAAATATCTCCCACAAGGTTCTTTAAACCACTTTCTAGCCGCATTTTGAATCGCCGCAATTCAGGCAGGTCATACAGCCGTCCATCTTGATCATCGCCTTGGTATTACATTTGGTGCAGAGCTGCGAGCCGTCCGGAAAGTCGCTGCTTTCGCTCGCTGTGGCCCGTTTGGCGAGGCTTTCGAACTGCTGCCGTTTTTCGTTGATCAGCTTTTGCTGATGTTCATCTAGCCCATCATCTTTGATCAGGCCGATCATGCGTAGGTGTGATTCGATGGCGTCGCCGATCTCGGCCACCAGTGATGGCATAAATTGACCGCCGCGTTTGAAGTAGCCGCCACGCGGATCGAAGACCGAGCGCATCTCGTCGACCAGGAATGTGACGTCGCCACCCTTGCGGAAGACGGCGGAGATGATGCGGGTCAGCGCCACGATCCACTGGAAATGGTCCATGTTTTTTGAGTTGATGAAGATCTCGAACGGGCGGCGCAGCTCATGTTCGGTGCCGGCATTGAGGATGATGTCGTTGATGGTGACATAGAGCGAATGTTCGGAGAGCGGCGTCTTGATCTTGTAGGTTGACCCGACCAGCATCTCGGGGCGCTCGACCTTTTCGTGCATCTGCACCACATTGGAGACGGCGGGTATCTCTATCGCCTCCTCGCGCGGTGGCGCCACGTCATCTTTTTTAACAACGCTGTAGCTGCTGATCTTTTTGGTAATCTTGTTAGCCATTATTTTGCTCCTGATTCCTGTTGACCCGGCGTTAAAACTTGCCGTAGTACCCTTCTTTAAGGGCGTCATAGAGGTTGGCGGCGGTGTGGGTCTCGCCATCGTACTCAACCTCTTCGTTACCTTTGAACTCAACCACCGCGCCATCTTCAAGGGTGAAGCGGTAGGTGGTATTGGCCAGATCTTCCTCTTTTACCAGCACCCCCTGGAACGCCTCGGGGTTGAAGCGGAAGGTGGTGCACCCCTTCAGGCCCTGTTCGTAGGCGTAGAGGTAGATGTCCTTGAAGTCGTCGTAGGCAAACTCGGTGGGCACGTTGGCGGTCTTGGAGATTGAAGAGTCGATCCACTTTTGTGCCGCCGCCTGGATATCCACATGGGCCTTGGGTTTGATGTGGTCGGCGGTGACAAAGTAGTCCGGTAGCTGGTTGGCCTGCTCCTGGGTATAAGGCGAGGCATTTTTGTTGATCAGCTCGCGGTAGGCCAGCAGCTCATAGGAGAAGACGTCGACCTTCTCTTTCGATTTTTTGCCTTCACGGATGACGTTGCGTGAATACTGGTGAGCAAAGCTCGGCTCGATGCCGTTGCTGGCGTTGTTGGCCAGTGACAGCGAGATGGTGCCGGTGGGGGCGATGGAGCTGTGGTGGGTGAAACGGGCACCTACCGCTTCGAGCTGTTTGACCAAGTCAGGCTCGACCTCGGCAATGCGCTGCATGTAGCGGCTGTACTTGGCGTGTAGCAGCTTGCCCTTGACCTTCTGGCCGATGGTGAAGCCATCCTTTTTCATCTCCGGGCGCTTGCGTAACATCTCGCCAGTCACTTCAAACTCCTGCTCCATGATCGGGGCGGGTCCCTTCTCTTTGGCGAGGTCGAGCGCGGTGCGCCACCCCTCTACCGCCATCTCCCGCGTGACCTTTTCGGTGAACTGGGTCGATTCGCGGTCGCCGTACTCCATACGTAACATGGTGGCGGTGGAGCCAAGGCCGAGGTAGCCCATGCCGTGGCGGCGCTTGCTGGTGATCTCGTCGCGCTGCTGTGGCAGTGGCAAGCCGTTGATCTCGACCACGTTGTCGAGCATGCGGGTAAAGATGGCGACCACTTCACGGTACTCATCCCAATCAAAACGGGCCTTGTCGGTGAACGGGTCACGGACAAACTTGGTCAGGTTAACTGAACCCAGCAGGCAGGAGCCGTAGGGTGGCAGCGGCTGTTCGCCGCAGGGGTTGGTGGCGCGGATGGTTTCGCAGAACCAGTTGTTGTTCATCTCATTGACCTTGTCGATGAGGATGAAGCCGGGTTCGGCAAAGTCGTAGGTGGAGGACATGATCACGTCCCAGAGGCGCTGGGCGCGGATGATCTTGTAGATCTTGCAGGCGACTAGCCCCTCGTCGTTGACGACGTAACGGGTCTTTTCCGGCCACTCGCGCCAGACGATTTCAGGGTTGTTCTCCAGCTCGATCTTGTCGGTCTCCACCTCTTTGGCGGTGAGCGGGAAGGAGAGCGGCCACGGGCCATCACTCTTAACGGCCTCCATAAACTCCTGGGTCACCAGCAGCGACAGGTTGAACTGGCGCAGACGGCCATCTTCACGTTTGGCCTTAACAAAATCGAGTACGTCGG
Source organism: uncultured Chromatiaceae bacterium (assembly GCA_947085765.1). Taxonomy (GTDB): domain Bacteria; phylum Pseudomonadota; class Gammaproteobacteria; order Tenderiales; family Tenderiaceae; genus JAKFXL01. Next base: position 4,508 of record CAMTXZ010000208.1, on the reverse strand, counting down.
GGTGGCTGACATCAAAGGTCGCCATCTGCGCGCCACGACGGCCGCCAGCGGAGGAGACGGTGAAACACATCTTGTCGTAGATATCCATAAACGACAGCGGACCAGAGGTGTAGGCGCCAGCGCCGGAGACATAAGCCCCCTTGGGGCGCAGGGTCGAAAACTCATAACCGATACCGCAGCCCGCTTTCAGGGTCAGGCCCGCTTCGTGGACCTTGCCGAGGATGTCATCCATCGAGTCGCCGATGGTGCCGGAGACGGTGCAGTTGATGGTGGAGGTGGCGGGTTTGTGGGCCAGCGCGCCGGCATTGGAGATGATGCGGCCGGCGGGAATGGCACCATGGCGCAGTGCCCAGAGGAACTTGTCGTACCACTCCTGACGCTTCTCGGCGGTCGTTTCAACCTCGGCAATCGCCCGGGCGACACGCTGATAGGTGGCGTCGATGGTGCCGTCGATGATGGAGCCGTCTTTGGCCTTGAGACGATACTTTTTGTCCCAGATATCCATGGAGGCGGCCTGGAAGGTGATTTCGGTGGTGGTATTGGTAACAGCTTTCAAATGGGCGCCTTTCATGTGGTGACGTCTCCCCTGGTTGTTGTTATCTGTTCTGAATGTAGACCCTGTGGTGGGTATTGTTTTAATCCGTCCAGGTCGTTTATGACACAAGGCGTGACCACAAGATGTTGTGTGGTGTGAAATGTATGTCCGATGGCGCTTGTTGTCAACATGCAGGCTGGAATTAAATATAATATCATTGTAAAACAGTATGTTGAATGTGAAATCTGTTTTTAATGATAAATGAATAACTCTTTGGATAGCCTGTGGATAAGGTTCTGATAACACTACATGTTGTGTTGTGCCTATCGGCTGTTTTGTGCGCATTCAAGGGCTTAGGGGGTTCCGGGCCGGCGGGCGGCCGGTGCGGTTTAGAAACAGGATTATTCAATGTGGGTATGGAAAGTAAGGAACATCTCCTATGATGTTGGGTCTTACGGCCATCGTTTTCTTCCCTGGCAGTGGCTAGGAAATGGGGCGTTGTGGGTGACGGAATATTTTTACGGAGATTTTATGGTGATAAAACAGTTCCAGGCTAGACCGATCTGGTCGATGGCGGCAGTGCTGGCGGGTGCATGGTTATGGATGGCGCCGCTGGCGGCGGCGCTGCCGGTTCAGGATAGCCAGTCGGCTCAGCTGCCGAGCCTGGCGCCAATGCTGGAGCGGGTGACACCAGCGGTAGTCAACATCGCCACGGTCGGGCGGGTCAGTGTGGAGGAGAATCCATTGCTGAGTGATCCCGCCTTCCGCCGCTTTTTTGGCGTGCCGGAGCAGCAACAGCCGCAGCAGCGCCAGGTTCAGAGCCTGGGGTCGGGGGTGATTGTGGATGCCGAGCGCGGTTACATCCTGACCAATAACCATGTCATCGATAAGGCCCAGGAGATCCGTGTGACCCTGCGTGATGGCCGCACCGTTGATGCAACCCTGGTCGGGGCCGATCCTGAGGCGGATGTGGCGGTGATCCAGATCCCGGCGGAAGGACTCACGGCTTTGCCACTCGCCGACTCCAGCAAGTTGCTGGTGGGTGATTTTGTGGTGGCCATCGGCAATCCGTTTGGTCTGGGCCAAACCGTTACCTCAGGCATTGTCAGCGCCCTGGGGCGTAGCGGTCTGGGGATTGAAGGGTACGAGGATTTCATCCAGACCGACGCCTCCATCAATCCCGGTAATTCGGGGGGCGCGCTGGTCAACCTGCGCGGCGAGCTGGTGGGGATCAATACCGCCATCGTGGCGCCGGGCGGTGGCAATGTCGGTATCGGTTTTGCAATTCCGACCAACATGGCGCGTGAATTGATGGTCCAGCTGGTGGAATATGGCGAGATCCGCCGTGGTCGCCTGGGTGTCTCCGGCCAGACGTTGACCCCGGAGCTGGCCAAGGCCTTTGGGCTGGAGTGGCGTGTTGGGGTGTTGATTTCGAGTGTCGAGCCGGATGCCTCAGCGGCCCAGGCGGGGTTGCAGGCGGGGGATGTGGTGGTTGCCATTGGTGATCGGCCGCTCAAAGACACCTCGGACCTGAAAAACGCCATCGGCCTGTTGCGGGCAGGTACCGAGATCCGCCTGGGAGTGGTGCGCGGCGGCAAACCCACTACCATCACGGTGAAGATCGAGGCCCCGGCGGCGCAGTGGTTTGAGGGGCGGCTGCTCAACCCCCGTTTTGAAGGCATGTTGTTTGGCGCTATTCCTGAGGATTCACCGCTCTATGGCAAGGTGCAGGGCATGTTGGTTTTTGGTGTGACACCCGGCACGCCCAGCTGGAGCGCCGGTCTGCGTAAAGGCGATGCGCTGATCTCCATTAACCGTGTGGCAGTGAAAAGCCGGGAAGAGATGGCAGCGGCGCTGAAACGCGGCGGACCGGGGGTGTTGATCAATGTCCGGCGTGGCAATAACGCCATGTTTGCACTGCTGCCCTGATGGCGGGCGGTTGAAAGATTGCACATCGCCGGATCAGCCGGCGATGTGCTGTTTGCCACGGTGGCGCTGACGCCGCCGTTGGATGATCCAGCCATAAAACCCCGCGTTGACCAGTACCACCACCATGCCAAGTACAATCCTGATGGTCAAAGTGAGTTCGCCGGGATAGATCACGGCGCCCAGGTAGTGTTCGATAAAGGTTTCGTTGTAGCCCTGTTCACCTGCCATGGCGTGCAGCCAGTTTTCCAGGGGCGTGAGCGGGCAGATGCCGCCATAAAATTCAATGCCCATGGCCCAAAGCGCCGCTGGCAGGTGCAGCCAGACCAGCCGTGGCCAACGCAATAACAGCAGTGCGCCGAACAGCGCAAAGAGGATAAATCCGAAGTGCAGCAGCATGGTGATGTCGGCGAGTAGGGTGTAGATCATGGCGGCTCCCAGTAATGTATCTCCAATGGTCCGCCGTTTTGCGCAAAAACAGAAGGCCCGCAATTGCAGGCCTTCTGCATCAAGCGTGCTAGCCCGGAGGGTCTGCCCCGGAGCCTACCCCGCGAAGTGCTTTGGGCATGAAGCGCAGCGTAATCCGGGATAAACTCCGGACCATGGTCCACTATCGCCGCAGCCAAACCCCAGGGGGAACATACTTCTTCACCGTCAATCTGCGTGACCGCTCCTCACACCATCTCGTAACGCACATCAACCATTTGCGCCAGGCGTTTCACGATGTGCGACAACAGCGCCCCTTTGACATTGTTGCCGCTGTTGTCTTGCCGGAGCATCTGCACATGATCATGGAGCTACCGGTCGATGATTGTGATTACCCAGGTCGTTGGCGTGCCATAAAAAGCCAGTTCACCCGCGCACTCGTGAAAGAGGGGGTGGATGTGATCAGAAACAGCAAGGGCGAATACAACCTCTGGCAACGGCGCTACTGGGAACATCAGATACGGGATGAAATAGATATGCAACGGCATGTCGATTACATTCACTTCAATCCGGTGAAGCATGGCCATGTCAAACGAACGGTTGATTGGCCGCACTCGTCATTTCATCGTTATGTCCGGACAGGTATGCTCGACGAGAATTGGGGCGGTGATCTCATGAAGGATGAAGGTGAGGGTTACGGAGAGTGAACCCCGGATTACGCTGTGCTTCATCCGGGCTACCTTGCTGGGGGTTAGAGACCTCCGGCTACCCGATTATGTGCTTTACCTTTTTAAGTCATTTATCTTATAAGTGACACTATATGATTTGGCAGAGATAAATGTAATTTTAACGCCTGCAATAATTAATTCTTTTTCCTTTGCTATGTCAAATAAGAATGTTGAGGTTTCTGGCGAGTTTGAATCACCTATATTGACATTTTGATTTATATTAACTGATTGCGCGTATCTATCCATAGTTGTTTCAGATGAACTTTTACTTTCATCAATAACTAGTAATATTAGCTCACCTTTGCTATTTACCCCTTTAAATTTTACTTCGGCATAACCTCTGTCAATCTTACCGCCATAAAGATCCGCATTACCGAAAGCGTTTGGTAAGTCACTGGTTTTATTTAGGCGGAAAATAGTACCTCCAATACTGGTGGATAATATTTCATTGGTTTCTTGTTCGATGTTTCGATGATTTTTAATTGATGCACAAGAAGCTATAACGAGGCATACGAGTAAAATAAATACTTTCTTCATGCTTTTCTCTTTTTATTGCACATAACGCCTAGCATCAGCCGACCATTGTAGCAGCGAGAGGCTTGCGCTATTCAAGCGCAAACGAACGCCGCGAAAATGGGTCGGCTGAATGCAAATGTTAGCCATTATTCTTGCGGAACACCTTCCCAAGTGTTATGGCCTTTTTGGTGCATTACACCAGCTAATTTCAGCACGCTTCCAGGTTTAACCTGTAAACTTACTAATAAGTCGGTAATAAACAATACCAAAGGTTGTTGAAGTGCGATAATGCATCCATGAAATATGATGCAAGACAATTACCGACACAAGAACAGGCACTGCTGCGTCGTCTGGCAGTTCAAAGAGTGCTTGATGGT
>CAMTXZ010000207.1:0-1704 GCA_947085765.1 uncultured Chromatiaceae bacterium | reverse complement strand
TCCTGGGTGTCGGGCGTGTTATAAGTGACACCCAAAATCGCGCTTGATCTGCACTTTGATTCAGCGGGAAAAGCAAGCGGGTGGCGTAAAAATATATTACTGGCATTCCGCTTGATACGTCGCATAAGATGCGCGCGCCTGTCGCTGTTTAAGCGGTATAGGCACTATTGTTGACCATACTATATATATTCCAAAGGAGTCTCTATGAAAAGAATCATTGCCCCAGTGATTGCTGGCGTTCTGGTTTTAGGTCTGTTGTCTGGCTGTGATGCTAAGGAGCGTGAAACGCTTAAGGCGCAGGTCACCTCACTTCAGCAAGAGCTGGTGACAACCAATAATGCGCTGGCTGCAAAAGAGAGCGAGCTGACATCGCTGAGAACCGAGCTGCAAACCGCCAGGGATGCAGAAGCACAGGCTGTTGCACAGGTTGCTGCGCTGACGACTGATATTGAAACAGTTAAGGCAGATCTGGATAAAGCCTTGGCCGGTAAAAAGAAGAAGTAACTTTGTATTGGGCGCGATGAGGTGGCAGGCGCTGCCTCATCGTGCTTAAAGCTGCGCTCGACAGGGTGTCGGCGCCCCTGCATTTGTGACGGTTTCGTTCGAGTGCTGTCATTTCCGCCTTGTCCACCATGATGGTAAACTTTCGCCCACTTGTGAACGATGAACGAGAGGATGTATGGCAGGACACAGTAAATGGGCCAATACCCGCCACCGTAAGGGGCGCGCCGATGCCAAACGTGGCAAGATATTTACCCGTCTGATTCGTGAAGTGACCGTGGCGGCCCGCATGGGCGGAGGTGATCCTGACGGCAATCCGCGCCTGCGTGCGGCGGTCGACAAGGCGCTCTACAACAATATGGCCAAGGATACAATCGAGCGCGCCATCAAGCGTGGCGCCGGTGGTCTCGAGGGCGAGAACTACGAAGAGATCTGTTATGAAGGTTATGGTCCAGCCGGCGTGGCAGTGATGGTTGAGTGCATGACCGATAACCGCAATCGCACCGTCAGCGATGTGCGTCACGCCTTCTCCAAACGCGGTGGCAATCTCGGTACCGATGGCTCGGTCTCATATCTTTTTACCAAGCAGGGTCTGCTCAGCTATGCGCCGGGCAGCGATGAGGAGCGGATTATGGAGGTGGCGCTGGAGGCGGGTGCCGAGGATGTCACCAGCCGTGATGATGGTTCCATTGATGTAATCACCGCGCCTGAGAGTTTTATCGATGTTAAAGAGGCGATGGTGGCGGCCGGGCTGGTGCCGGAACATGCCGATATCACGATGAACCCGAGTATCTCTGTCTCTCTTGAGTTGGATGATGCGCAGAAGGTATTGGCACTGATTGATATGCTGGAAGATGTGGATGATGTGCAGAACGTCTACACCAATGCCGATTTTTCTGAAGAAGTGATGGCGCAGCTCGACCAGTGATGGCTATGCGTATCCTTGGTATTGACCCAGGCTCCCGCATTACCGGTTTTGGTGTAATTGAGGTGGAGCGGGGCAAACTCACCTACGTCACCAGTGGTTGCATCCGTGTTGAAGGTAAGAGTCTGCCGCAGAAGCTTAAGTCGATCTTCGAGAGTGTTACTGAGATTGTCACCGAATTTTCGCCGACAGAGATGGCGGTTGAGCAGGTTTTTATGCGCAACAACGCCGCCTCGGCCCTCAAGCTCGGGCAAGCACGGGGCGCCGCTATCTGCGCC
>CAMTXZ010000206.1:0-1316 GCA_947085765.1 uncultured Chromatiaceae bacterium | reverse complement strand
TGTTGATGGCCCGGTGATTTATGGTTAGGATGAGGCATGGCTGGCGACTCCAGATGATTGCGAATTGTGTGGTAACAATCAGCTTATCATCTCGCCAGCCTTCTTATTTATTCAATAGGTTAGTGGCTTTTCATGCGGTGCGTTGGCTTAAGTAAGTGCCATTCGGGGCTGTCCCCATCCTCTTCCAGAGTTTGGATCTTAGCAAGATCGTCTGCACGCTGACTGGCCATGGTTTGAAATATCCCGATACTGCCATCAAACAGAGCAGTTCGTCGTTGATGACGGTTGATGCTACGATGTTGGCAGTGAAAAAGGCGATACTGGATAACATGGTGGGTTAACAACTCGCTAAATCCTTAAACAAAAAAGAGGCCCGAGTAGCCGCTTTTTTATTGGCTGCGTTAACGCCGAAAGCGGGGGCTGATGAGTTGTTTTAGTAGCACAACAGAACGCCGTTGCAGTGGAAATTTTTCGTTGGAGTGATGCAGGCGTCCTTGTGAGCCGTCACCCTCGGCGTGGCTGGTATCGATCAGCACCTCCCAGCGGGCGAGTGGTGGGTGCGGCGGGAGTGTGAAGTCAATCTCTTCATGATGGGTATTGAAGAGCAGGATAAAATTATCATCACTGATTTTTTCGCCATGGTCGTCGTGTTCGTCAATGGCGTCGCCTGCCAGAAAGAGTCCGAGGCAACGGGCAAATGAGTGATGCCACTCCTGTTCGGTCATCTCGCAGCCCTTGGGGCTGAGCCAGGTGATATCTTTGACGCCGGCACCGATGATGTCGCGCCCTTGAAAAAAATAGCGTCGGCGAAAGATGGGGTGTTGTTTGCGCAGCTTCATCAGGCGACAGACAAACTCCAGCAGCTGCTGGTTATCTTTTTCCAGCGTCCAGTTGATCCAGGCCAGTTCGTTGTCCTGACAATAGGCGTTGTTATTGCCCTGCTGGCTCTTGCCCATCTCATCCCCGGCGCAGATCATCGGCACCCCTTGTGAGAGCAGCAGGGTGGCGAGCAGATTGCGTTGCTGGCGGTTGCGCAGGCTATTGATGTGCTGGTTGCTGGAGGGACCCTCTTCGCCACAGTTCCAGCTTAAGTTGTTGTTTTCGCCATCGCGATTCTCTTCGTTATTGGCGCTGTTGTATTTTTTGTTGTAGCTGACCAGATCGCGCAGGGTGAAGCCGTCGTGGCAGGTGATAAAGTTGATGCTGGCGTAGGGACGGCGGCCGCCGTGTTCATAAAGATCGCTGGAGCCGGTGAGGCGGTAGGCCATGTCGCCGATCACGCCGCCGTCGCCCTTCCAGTAGGCGCGCATGGTGTC
>CAMTXZ010000205.1:0-31512 GCA_947085765.1 uncultured Chromatiaceae bacterium | reverse complement strand
TTGCCACGCGTGGCATGGCGATGATGACAGATGACATGATGGCCATACACAAATCAGTAGATGGTTGGAAGGTTTATCCTGGCTGGCCGCAGGTGCGTATGTGGCCGCAAGTGGCGCAGCACTTTGTAAAAAACATTGATAGCTTGAAGCGTGTTCATAGTCGCTTTGAAAAACGAATTGTAGATTTAAGAGAGCAGGATGGAATTAGCCATTCAAGTAAGAGTGGTTTGTTAAAACGTCTATATCTGCTTGAGCGTTTGGATAGCAACGGCGCAGAGGTGGTGATTAAGCCAGTTACAGCGGCGGAATCGGTGATGTCTCTGTTGCAAAATAGCATGCTTGCAGATGCTTATCGACCACTGGCTATTGAAGAGAGCAGGCTGGTAAAACTTGCATTGATGCTGGAGTCTGTAGATGTCAGGCGTGTAGTTTATCCAAGCGGCAAAGAACACCTTGCCAGAGTTTGTGAAAGTATTGAAGCAGATGTCAAAACGTTCTAAAAGAGCTTTTGAATAAGCCTGATTTGTGGTGAGCTGTCGAATCACTTCTATATGTAAGGTGATTGGTATCGTGGTCACGGATTTGTAAGAATACGCTTTAGCTTTAACAGTTATGTAGCGTACAAATAATAAAAATTATTAGATGAATTATTGAGGATGGTGGGGTGTGGGATTTTTGCAGGTCAGCTTGTAACAGAGAGATGCTGACTTAAATAATCGTTCACCGCCGCATGGAGCATTGTATGCACAACTCACCCAGTGGAATGATCCTCCCACATAGATCAAAATTGACATTTATTTTTAAATTGTCAGACGCATGTATTATCGCTCTCGTTTTATTGCTAGCGCTTACCATGCGTGATACTCCAGCATCAGACGAATATAGGCTTGCTGCACTGCTGGCCGTCATCTGTTTTGCCTTCATAGGCAGCGAGTCTGGCCTTTATCTCTCTCAACGTGGAAGTTCATTATCGCAGCAGATTTGGCCCGTGTTGGTGACATGGGGAATTACAATATCGATATTGTCTGCGCTAGCATATTTTCTAAAACACTCCACAGATTACTCACGTATAGTCATCGCGGCCTGGTTTTTTGCAGCCCCAACTGCCCTTGTGCTGTGGCGCCTAGCAGTACGTGGTTTGCTCTCGCACTACAGATCAAAAGGCTACAATACTCGCTCTGTAGCCATCGTGGGTGCTGGCGCTGCCGGTGAGCGTATCGGTCGGGTCATAAAAGAAACACCTTCATTCGGCCTGAATCTAAAGGGTTACTTCGACAACCGCAAAGGTGATGATGGCAGAATAGCAAAAGATCTGGTGGCCCCGATTCTTGGTGATTTTGATGATCTGGTGCGGCGTGCCAAAGAAGGTGAGTTCTATCTGGTTTATATCGCCATATCCCTGAAAGGTGAGGAGCACATCGTTAGGCTGATTTCAGAGTTGTCAGATACCACTGCCTCTGTACATCTGGTACCTGATTTTCTGGTATTCGACATGTTGCATTCACGCTGGATCAACTTAGGGCCAGTGCCGACTGTTAGCGTTTATGAATCACCCTTTATGGGGCTTGATGGATGGTCTAAACGTATTGAAGATGTTTTTTTATCCTGTTTTATTCTTATACTAATCGCCATTCCCATGCTTTGTATTGCGGCTGGTGTAAAATTAACTTCAGCTGGCCCCATCCTATTTAAGCAGCGCCGCTATGGCATGGACGGTAGACCGATAAAAGTCTGGAAGTTTCGCTCAATGACGGTCTGCGATGATGGTGACAATATTGTCCAGGCAAAAAAATGCGATGTACGCATCACTCCGTTTGGCGCCTTCCTGCGCCGCACATCACTGGACGAGTTGCCACAGTTCATCAATGTACTAACCGGTGAAATGTCCATCGTAGGGCCACGCCCACATGCAGTTGCCCACAATGAAGAGTATCGAAAACTAATTTCTGGTTACATGCTAAGGCATAAGGTCAAGCCAGGGATCACCGGTTGGGCGCAAGTCAATGGCTGGCGTGGCGAAACAGACACCTTGGATAAAATGGAAAAGCGTGTTGAATGTGATCTGCACTACATTCGTAACTGGTCATTGTGGTGGGATATAAAAATTGTATTCCGCACCATTTTTACAGGGTTCACTGGGAAGGGTGCATATTAGGGGAGGTGCTGATTGGTAGCGTTTCCTCTGGGCCATAAATATATTGAACGTTAAAGGGCTGGTGATGTTCCCCGTTGGTTTACCCAACACGCTGTGGCCTTTAATCCTAAATTAAACCGAGTGACCAGCATGGCGTTGTACACATCACAGAGTGCTTTGTGCGCGAGCTTTAATCAAAGCGTCTAGGATTTAGAGTTTATATGCGGCACAATTGCCACATCAGTGTGGATGCGGTAACACATGCTTTTAATTATGGTGACACAGATTAATTTCACCGTTCGTGGTGAGCTTGTCGAACCATGGGCGGAGGAATTGTTGAGATCAACAGGTTACATCACCGGTCCTTCAGCAGTCTTAGGGCGAACGTAATTAATTGGCGCTTTTTAATACGCCTGGAATAATTTCTTTAAACAATCACTGCCCTTAGCGGTGCTAACCGACAGAATGCAGAATAGGTTTTTATGGATGTATTAATAGTAGGCGCCGCAGGTCAGTTAGGTACAGAACTTCATACACGTGCTAAAGCACGGGGCTATAATACCACCGCAGTTGATCGCAACGAGCTGGATATAACCAACGAGGCCAACGTCACCGCCCTAGTGGCGCGGCTTAAGCCGACTGTCATCATCAATGCCGCAGCCTATACCGCCGTAGACCGCGCGGAAACAGATGCCGCAACGGCCTTTGCCGTCAACCGCGATGGTCCGCTTTACCTCGCCAGAGCCTGTGCTAAGGCCGACATACCACTACTGCATGTCTCCACCGATTATGTATTTGATGGTCAAAAGCAAACCCCATACCTTGAAACCGACACTCCAAATCCGCAAGGTGTTTACGGGCAAAGCAAACTCGCCGGCGAAGTCGCCGTTGCAACAACACTACAAAAACAGTTAGCGCTACGTGTGGCCTGGGTCTTTTCAGTCACCGGCAACAACTTTGTGCGCACCATGCTGCGACTGGCCAAAGAACGTGATGAGTTAAGCGTAGTCGCCGATCAAACAGGCTCACCCACCTGGGCAGGTGATATCACCGAAGTCCTGATGCAAATGGTGGATCGCATACAAACGGGCAAGCCAATCCCTTGGGGGCTTTATCACTACACCGGCACGCCCGCAACCACCTGGCACACCTTTGCAGAAGCCATTTGTGATCAGGCACTGGAACTAGGTATGTTAGATAAAAAGCCCATCATTCATCCCATCATCACAGCAGAGTATCTCACCGTCGCAAAGCGACCACAAAACTCAATGCTTGATTGCACATACACATCTTAAATGGGTTGAACATACCGCAGACAGATTGCAAAAAAGGTTTAAAAGAAGTTCTAACAATCTGAAAAGGACAATGAACTACCAATCTCAAAATATATGGATAACTGGTGGTGCAGGCTTAGTCAGTGTTAACGTTGTGTCATGTATGTTAATTGATATTTTATCAGCGGTACTATGTTTTTATATTAGGCTGGGCGTGATCCCACTCGTGGTTCGTTATGAGCAAAAAACAGGCAGTAAAAGCAGTTTCTTTATTATGGCTAGGTTCATTAGTTGGTGCGTTGTGTGCTTTTTTAACTCAGGTAATACTCGCGCGTCAATTAGGGCCTTCTGATTTTGGCTTGTTCTCTGCAGCGTTAGCTACAGTTACATTGCTCACGCCAATAGCAGGTTTTGGTATTGCCCAGTACTGGTTAAAAGTTTTTGGACAAGAAGGTTGGGATGCTGAACGCTGGCTTCCGGCAACGTTTATATTTGTGGGAATATGTGTAACCTTTACGCTTGTTGGATTAGTAGGGTGGGCATTTATTGGGCCGCATGATAAAACAATGCGTTTGCTTCTCCTTGTGCTGTCCTTGTGTTTGATTGGACAAGTTATGGTGGAGCTTGTCAGCAGTAAGTTTCAGCTTGAAGAGAAATATATTTTTCTTTCTCTTTGGCAATTACTACCACATCTCTTGAGGTTCCTATTGGTGGCATTATTGGCCATATGGTATGTCGATTTTATGAATGTTCAGTTTGCTGCGTTCGCGTATGCCGCCGTGTCAATGTTTTTGATAGCGTTGGCAGGAGTGCAATTGTGGAAAATGATAGCTGGAGGGGTTGATTTAAAAGGTCATGTGCGAGACGGGACGAATGGTCATGAACAATCGCTCATGATACGGACCGTTTTTATTGAGGCATGGCCATTCGGGCTTGCTGGACTGCTTTATATGATTTACTTTCAAAGTGGAATTATTTTTGTTAAGTACATAAATGGTCCTGAGGCCGCAGGTATATATAATGTGGCATTTACTATAATGATGGCAACGTATTTGCTACCAAACGTGATTTTTCAGAAATTTTTATTACCTAAAATACATCGTTGGGCCAATCATGATCGAAAGCGGTTTTATCATGTATATCGTAAAGGAAATATTTCGATGTTAATACTTGGCTTAATTGCCATGTGTTCTATCTGGTTGTCAGCACCCTCAATAATTTATTTTTTATTTGGCGATAAATACGATGAGGCTATTTTTTTATTGAATATATTAGCAGTTAGTTGCCCAGTATATTTTGTTGCTATTAGTATCGGGTCGACTTTGGCAACACAAGAGCATATGAAAAAAAGAGTGAAGTATATGGGAATTGTAGCGATTTTTAATATAGTTCTAAATTTAGTGCTGCTGCCGATTTTTGGTGTGGCTGGTGCGGCTGTTTCTGTTTTGTTGAGCAATCTTGCTTTGCTAATTATGTATTATAGATTTTCTGAAAATGTTGTATTTAAAATAGAGGTTTTTGAGAAAAACAAAAACTGAGCTTGCTAGGTAGCAACTATTTTTAATTTGTATAGAACGTCAGTTGATTATTTTGTTACAGGACTCTTGTGGAAGTGTGATTTTTTAGATGAGAAGTTGTTTTTCTGATTAAATTGATAACGGTATAAATATATGATTATAAAAATCGGCCTTTTATGGCACTCCTTTAAATCTGGAAATCTGGGCGTGGGTGCATTAAGTATATGCAATCACAAAATCATTGATGAGGAGGTGAAGAAGTTAGGGGTTGATGTTGAGTATATTGTTATAGGCAATAGTGGACCCTTGGATTATCTTTCATGTAGCAATAATAACAATATGCGATTTGTTGAGTTTTCAGCAAAGACGTTTGTAAAAAGACCGCTGAAAATTATAAAAGAGATAGCCTCTTGTGATCTTGTTTTTGATATTGGTGAAGGTGATAGTTTTAGTAATATATATGGTAATGTCAGATTTATAAAAATGTTGATTGGTAAGTATTCGGCCACTCTATTTAATATTCCATTAGTGATGTCACCACAAACAATTGGGCCATTTAAGGGAAGTGTGGCTAAGTTGATAGCTAGTCATATAATGAAAAAATGTGAGTATGTTGTTGCCCGAGATTATATGTCCAGCAAGGTGCTTGAAGATCTTAATATAAAAAACTGTGCTGAATCTATCGATGTTGCGTTTCGTCTAAGTTATGAAAAAGAAAAAAATGAAACTCCGGTGTTGAATGGGGTTGTAAAAGTGGGGGTTAATATTTCAGGGCTACTGTACAACGGAGGCTATACAGGAAAAAATCAGTTTGAACTTTCTATTGATTATAAATGTTTTGTCAATGAGCTTCTTGAAATTTTTTCTCATAGAAAAGATTTGGAAATCCACCTAGTACCCCATGTAACCTCTGAAACTTTGATTGTGGAAGATGATTATAGAGTGGCATTAGAACTGAGTGAAAAATTTTCACGAGTGATTGTAGCCCCCCGTTTTAAAAGTCCGATAGAAGCAAAAAGCTATATATCAAAAATGGATATTTTTATGGGTGCTCGAATGCACGCAACTATTGGTGCAATATCATCAGGTGTTCCAGTGATACCATTGGCATATAGCCGTAAATTTTCTGGACTATACGAGACCATTGAGTATCCTCATGTGGTTGACATGAAGACATCTGATAAAAATGCCATTATAAAAAAGATAACAACAATGATAGCTGATCTTGAGTCGGTGAAGAGTGATGTGCATAAGTCACTATCGTTTGTTGATGAAAAGCTGGCGGTCTATAGAGATATCGTGAAAAAAGTGCTTTTGGAAAAAATGAATGAAAAATAGTGATGTTATAAAAAATATAGTGAGTGACCAACTGTGTTTGGGGTGCGGTGCATGTGTTCAAGTATCTGGCCATGGAAAAGTAGATTTAAAATTAAATACAGAGGGGTTTCTCAGGCCAGTAGTTATCAATGATATAACTGAGTCCGAGGCAAAAGCCGTGTTGAATGTTTGCCCTGGTATTCGAGTGGGCAATGCAGAAAAAGGTGCGGATTACAGTGATTTGTGGGGGCCAGTCATCTCAACTCATGTTGGATGGTCAACGAATCCTGATATTAGGTATGCGGCATCATCCGGAGGTGGTATTAGCGCGGCATTGTGTTATTTATTATCCAATAATGTAGTGGATTGCGTATTGCATTCTGGGGTTTCTGACAATGATCCTTTAGAAAACGGGTATAAACTAAGCACCTCTGTTGAGCAGATAGTTGAACATTGCGGTTCTAGATATTCGCCTGCCGCACCCTTAATGGGGCTTATGCAAGCAATAGAACGTTTCGATAGAATAGCATTTGTTGGCAAGCCTTGTGATGTTGTTGCTTTGCGGAAACTGTCAGAAGAGAATCATGTTGTATTAGAAAAAATAAAATATGCTATATCGTTTATGTGTGCAGGGACACCTAGCATGAAGGGTACAGAAGCCGTGCTGGAAGCATTTTCTTTAAATAAAAATGATATTAAATCATTTAACTACCGAGGAGATGGCTGGCCTGGCATGGCCACAGCGATTACTAAAGATAATGAAAAACATCAAATGAGTTATAACGAATCTTGGGGGAAAATATTAAATAAGAACCTCCAAGTTAGATGCAAAATATGCAATGACGGTACAGGTGAATCGGCTGATATAACATTTGCCGATGCATGGCATGGTGATGAAACAGGTTATCCGAGTTTTGAGGAGCAGGACGGACGTAGTTTGATTATCGTCAGAACACGATTAGGTTCTGAACTGTTGAGTAGTGCTGTTGCTGATGGTTCTTTGCATATTGAGCCGTTTGATAAAGAGCGGATAGAGGAAATACAGCCTTATCAAGCAGTGCGTAAAAAATTAATTTTCTCACGCTTACTTGCGATGAAGCTTTGTTTTCAAAAAACCCCCAGTTATCCATGGGGTGATATGTTGCGGCTATCGCTCTCTGCGGGATTGAAGAAAAATATAGTGAGCTTTGCTGGTATGACTAAAAGAATTGTGAAGCTGAAACTAGGGCTGTGATTTTAAATGTTGAAAACAGATAATTTTCAAAACAAGCTCGGGCTTCCAGTTTGGTTGCTTGCCTTTTATTTGATCGCATTTTTTTTATGGCCGTTTTATATAGATGTTCGGGTTCAAGAAAATGTAGGGTTAAATCCTGAGCGAGTTATATTATTGTGTATGGTATTGATTTTATTTCTAGAGATTTTTTCTTTTAAACAGAAAACAGTTTCTATTGTTTTTGGAAGATATTATAAGCCAATATTTTTTTTAGCCGTTGTTTATCTTGGGTTTAGATATTTCACGAGCCTATATAATAATAGTTTTTATTCTTTTTCTTTAGCTTTATATGAAAGCTTGTCATGTTTCGTATTGGCGTTATATGTGATTGTCTTTGTAAGAAATCACAAAAGCATTAATTTTATAATGTCAATTATATTCTATTGTGCGCTAATTGTGGCGTTGTATGGCCTAGTGGAGCGCTATTTTGAGTTTAATATATTTTCTACTATGGCTGATATTAACACTATTGCTGGTTTTACAGCAGCTTCTGAAAAATATAGAGATGGAGCGTATCGTATTCAGTCAACATTTGAGCATCCACTGTCGTTAGTTCAAATGATGTCTTTAAGTCTTCCATTGGCATATTTTCGTTGGAAAATTAAAAGGCGCGCATTGGAAATTGGAGTGTTTATTTTAGCTATGTTGGGGGTTGTCTATTTCGCCGGGTCGAGATCCAGCATGGTTGTTATTGCCGCAGAAGTGCTGGTTTTTATTTTCTTGTTGATGTGGTTCAGAAGAAAGGAAATTTCTAAAAATACCGGCTCTACTGGGCTTGCTTATATAGCTGTAGCTGCGATTTTTGTGATTGTGGTTGTTGTTTTTGTTATGGCAACATTGGGGGGGTCTGAGTCTGAAGAGAGGAGTTCCCTCACGAGAGTTGCACAAATTAACAATGGTTATATAGCCATTATAGAGCGTCCGATTGTTGGCTATGGGATTGGTTCAGCACCTAAGGTTATTATGGGAATTGGTGATTTTCATAGCGATGCTGAGAAAATCTGGAACGAAACAGTTGATAATTTATTTTTATCAAAAGCTATAGAGTCAGGAGTCTTATCGTTATTGGTGTTTTTGGCATTTATTTATTACTCGTTAAAAAAAATAGCCACTTCAGTAATGTTTGGCGGAAAAAATGAAATTAGCAGAGCATTTGGAGTGTCGATTTTCATATCTATAATTGGATGTATGATTTTAATGTCAATACTTTCAATTTTTACTGTTATTCCTTTATTGTTTTGTTTGATTGGCCTTGGTTTGGTTATGGCTAGATTGGAAGATGGGAAAGTTTATTAGATTATGTGTCATTTTAATCACTACAATAAAATATGTTTTTTTTGGCAGACTAGCACTCTTCTTAGTGAAAATGAGTTAATTATCTTTAATGCATGGAAACTATAGTGAGTGTATTAACTTATAAGTTAGCAACAGTTATTGTTTGTTATAACTCAATTAATGATATTGCACGAAGTGTTAAATCGGCTATTGATAATTATGACTCTGGTGATTGTGTTGTGGTTGTCGACAATGCTTCAACAGATGGCTCGGTTGAGGTTTTAAAGCGGCTTGAGATCGAGTTTGCTTGCCTGCACGTTGTTTATTTAAATAGAAACATCGGTTTTGGTCCGGCAAATAATGTTGCGTTCAATACTGTTGTGGCGGAATGGTATTTTTTACTCAACGTGGATGCTTGGCTTATTCATGATTCTGGCCATGATGCAATTAAGGCATTGAATCACGACCCATTGATTGTAGTGTGTGGCCTGCCATTAATATTTCCTGATGGGAGTCCGCAGACGTTTGCATACTCATTTTCAAGTGGGTTCAAGTGGGTTTTACAACTGCTTGGCTTTAGGCGTGTTGTATTATCGTTAATGAATATCCCCCTTATTAATAGACAGTTGTCTCGATTTGCCTTATCTCGAAACTTTGTGGAATCTCAGAAACGGCCAACGGTTAATTTTGATGATATAGGTATTATGCCGTTGTTAGAGGTCAAAGATGTAGATTGGGTATGTGGTGCTGCTATGTTAATACGAGGTGGCTTTATTGCGGAGTCTGGTGGTTTTGATCCAAATATATTTTTGTATGGAGAAGATGAGGATTTTTGTATAACGGCACACAAACATGGAAGGCGGGTTGTTACTTGTAGTGTTTTTCCGGTGGTTCATGTTTTTGGTTGGGGAAAAAACTCATTTAATCCGGTAATTGCTGGCCTGAAGTATGACTCATTGAAATATTTCATACGTAAAAACATTACTAACCCTGTTAGTAGAGTTTTAATGAATTTATTGTTGCCGTTTCATGTTTATGGGTTTTCTTCAGTAAAACTACCATTAATTAAAAGCCGTGAATTGCAGGCGCTGCTTAATAAGATAGATGTTGTGCCTGATAGAAAGCAAATGGATGAAATTACTCACTCAATATTTGATGGTTCAGGCCCTTTTGTTGTTGGGTTTATTAATGCCCATGCATTTAATTTGGCAGTGAATAACTCTGGATTTATGAATTCAATGGGGCATTTTGATCTATTGTTACGTGATGGTATTGGTATGGAAATAAATTTGAAGATGCTGGGTATGCCATCTGGTCTCAATATGAATGGCACTGATTATATTCCCGAGATTATCAGTGAGGCCATAATGCAAGGGTGTGACATAGCCTTGTTTGGCACGGAACACCCATATAATCAACGTGTTGCTCAAGTAATTCGTGATAGGGGCGGGGTAGTTGTTGGGGTTGAAGATGGGTTTCATGAAGATAGTTATTATGTTGATATTATTAGAAAGTTTACCAACAGAAATGTTCTTGTTGTTTTGGCTATGGGAATGCCCAAGCAAGAGCGTGTCGCTATGATGATTGGCGATGTTTTATCGGGCTGTGATAATAGGGTGATAATCGTGTGCGGTGGTGCGATTCTTGATTTTATGGGTGGAAAAGTGACCCGTGCGCCTGAGTTTTTTAGGCGTTATAAATCAGAATGGATTTACCGTCTATGTAATGAGCCGCGCCGTCTGTTTCGGCGGTATGTGCTTGGGAATGTGCTATTCCTAGCACGATCGTTGGCAATGGCAATACTGTTGTTCTTCAAAAAGTTATGTAAATAATATATCTATTTATTAAAATTTCGGTTATTGTTTTTTTGGGTGATAAGGTATGGGGTTTGTTTGATGAGAGATGTAATAATATTTTTATGAAGATTTGAAGCGCGGTGCAGGGCCACTGAGTTGGGGAGGGTGGGAAACATTATCGTCAGTTAAATATCTTGGATTTGTAACCCATGTCATGGGTAGTGTAGTTACTTCGTTGCTTGTTTTTGGCATTCATGCCCAAAATAGGCAGTTTAGATTGAATGGAATCCACCTGGATTTATTAGCTTACTTGACTCTGTCGCCCATTCTTCTAATATTCAAAAGCAGGAGATTATAGGTTCCACGCTTAAATAATAACATTAGTTCTAATGGAATTAAATAGCCAAGGAGATACATCGGATGTTGGTTACGAAAACGATTGCTAAAAAACTAACAGATTATGGCGACAAAAAGTCCATGGGCAATAAGCTAAGATCCAAGCGGATAGGTCCGTTGCTGGAAATGATAGAGGCAGTTTTTCGAGAGCACGGTGTTGTCAATGTTATAGACATCGGAGGAACAGAGAAGTACTGGGGTATTGTTTCACAACAGTATTTAATCAAACATAATGTAAACATTACTATTGTCAATATTCCCGGAGCCGTTATGCCTAGTGACCACGGTATTTTCAGGTTTATTGAGGCCGATGCCTGTAATCTTGCTATGTTTTCTGATCAGGCATTTCATGTGGCGCATTCTAACTCTGTCGTTGAGCATGTGGGTGACTGGGACCGTATGCTTTTATTTGCAAATGAGCTTTCAAGAGTTTCACAAAAATACTTTGTACAAACCCCTAATTATTGGTTTCCAGTAGAGCCCCATTGCATGACACCTTTTTTTCACTGGTTTCCTAAACCAATGAGGGTTTGGTTGGTTTCGAAATATGAGTTAGGTCATTGGGCCAGGGGAACTTCTGTTAGTCATGCTGTGAAAATCGTGGAAAGCGCAAGACTGCTCAATAAAAAAATGTTTCAGGAATTATTTAAGATATCAGAAGTTCGAACTGAGTGGTTTTTTTGTTTTCCAAAGTCTTATATTGCCGTGAAGAAATAGGGCGATAGATTAGGCTCCATTGATATTCTCTGGAACGTAAATAAATGTGTTCGTGGAGGATAAAAAGTTCAAATAGTTAATCGCAAGTTTTTCATGGGAAAAAGATTTGTCGATAGTAATTAAGTGAGGTAAACCTCTGGCTATACCGGGGGTGTTTGACTAGTCCTATCTGATAAACGCTCGACCAAGTATCGTTTATATTTTTGACCAGCTACGATTTCTGAGAACAATCTTCATCAATAGAATAACTCTTGTTGGGAGGTTTTTAACACCAGGTGCATAACAGACGTTATTCCATACCCATTTTGGTAGCCTAAGATAGTAATATCTGTTTTGATATGCTTTTTTTAGACTGAATTTATTGTTGTTATTTTTTGGATATGCGCTGTTTAGAATTCGTTGGTAGTTATCTTGCGCCACTTTTGGTGCGGGAAGTTCGAATGGCCAAGTGGTATTCATGAGTGATTGGCTCATTAGTAGATATGTCATGAATGGTGTTTTTAAATGGTTTAACTTTGCTGTGTTTGCCCAATTGTCCCAGTTGATTTCATTTGATCGTTGATAAACCAACGTAGAGAAGTCGGCTAGTTGTAGTAATGAAATTTCACCTTGAAGAAACTCCCGCTTTGGCAGTAACGCATGTGCGGTATTCAATAAAACTCTATCTTGCACGGATAATATAGATGTATTAAAACCATCCAGCGTGGTCTTAATCTTATTTTTCCATGCTCGTTCTGTTGGAACAACTCTTCCTGCTTGACCATACGAAACATTGAAGTGTATCTCGATAATGGCATTAGTGATCGGGTGGCGATACGCTGGAATCTGATGATGACGTATGTCCGTAGCTAGGCCATCCAAGGTCATTCCTGGGTCGGGAACTTCTATATAGCCCTGCGTAATGAGTATGGCTTTGCATTTTTCGATTTGTTCAGGATGAACTAGGATGTCGAGATCACCCATTACTCGTGCTCCGGGATCTCCATAATAATTATCACAAAATGTTGCGGCACCTTTTAGCAGCAGGCTATTTATATTGTGTTTCTCAAATTCTGCCAGAAGCTTAATTAATCCATCTTTAAGTGTGTTGTTACGATTGAGATTATTTTGATAGGCTTTTGTAATGATGCTTTGAACTACGGTTGGGAGCTTATAAAATAGATCGTGCTGATGCAATCTTACGTACAGTAGGGGAGTGCATCGTTCTGTGCCTGATAGTTGTAATATGTTGATCCAGATGATCTGCTCTTTACCTATCGCGCTATGTATTTGTAATAATGTGTTCTCATTTAAGGTTGGTGATAGAAATAATGCAAGTAACGCGTAGTTGTTTGATAGCGGTATGGTTTCTATCGGGTGATTGTTAAATTGGTGGCTTGTAGTTTTCACGTTATTACTATTGATGTTGTCTATTACTTGCGATGAGTGCAATTGCTAATAGTATGAAAAAGTAGCTAGCATTTGCAGGAATATGAAAATTGAATTCAACAGATGAGTGTATCAGCATGGCACTGATGCCAAATGTTGAACCAAAAAGTAATCCTGTCATTTCAGGGTTGCGTCTTTTTTTTATCCCTTTCACAACCGTTACTATTAATAGCAACATGCTGCTTCCCAGTAGGGTCAGGCCGATGATGCCTTGATCTGTTAGTAATTCAAGATAGTCGTTGTGGGCGCGCTTTGACATGCTTGATGTGCCAAGCTCTGGCACTTTGTATTGATAGAATATGTGTGGATAGGTGCCCGCACCGCTTCCTGTTAACGGGTAGTTTTTGGCTAAGTTGTACGCGGTTGTAAGCATATGGTCTCGACCATTGGCCTCAAAACCATGTTTTTTAAAACGATCGGCCAAGCTGCCTATGCCAAAAAATAGAATCACGATCATTAACGCAATGGTTGCGATAGGCAGGAGGGTTAATGGCCGCGCCGTCTTGCCTTGGAGTAACAAGAAGACACCCAGTGTTAGTGTGAATGCGGCCAGAAATGCGCTGTTGCCGCCCCTAGAGGCTGAAAACAATAGCGCTACAAGCATGACACCTAAAAATATGATGTAGAGCATTCGGGCTGACATTATGAAGTCCATAAACTTTTCTAGATTGCCTTTTTCAGCGCTCCTGTTTTTAAGGCACATAATGATGCCTATACCCATTGGGATAGTCATCTCCATTAGCGCTGCAAAGTGATTGCGATGTGTATAGGTGCCTCGGGTTGCCTCGGCCCAGAGTGTGCCCCATGGGGGGATGGGGTTGTTTATGCTGAACTCGCCAGCGGTATAGTAATTAAGCAGGGAATATAATGCTTGGATAAAACCAACGATGAACAATGTGAATGCTAATTGTTTGATACGACTGTTATTGTTGCAAAGTGCCAGGAGTAAAAAAAACATTGCTATATAGCTGCTGTACCTGAGCAGTTCTATGCCTGTTGTTCCTGTGTCTATGCTAAGGCTGCTTGTTTCGGTGATGCCGCCGGCTTTTGCGTAAACATCGAGTATGGCGGCAGCAGGGTTTAGAAGATTTAACCAGGTTGATGGTATAGGTAGCATTTGGATGAATATAAATATCAACCAAATAGATAGCAGTATAAATGGGACTTTATTAGTATAAATTATTTTTGGGAGTGGGCGTTTATGACGCCATTGTTGAAATAGCCAGATGGTTAGCAGTAAAAAAATACCACTGATAAATGGTGCGTGTTCCCAAAATAGTTCTCCACCATGGGGGAACGGTATTAAGGCAATAATCACGAGAAGGCTATAGTAAAGAGTGCGATATTGCTGCTCGGCTGAATGGTTGGGGATCATGGTTGTTCCCCCTGTTCCTTTTCCCGCATGGCTTTGTTGAGTAGGTCTTGATGCCACTTGTGCTTGGTAAGTAACGAAAAATTGCTTGCCCAGTCGTATTGTACTGCTACCTTTATAACTTTATAGATAATTTCGGGCTGAAATTGCAGTGCGTGTTTGGTGATGGCGATGATTTCACCTTTCATTGTGTCGGGTAATTTTTCCCACTGCGCTATTCCAAGTGGAATGATTTGCTGTTGGTTGGCTTCTTCGTAGGGTTCAAAATAGATCGCCCGTTCGAGTGCCTGAATGAAGTCGATTGAGTGCTCTGGGGTAGTTGCGTAGGCTTGTGCCAGTTTGCCCCATGCAAGCCCCCACGATGGTCGTTTGCTTAACGCTAACGTTAGGTTCTGGATAGCTTGCTCTTGATATAGCGTTTGATCCTGACTAGAAAGCTGGGGGGAGTTTGCTTGCAGCGTGGCTAAACGGGCGAGGTCCATGTAGAACTCGGCGTTGCTACTGTTGAGCATGGTTGCCTTTTGTAAACGGCCCCATGCTTCTTTGGCTGCATGTTGATCAATAACATGCCCTGTTGTTTCCCATTGGGTAATGTTATGCCTTGGTGTGATAACGAGGATTTCTGCATACCCCCATAGGGCGGACCACACCATTAAGATAGCGCTGATGACCCCAGCTAAAAGATAGAACCACCGGTTGATTGTTGATGGCTTGTGAATGTTGTTATGCATTTATTGCAGTTTTAAGGCGGGTGCATTGGCCAGGATTTCTGCCTGTGATTGGCCGATGATTTTACTGGCCGCTTTTATGCCTTCACTCAGGTTGGGTGGTCGGTATTTCAGGTTATGACAATCAGAGGCCATTAATTCTACTTTGCCATCCACTAATAGTTGTATGGCCAGTTGTTTTGCCTGTTTGCCAAAACTGCCAGTAATGCTGGAGCTGGTGATCTGTATGGGGCAACCCGCATCTAAAAACGGCTGCAGTTTGGTTGGGTATTTTTGGAATGCACGATTTCTTTCTGGATGAACCAGGATAGGTGTGATCTGTTTTGTGCGTAACCAGTGAATCAGGTTAATGGTGCCGGCGGGGATGTCGTTGGGTGGTAGCTCTAGCAGAAAACATTTTTGCCCGTTCCAGGTGCCGAGCCATGGTAGGGTATCTGTTTCAATCATCTGCATGATCTGTGGGCCAATATGCACTTCGGCGGCTAGGTGAAGTTTGATGGGAATCTCTTCAGCCTCTACGACCATACGAAACATCTCAAATAACCCGGTGAGCTGTTTGAGATTGTTTTCAAAACGGTTGGCTTGTATGTGGGGTGTAAGGACTTGGGTTACAATTCCGTCTTGAACTGCGATGCACAACATCTCAATGGCATCGTTAATACTTTTCACGCCATCATCCACGTTGGGAAGTATGTGGCTGTGTATGTCGATCATTGTAGTATGAGCTGCATGTTTTGGGCTTTATATGGAGTACAGTTAGTAATCAACTTTCAACCTCCCGCAGAAGAAGTAAATCCTCTCGTCTTGAGTTTGTCGGGCGATGGGTGAGCAGTAAATCCGTCCATCCTTCGACAGGCTCAGGACGAACGGATTACTTACGACAGGCCCGGGACAAACGTTTTGCTCTCGACAGACTCAGAATAAACGGAACGAATCAGAGCTTCCTCAACCCGGTTTTTTGCTGGTTCCTGATTCCTGATCACCATAATAACTGCCATCGTAGTAGTAATGACTGCCGTAGGCCTCCATCCGTTTTGCATCTACCTGGGTCAAGACGGTACCTGTTACTTGAACGTTGCCCTTGCGCAATCTGTTGATAGTCTCTTGTGTCATTTGAGTCTTGGTTGACTCTGCCTTGACCGCAATTATAACGCTGTCAACCAGATGGCCAACTACGATGGCATCGCTGACTGCCAGCACCGGTGGGCCATCCAGGACGATGTAGGTATACATTGTCTTTAGCTTTTCTAAAAGTTGCTTAAACGCATCTGATGATAAAAATTCGATCGGGTTGGGCGTAAAGCTTCCTGCTGGCATGACATAGAGTTTGCTATCTTCGCCACCAACTTGGGTAATGGCATCTTCTAGTTTTGATTCTTTATTTAATGCTTGATCCGAGATGCCGGGAATGGGTTTTATGCCCAGGTATTTGGCGATAGAGGGTTTACGCAAATCAATCTCTAACAGCAGGGTGCGATCCAGATGGCTCAGCGACGCGGCCAGATTGGTGGCAAGTGTTGATTTGCCCTCCATGGCGGTGGCGGAGGTGACCAGAATGGTTTTTGGCGGATTATCAATATTGGAGAAGAGCAATCCTGTACGAATATTGTTGACGCTTTCGGCGAATGGGGAGCGGGTGTCGAATAATACTTGTTGCTCTGGTTTGATCGATCTTTTGTTTTTTTCTACCAGGGGAATCACGCCCAATGATGGCAGTTGCAGCTTCTCTTCAAGATCTTCGATGGTTTTGAAGGTGTTGTTCAGGTGTTCGCGCAGGAAGGCAAACAGTATTCCCATAAATAGGCCCAGCACTACGGCAATGATGACAAAGCGAGGTTTGTTTGGTTTGAAGGGGTTTTCTGGTACCAGGGCTTTATCAATAATTTGTATGTTGGAGGCATCATACTTTTCAGAGATATTGGCCTCTTGGTAACGGATGAGGAATGACTCGTATGATTTTTGATTATTGAGTACTTCACGTTCCAGGCTGGCAAGTTCAAAGCTACTGCCTCTTATGCCACCAAGGTCACTTTTTTCTTTATTGATAAGTGCGTTGATCTCTTTCTCTTGGGTAAGTGCGGCCTGGTATTCTTTGCGTATGCTGTCTACAACCTTGTCTACCTCGGCCTCAAAGTTCTGTTTGGCTTGGCTGAGGTCTGCCCGTGCGGCGATCATTTTTGGATGTATATCACCATAGCGTTCGGAAAGATCCTTCACACTGCGTGAAAGTTTGGTCATCTCCTGTTCCAGGCTCTGGACTGAAGGCTTGTTGAGCATTGGGCTTAGGGTGGTGTAGTCGCCATTTTCATATTTCAAACGAATTTGGTCGTAACGAATTTCGGCCTCGCTACGTTTGGTTTGTGCGCGGATCAGTTCGGTTGATAGTGTAGAAAGTCGTGTACCTGCGAGTTGCTGTTGCTGGGTAGTGTCGACCATGGAATGGCTTTTCTGGAAGGCTTGTAGTGCAGCCTCCGAAGTTTTGAGTTTGCTCTTTAAGTCGCTTAATTGATCATTCAGCCAAACGGATGTCTCTTTGGCGCCACTGCTACGTGATTCGAGTCCATATTGCACATAGGACTCTGCAATTGCATTGGCGATATCCGCAGCGAGTTTTGGATCAGGATCCTCATAACCGATGTTGATGATTTGACTTTGCTTGCCACCATCAATCTTGAGGCCAGCTTGAATTTTGCTGGCAAGTGTTACCCGTAAGGCATCATCGCTTGGCTCTGTTTTTTCTTCTGCTGTTTGAGTGATGGGCAGCCAGTCTTTGATTTGTTTAACAAGATCGATCTCTTTGATCTGTTGAATAAATGCAAATGACTGTTCTTTGTCAGGGTTGGTTAATTGTCCGGCCTTGTGGCGTTCGACCAGGTTTAATCTTTCAACCGCCTTTTGGGCGATGCGTTGTGAACCGATGATTTCGTATTGTGTTTCATAAAAGAGGAAGACGAGCGCGGAGTTTACGTATTGATCACGGGTATCAAGATTGGGTTGCATTGGGTCGGCAACCAATTTGGTCTCTGCTTTATATACGGGCGTACTGCTCAGTGCGGCCAATATGCCAATGATCAAGCAGACCAGTGTGATATTGAAGATGCCAAATTTGTGGCGTTTGATGACCCGCCAGTACTGGCCGATATCAATGGTCTCTTCTTCAGCTGAAGCGGAGTAGTTGAGTGGCTGCATAGAGTGGGGTGTATTGGCTGTGGTTTTCATTATTAGAAAAAGCTCTCTTCTACCGTGATAACGTCACCGGGCCGGATTGGGGTGGTGAGTTCAACACGTCTGGCATTGCCTTTGTTTTCTTCATGGGCGAGTGTGATTTTATTTTTTGATGCACGTTCAGAAAATCCACCGGCCAAGGTGATGGCTATCTCTACGGTTAACCCTTCGCGGTAGCTATAACCACCCGGTTTTTTAACTTCACCATTTACATAAAATTGTCGGTATTCAGTGATAGAAACAGTGATGGCTGGTTTTATTAGATAGCCGTCGGCGAATAATCGCGCCAGTTTCTCTTCTGTTTGTGCAGTTGTTAACCCTTGTACCAATACTTGGCCAAGCAGGGGTACTGAAATAGTGCCATTGGTGGCAATGCGCGTTTTTGTCAGGCTAAGGTCCGGTTCGCCAAATACGGTGATGGATACTTCGTCGTCTGGTGAGAGCGTATAACCATTTTCGTTGCCAGCATTAACATTGCCGCAGAATAAAAACAAAATAGTAATAATTAGCAATAAGTTAGCTAACTTGAATTGCTGGGCTAAGGGTTGGGAGGTAGGGCATGGCGCAGGAAGAGTGTGAAAAGAATGCAAGGTGTTTTTCATCTCTGTCAATCCGGGTTACTGAGGTAATTACTATAATTTACTAAATTAGTAAGTGTGTTACCGGTAGATGATTGTCGTCCTGTGGCAACTAAAAACAACTAATTAAAGCGCATGTATCAGGTTTCGCATTCTACTGTAATAAGGCCCAAAGATAAACAGTGTTGGCTAATTTGTAGTCAGTTTTTGGTGGTTGGTTGGTGGCGGGTGGTTAACCACTTTTTTGGCCTAATCGTCGAACTGTGCCTGTGCGTCAATCATAATGACGTTTGACTTGAAGTCGAGGTTGTTTAGGTCGGAGTCTCTTGCGGTATAGGTGTAACCAGCACCAATTTTAAGCCAATGTAGCACGCTGTATTTTGCCTGTAGCCGCAAGTTGATGCGGTCATCCCTGATGGCGCTTATGTCATCAGTCTTTGCTTTGGTGTAAAGCGCGCCGGCAATGAGTGCTGTGCGTGCCGTCATCAGGTGGGTTATTTCCGCATGGATGTGATTCTGGATGTAGGCTTTGGCATTGGCCTGTAGCGAAGCTTGGGTATCACGAATGGCGCCAAAGGTGATCTTTGTATAGGTATTGGGTTTCCAGGTACCATCCAGGCGCAACATCAGGATGGATGTGTCTTTGTACAGATTATTGTCATAGGTTCTATTCAGCAAACCAAGCTGGAAAATGGCAGAGCTTATGGCGCTGGCATCCCAGGTAACGCCGGTCAGGAGCCTGTACTCATTACTGCTTGGGTCGTTTGCCGGGGTGGTGTTTTGGTAATCCTGGGTGGAAATGCTGAGTTCAGTCGGGATGCGAGTATGGGGGGCTACGCGGTAATAAAAGGTGCCTGTTAGCCCCATTATGTTGTCATCAAGAAACTGCTGATTGTTGTTAACATAGCGGCGCTGTTTATAATTGAGCCTGGTGATGATCTGGCCCTGGCTTGATGCCCGGCCATACGCTAGCGTGGCCTTGGCATAATTTTCTTGCCAGCGGTTGGATGCGGTTGTGAGGTTAGCAACGACATTATTGTCATCCGGGGTGTAGTGCTCGCGGATCTGACCCAATTCATATTCGGTATTTAGGCGGTTATTGTGGTCAAGCAGCAGATGGCTGCTTAACTTGTGGTCGTTGTAATTGAGTATGTTTTGGTCATAGTATTGACCGTATTCGCCTTTGTAGGTCAAGTCGAGTTTGTGTTTTCCAAAATCCCACAACAACGGCAGAACCGGTTTTAAAATCAGCAATGAGTCACGCTGTTCGTTTGGCTCAGGCGCGCGCCGGACATTGTCTTCATGTTGAATTTGCGTGGTTATTTGTGGCTGGAAACCAGAGCTGTCGGTGGCTGCCAAGGCGGGGTGTATGAAAAACAGCAATAATAGGCTGGTCAGTTTGGCAGATGTTGCTGTTGTTCTTTTTAGTGTCATGCTCTCTGTCCTAAGCCGTACTGAGATCTTTATATCAGGGTAAGGTTGTCGATTGGGTGTTACTTTAAAAACCACCGGGATCGTATTTTAGCATGCAAATTTTAGGATGGATCGCGGTTTTTTAGCGATGGTTTTTGCCAACAAGATAGTGCCAATGAAGTTTAAATATTTCCTAAGCTATATCACACCTCACCGCTCAGTCTTGGTTCTGGCGGCAATCTTTATGCTTGGCGAAAGTGCTATTGCGCTTGCCATCCCCTGGATTGCCGGCCAGTTTGCCTCTGGCATTATCGGTGAGCAGCACACCTGGGGGTTGAGCAGCGGCCAGATACTTGGCCTACTGCTGCTGGTATTTTCGTTTCAGGCACTGTTTCGGTTTTTAAATAGCTATCTGATCACCAAGAGCGGTGCTGAGATTTTGGCTCAACTGAGCCTGCGTCTCTACGAACATCTGCAATCGCTGCCGATGGGCTATTTTCACAATACAAAACGGGGCCAGGTCTTGGCGTTGCTGAGCAATGATGTGGCGATGTTGAGCCATTTTGTGACGGGAACGTTGATCGGGTTGGTGCCGATGTTCATGACACTGGTGGGGGCGATTGTATTGATGGCAATCATCGACTGGAAAATCGCCCTGTTGGTGCTGTTGTTAACACCACTCTTTTATCTTGCCCTTAAAATCATGGGTAGAAAAATTCGTCCTGTCTCATCTGCATTGATGCAGCAACAGGCTGATACGCTGGCGGTGTTTGAGCAAAATCTCAGCCTGTTACCGTTGATCAAGGCATTTGTCCGCGAGCCTCTGGAGCTACAACGGTTTAAATTATCAGCAACAGCGGTATTGCAACTGCGCCTGAGGCAACTGCGTATGCAGTCGATATTGGCGCCCGTTGTGCAACTGTTGGCTTCGGTGGGGGTTCTGGCGGTGTTGTGGCTGAGTAGTCAGCAGCTGGCGTCGGGGGCGCTGACGGCGCCTGAATTGGTCTCAATTTTACTTTATGGCTTGCTGTTTTCACGACCGATGAGTGGCCTGGCCAATGTCTATGGCGATATTCAACAGGCCAGGGGTGGGGCCGAGCGGCTGCTGGATATCTTTGCTGTGGCGGCGGAACCGGTTGATGACAACTTGAATGAATTGGCCCCGGTTAAAGGGACAGTAGATTTTCGTAACATCCATTATCACTACCCTGGTGGCGAGCCGTTATTTAATGGTTTGAATTTTCATATCGACGCGGGTGAAACCGTGGCGTTGACAGGCAGCAACGGTGCCGGAAAAAGTACCTTGGTGCAGATGTTGATGCGTTTTTTTGACCCGCAGGCAGGCACGATTGAGCTGGATGGCATTGATATTCGCACCGTGAATCTAGCCAGCCTGAGGCGGCAGTTTGGTCTGGTGGCCCAGCATGTGCTGCTCTCTGATATCAGCATTGCGGACAACATTGCCTATGGCCAACCGGCTGCCACTCAAATTGAGATTGAGGCGGCGGCGCGTGCTGCCAATGCCCACGACTTTATCGCTGCCTTGCCTTCGGGGTATGAAACGCTGATTGGTGAGCAGGGTGTGCGACTCTCCGGCGGTCAGCGGCAACGGTTGGCGCTGGCCAGGGCGTTGCTGGTCAAGCCTGCCATATTGATCCTGGACGAGGCGACCTCGATGTTTGATCCGGACGGCGAGGCGGTTTTTTTGCATGAGTGTCGTGAGCAGTTACGCACCCGCACCGTTATAATGATCACCCATCGCCCGGCCACATTGGCGTTGGCGGATCGTGTATTACAGCTTAAAGATGGGCAGTTAATCGAGGTAAAAAATGAAGAGTTATAAAATTCAAGATGACGTTTTTCTGCAAAAAGTGGTCAATGAGACGGTGATTTTGGCCCCTGATAATGGCAACTACTTCTCCCTGGATGAGGTTGGCAGCCGCATGATTGAGCTGTTTAGAGAGACGGGTTCTGTAGAAAAAACGGTAGCCGCCATGGCGCAGGAGTACAACGCAGCCGAGGTTGATATCGAACGTGACCTGGTCACGTTGCTGGATGAGATGGTTCAGCATGGGGTTGTTGAAGCCATTGAGTCGTAAGTTTATCCGCCTGTTTTCCCTGCCAGTGAAGTCATATCCGCTTTTGACTGAGGCGTGGCTGACGTTGGCCTGGGTCGACCTGGCGATCCGTTTTGCCCCCCATGCACGTTGGCGCCACTGGTTGGAAAGTGGTGCAAATAGCCGTGATGTAGATCAAAAAAATGTAGATGTCGCTTTTGTCATTGCCACTTCAGAGCGGGTGGCAAGACACCATGTTTGTGCGATGAACTGCCTGCGGCGCACGGTGGCGCAAAAGATGATGTTGGCGCGGCGCGGGGTGTCTGCCCAGGTTCATATCGGGGTAAAAAAAGAGACCGCTGGTTTTGCTGCACACTCCTGGCTGACCCATCAGGGACGAGTCTTAAACGATTCAGAGGATGTGACTGAGCGCTATGTGGAGCTGGAGCGGGCGCTATGGCGTAGTGTGAAACTCTTTACTGAATAATGACCCGAATCCCAGCCGCTTTTAGTGACCAAAAATAGCGGCGTGTTTCTGAAACCAGATCTGTGCCATCAGTGCATAAAGCAGATTTACATTGAGTGATATTGTTGGTTTTTTAACTACAGCTTCAAATACGCTGAGCAGCTGTTGATTGTTGACCAGTCCCATCTCCTGCAAACGGGTATCGGATAAAATGGTGCGAATCGTCTCTTGCTGGTCGCGGATTATCTGACCAAAAAAACTATCAAAGATAATTTTTTTCCTGTTCCAGCAGACCGAATCGGGCAACATTCCGCTCATGCTGCGGCGCAATAGCCACTTGGGATAGTTGTCACGAATCCAAAGATCATCCGGAATGGCAAAGCTGAATTCGAGCAGGCGTCGATCAAAAAATGGGTGACGCACCTCAATCTCAAACGCAGTGGCGGCTTGGTGGTAAGAGCGCACCGAATTAATGGTTGAGCTGTTTTTCCAGGCTTCGTAACGCGCCTGTAGGGCAGGGTTTTTGAAATGGGTGACATCTGAAATATTGGTGCCTTCCTGTTCCAGTAAGCGTTTGGTTGCATCAGGAATCCAGACGGGAATGGTGGATCTGGCCGGTTTTCCCAGTGATTTTCGGATGGTTTGTTTAATCTGTTTCGGGATGAGCGGTGTGACAAACAGATGTAACAGCGTATTGAGCAGCGGCAGTTGCATCTCTTTACATCCACTAACCGCCTCTTGAATGGCTTTTATGTCGCCACGCAGTAAACGCTGCGAATAGGTGAGGCTATGGCCCCAGCACATTTCGTCACCGCCACTGCCGGTCAGCAGTACATTGGCCCCTATCTCTTTCAGCAGTTTCATCTCATCAAGGTATCTGGGTGAGCAGACCGTGCCCGGATTTTCCAGTGCAGGGGAGTAGAGATCCCGGAAGTCGAGCCCGGTGTGTTGCTCCGCGGCCATGTAGTGAATATTGCTGATACCGAGGTGTTGCTGCATCTCTTTAATTAGCAGGCTTTCATCACAACTGGCGCTTTTTTTATAGGTGTGGGAGATGACGGCGATCTGTTGGTGAGTGGTTGTCGCCAGCTGTTTTGCCAGCGCCGTGACTGAGGTCGAGTCCATGCCGCCGCTCATCTGCGTGGCGATGATCGTTGATGTCGAGTGCATACGGTCGCTGACGTTGCGGGATAGGATCTGCCTCAGTTGATCTTCGTAATCGGCAATGGCGCTGTGGCGGATTTTGAATTCCGGATCCACGCTCCAGTAGCGCGCTACTTTTATGCCGTTTGCATCTGCTTGCAACGAGTGGCCCGCCGGCAGTAGCTGGATGCCATCAAACATCGAGATGTTTGGGTCGGGCCAGCCACTCAGCCAACATGCCAGGGCGTAGCGGTTGATCCTGGCTGTGATGGCTTTGTGTTGCAGTAGCTGGGCGCCCTCGGTGGCTATATATAAAATATCGCCAGTTTGAATGTAGGAGAGGGTGCGCATATTCATGGCATCGCGGGCGGCAAACAGGGTGTTGCTGCGGTTGTCCCAGATCACAAAGGCAAAATCACCGATCAGGTGAACCGGGCACTGTTGGCCCCATTGGCGATAAGCCGCCAGGATGATATCGGCATCTGTTGGGTGGGCAGGTAGTGGGTCACCGTGCAGCTGTTTTAATAGCTCGGGCCGATTATCGATGCGTGCATCACTGACTAAAATATAGTGGCCACACTCAGAGATCAGGGGCTGTGTTTCTGTTGACGATAAGTGGCTGGCATTGGGTGCAAGTTGTGAAAACGCCAATGGTCCCTGAAGATAGGATGAGGGGTTGTGTGAGTGATAGTAGGGTGATGTTTTGGTGATGGCTGTAATGGTATCGGGCGCCAATGTGGTGCCGCTCCAATCAATAATAGCTATGAGTCCCGCCACGCTGGTTATTCACCCAATTCCGGGTTAAAGGCGATCAGGTGATCCGTGATAAGCGCGATGCCGATGTGTTGACCGATGGCGTGATTGTGGTGGCTGGGTACCAGTGAGAGGATCTTCATGCCGCTCTTGAGTTGCAGGGTGTAAAGAATGTCGGCACCTTGGAATGCCTTGTCGACAACCATGGCGGTCAGGCGGCTGTCATCATCATGCACGATGTCATCGGGGCGCAGCAGCAGGTCTACTACGCAGCCAAGGTTGCAAGGGGTGTGTAGCTCTCCTTCGAGGATGCCAAGTTCGGTCTCCACGGTATTATTTTCAAGCACCACCCCGGGCAGGAATACCCCTTTGCCAATGAAGTCGGCGACAAAGCGGTTGGCCGGACGGTGGTAGAGATTGTAGGCGCTGTCCCACTGTTGAATGTGGCCGTGATGCATGATGGCGATATCGTCGGCGACCGCAAAGGCTTCGTGCTGATCGTGGGTCACCATCAGTGCCGTGGTCCCTTCACGTTTGATGATGTTGCGCACCTCGTGGCAGAGCCGTTCACGCAGTTCAACATCAAGATTTGAGAAGGGTTCATCCAGCAGTAACAGTTGTGGCCGGGGCGCGAGGGCACGGGCCAGGGCGATGCGCTGTTGCTGGCCGCCGGAGAGTTGGTGTGGATAGAGCTTGCGCGCATCACTCAGGCCGATCAGTTCCAGCAACTCATCCTGACGCCGTTGGCGCTCGCTGCGGCTGAGTTTGTGCAGACCAAAACCGATGTTCTGTTCTGCCGTCAGGTGCGGGAAGAGTGCGTAGTCCTGAAATACCATGCCGATGCGGCGCTGTTCGGGCGGCAGATGCAGTTGGGTACTGCTGACTACTGCGTCGTTGAGCATGATCTCGCCGCCACTGATCTCTTCAAACCCGGCGATGCAGCGCAGCACCGTGGTCTTGCCGCAACCGCTGGGGCCGAGCAGACAGCCGATGCGGCCACGCTCCAGTGTTAATGACAGGCCATCAACAACTGTTGTGGAGCCATATTGTTGGCTAATATTGTTGAGGGCAAGGAGTGGCGTGACCGTTCGCCCTGAGTTTGTCGAAGGGTTGTGTGAGGCTTCGATAAACTCAGGGTGAACGG
This sequence comes from uncultured Chromatiaceae bacterium, assembly GCA_947085765.1. Lineage (GTDB taxonomy): Bacteria > Pseudomonadota > Gammaproteobacteria > Tenderiales > Tenderiaceae > JAKFXL01. The sequence continues at coordinate 5,506 of CAMTXZ010000205.1, read as the reverse complement.
GATCTGTTTTTCTATTTTTCTGCATGGCGTGTCAACAAAAGTGTGGGGAGAAGCCCGGCGATAACAATGGCGATGGCGGGCAGCGCGGCACGTTGCCACTCACCTTCGGAGGTGAGTTCAAAGATGCGCACCGCCAGGGTATCCCAGCCGAACGGGCGGGTCATCAGTGTGATTGGCATCTCTTTCATTACATCCACAAAGACCAGCATCATGCCGGTTAAGATGCCGCCACTGAGGATCGGCAGATGGATGCGCCGCAGCAGGCTCAGACCACTACACCCCATGCTGCGCGCGGCATCATCAACACTGGTGGTGATACGTTGCATGTGGCCGTCGATCGAGCTGAACCCCACGGCTTGAAAACGGATGATCAGCGCCAGCAACATTGTGATTAATGTGCCTTGCAGGAGCTGGCCGATCTCCATACTAAACCACTGCCGGGCTGTGTCGATGATCAAGTTGTCGAGCCAGGCGATGGGGATGAATATGCCTACCGCCAGTACCGGGCCGGGTAGGGCGTACCCCATGGTGGCGATGCGGATCAGCGCCCGGGTCGGGGCGTCGCGGTGACGGCGACCGGCATAGGCGAGCATCAACGCTGTCATGCCCACCGCCATTGCCGCCAGGGTGGCAAGTAGCAGCGAGTGCCAAAGAAATCCAAAGTAGCGGCTATCAAGATCAACAAGCCCCGACTCCGCCGTCCACAACAGCAGTTGTATTACCGGCACAATAAAGGCGATCAGCAAGACGAGGGCGGCGAAGAGTGTTACTGCCCAACCGCGCCAACCGTGCAGTTTAATGGGCTGCTGTTGCGCTGCGCCGCGGCCAATCTGGGTATAACTCATCTTTGCCCGCGCCTGTTGCTCTATTAATAGAATAATGAATACCACGATGACCAGTAGTGATGCCAGTTGCGATGCGGCAGGCAAGGAAAAGAGGCTGTACCACGCCTTGTAAATACCGCTGGTAAAGGTGTCGTAATTGAACACTGCCACCGTGCCAAAGTCGGCTAGACACTCCATCACTACCAGCATCACCCCACCGACAATCCAGGGCCGCGCCATCGGCAGCGAGACACGCCAAAAGCCACCCCAGCGGTTCAACCCCAGCGACTGCGCCGCCTCCAGGGCGCGCTGCCCCTGGGTATGAAAGGCGTTGCGGGCGATCAGGTAAACATAGGGATAGAAGGCCAGAATCATCACCGCAATCACGCCGCCGCGGGAGCGGATCTCGGGAAAGTGTGCCGGACCAATCTCGGTGCGCCACCAGGTTTGCAATGGCCCGGTGAAGTCGAGCAGACCAACAGCAACAAAGGCGGTGACATAAGCCGGCACTGCCAGCGGCAGCAGCAACGCCCAGGCAAAAAAACGGCGGCCGGGAAAGTGGCAGACCGCGGTAAACCAAGCCAACGATACACCTATCACAAGTGTGCCTACTGCCACACCCAATATCAGCCAGAGGGTATTGAGCGCGATATCGGCCAATACGTTTTCGACCAGATGGTTCCAGATCTCTGGTTCGGGATTGAATAGGGACGAGAAGATCACCAGCAGCGGCACCAGCATCAGCAGTGTGATCAGCAGCGCCACCAGACGCCATGGGCCAAGGCGCTGAAAAACAGAACGCCGCCCGGCTCCAGAGGAGGGGGCGGTGTGGTGTGGCACTATTGGTGCGGCGTTATTGGTCGCCGGCATCGACATTCAATTTCATTTACTTATAACCGGCACGGTCCATCAGCTTGACTGCCTCCACCTGTAACTCACCGGCTTTGGCGACATTGATGTTATTCGCCTTGAACTTGCCCCAGGCCGCCACTGTAGTGTCAGGTTTGATCTGCGGATTGGCGGGAAACTCCAGGTTGACGTCGGCAAACAGATTTTGCGCCTTGTCGGAAGAGAACCACTCCAGCAGCTTCACTGCCTCTTTTTCATGCTTGGCATATTTAGTGACACCGGCACCGGAGACGTTAACGTGAACCCCGCCACTCTTCTGGTTGGCCCAGAAGATAGCCAGCGGCAGCTCCGGACTCTTCTCCATCAGGCGCCCATAATAATAGGTGTTGGCGATACCCACATCACACTGACCGGCGGCCACCGCCTCCAGCATCTTGGTATCGTCGGGAAAGGGCTGCGTGGCAAGATTGGCAACCCAGCCACGTACAATCTGTTCCGCCTTCTCAACGCCGTGTTCTGCAATCATCATCGCTACCAGTGACTGGTTGTAGACCTTCTTGGAGGTGCGCAGGCAGAGCCGCCCCTTCCACTTGGGATCAGCCAGATCCTCATAACTACTAAGGTCGGCAGCCTTCAGTTTTTGGCTGTTATAGAACATGGTGCGCGCCCGCACTGACAGGCCAAACCACTCATTGCCAGGATCGCGCAGATGGGCCGGGATGTTCTTCTCCAATACCTCGGACTTCACCGGCTTGAGCAGCCCCTCTTGTGCGGCCTGCCAGAGATTGCCGGCATCGACAGTGATCAGCATATCGGCCGGGCTGTTTTTCCCCTCGGCCTTAAGGCGCTGCATCAACGGTCCTTCTTTATCAGTGATAAAGGTGATTTTGACGCCTGTCTCCTTGGTGTAGGCATCAAACAGCGGTTTGATCAGCTGCTCGTTGCGGGCGGAGTAGACCACCACTTCAGCTGCAAGCAGCGGGGCTGAATATGCTGCACCCCAGGCGAGGGTGGCGCAGAGTAGGGTGCTGATGCGTAGTTTGATCATGTGGATATCGCTCCTTGTGGTAGGGGTGATCCTAAATACCAATGAGAACGATTATCATTAAAACCGGAATGTAGGTCAACTCTTTTTTTAGCACTCCAGTCAGTCAAACCTTGCTTGTGGATGTATATCAGATGGCATGGCGCGGAAATGAAACATCCCCCAGCCACATGGTCCGGGGGATAGCTACGGTTACCTAGTGGTATGCCGCCGTGTTTTCGCCACCAAATACTTCTAGCAGGCGCGGGATGAAGCGCGACAGCTCCAGCGTCATGATGCTGAAATCGTTATCAAAGGCGGCTGCGGCGTCGTCACTATCTGCATCCTTGCTCTGTTCCAGAATCTCCTCGCCAAAGCGCAGCCGTTTGATGGTCAGATCATCCTGAATCACGCAGCTGAGCTGCTCCTGCCAGTCGATGGCAAGTTTGACGGCGCGTTTGCCCGCATCCAGGTGGACCTGGATCTCTTCAGTGGTCAGATCCTGACGTTTGCAGCGGATGATGCCGCCATCTTCGACCGTATCGCGCAGCTCACACTCGTCACCCAGGGTGAAGTCGTGTGGCACATCGTCACCGTTCAGCCAGCGTGTCATCACCGCCGCCGGCGCGACAGTCAGGCTCGGCGCCACCGCCGGTAGCGAACCGATGGAACCGCGTAGGTAGCTGAGCAGCTCCTCCGCCCGTTTGGCGCTGGCGGCGTTGACCACAATCAGATTCTCCTTGGGGGAGATGTAGGCAAAGGTCAGGGTCGAGCGCGGAAAGGCCTGCGGTAACAGGGTGTGGATCACCTCTTCCTTAATGGTATCGCGCTCCTTGCGGCGCACCGGCCGTCCTTGTGCCGCCTCAATCGCCTCAGCCTTCTCCTGCACCCGTTCACGGACCACCGTGGCGGGCACCATTTTCTGTTCCTTACGGGCGCAGATCATAATGTAACCACCCGCCGTGTGTACCAGCTCAGCGCCATCACGCCCCAGCGGCGCCACCCAGCCGTAGCTCGACAGATCCAGCGTGCCACACGGTTTAAAGGTGTGCTGTTCCAGCTGCTGCGTCAGCTCCTCAACAGAGAGAGTGAACGGTTTGGTGAGGCGGTAGAGCTGAAGATTGGAAAACCACATGCGCTAAATCCTTAACTACTCAAGAGAGGGCGGCATTATCCCCATTTCGCCGTTGCAGTGCCAGTTGTTGGGGTGGTGGATTTTTGGATGAAGAGGTAGTGGTTAACTTTGCCAGCGAGCTGCCAGCAGTAGATTATTAGGCTTGGTTGTAGCGGTTTAATTTGATTTTGGCGGCGGGGCCGCGCCCAGTGAATGGTGGACTCTATATTCGCATAATGTAGCGTTATGACAAGCGCCACGGAGGGGATGGTTGGAAGATGTTGGCCATCAGTGTGCTCTGACGCACCTCCCTACCCAAGCCAAAGATTATCATCAAGCACTCAAAAATCAATCTTTTTTTACCGCTTTTTATCGCCCTTAAAACCACTCACATTATCCATCGCGGGATTAATACTGGGCGGCATCAGCTCACCATAGAGGGCCGCAACAGGCAGCAACCAACCGCGCACGTTCGCTGTTTTATTCGCGCCGGTGATTCGATAGCTGTGGATGTTCAACCCCTTCTCAGTCTGGCGATGGAAATTGGCCATCGTCATCATCCGTTTCAATTTGTCCTGGATGACGATGGTGATCCTGTCTTCATCCTTACCGGATTCGAGCAGGCACGGGTGACTGCGAATAAAATTTTTGAACGCCAGTGGCGAGACAATCAACACCCCTTCTTTGACGATGTGGATCAGGGCAGTGGATCGGTTGGTGTAGATTTTACCGTCACGGATTCCACGCCTGATCCAGTCGAGAAAATAGTGCGCGATGTCGGGATCATCGAGCGTAAAAGAGGTTGGCGCAGTGCTCGGTTGAATTGGTTCAGGCACGGTTGTCTCAGGCGGTGAGGGGGTTGTGCCAAGGGGTTGTTGCACCGTGTCAATAGTATTGACATGGCTGACCGCCCCGAAGGGGTCGCTGTCATCCCTGTTAGCGGGGTTGGTGCGACACGCAGCAAGCGTTGGGCTGGAGCAGTTGCTTGCGGTGTAATCAAGCGTTGAGGGCTGATGGGGTTGCTGGAACTCGCAGCAAGATTTTAGGGCTGATGGGTTTGGTGGGAGTCCCACCAAGATTTTAGGGCTGATGGGGTTGGTGGGAGTCCCACCAAGATTCTGAGGACTGGCCCGCCCCTCATCATTAGCCACTACCGACAGCTCTCCCTCGAATGCCGCCGGTCGGCGACTGGGGTGAAATAAACGCGCTGTCTCAAATTTGAGCACCGTCAATGTCAGCAAACCATTAATGGTGAGTTTCCAGATGGCGCCCCCGTTCGGGGTGTGCAGGGCGTAGCCGTGGTCTTGCCAGATATCGAACAGACGGGTGTTGTCATGGGGGATGTCGGTGGCGCCAGCAACACTTAGATGTTGTTTCACGGCGTCGGCAACCGTCCCGCACACCAAATAGGTGTGCTGACCGTCGCACCAGCCGGCGCTGCCGTCGGGGCGATTGATTTTTAGTTGGCCATTGTCCAATAGCTGTCGCAGGGCCGTGGTCAGGCGATCCACCATCGGCACGCTATGGCCCGCAAAACGGGTACGGTCGCCGCCAATCTTGAGATTGGCGGCCACGGAATGGCTATCGGCCTGACGCACAATTTCTCCAACGGCGCCCGATTCATAGAGGTCGCCCATCAGCCACGCCGTCAGTTGCGCCAGGATATCCGGATATTGTGTCAACCAGCCCCGCCCC
>CAMTXZ010000204.1:0-2769 GCA_947085765.1 uncultured Chromatiaceae bacterium | reverse complement strand
GCGTAAATGCCGGAACGGGGCAGTATAGCATTTGGCATAATAGCCCGCTCCCAGACTCAGCAACCAACAGGACAGCAGCATGGCGCAGTGCGGAACACTATATGTAGTGGCGACCCCGATCGGCAATCTTGGCGACATGAGCGCCCGTGCCATTGCAGTGTTGCAGCAGGTGGACCTGATTGCCGCCGAGGATACCCGCCACAGCGGCCCGCTGTTACAGCATTTTGGCATCACCACCTCCTGCATCGCCTGTCATGACCATAACGAGCGTGAGATCGCCGCCGGGCTGGTGGCGCGCATAGCGGCAGGCGAGTCGATAGCCCTGATCAGTGACGCCGGCACGCCACTGATCAGTGACCCCGGCTATCATCTGGTGCGTACTGCCCGTGAGGCCGGAGTGGCCGTGGTGCCAGTGCCCGGCGCCAGTGCTGTGATTGCCGCGCTTTCGGTATCCGGCCTGCCGTCGGACCGCTTCAGCTTTGAGGGTTTTTTGCCCGCCAAGTCATCGGCGCGGCGGCAGCGGCTGCAAACCCTGGTGGATGAGAGCGGCACACTCATCTTTTATGAGTCGACCCACCGCATTGAAGAGTCCCTCGCCGACATGGCCGCAGTTTTTGGTCCGGAGCGCTATGTGGTCATCGCCCGTGAAATCACCAAGCGTTTTGAAACCGTACATGGCGACACTCTGGTGAATCTGATCGCCTGGATTGCCGCTGATGCCAATCAATGCAAAGGTGAATTCGTGGTGCTGGTGCACGGCGCTGAAAAGCCTGAAACCAGTGAGATTGATGCTGAAGCCGAACGGATATTAAAACTGCTGCTCGAAGAGCTGCCAGTCAAACAGGCCGCAGCACTGGCGGCCAAGATCACCGGCGCGAAGAAGAATGCGTTGTATCAGTTGGCGCTGGGGTTGGCAGAGTAAATCCCTCCGCTTTTTCACAGCGATATTGCGGCTTGACGACACCCCCCCGTTCCCGGTTAGTGTCAGCCCACATTGGCAAAGGCAAGGACGCTGAGATGGCCACCATAAACCGCAATTACCCCCCCCTATTTGTCAAGTATTTACTGAGCGCGACATTAATCTTCCCGCTGGCTGCGTTTGGGGCGCGTAGCTACAAACCGAGCATTACCACGCTGTCCTACTCAACGATGGCAAAGGCCGAAGCCGCCATGCGCGCCGTCAGCCCTGCTGCCGCCAAACTGCAATTTGATAGCCTGCTCAGTGATATACCGACACCAAATTCAAACGTTCTTTACACTGTGCCCGATGTTCAGCCCAATCCGCCCTTATGGATGGATTGTAGTAGTGTTGCGGGCGCATACGGTTCAGGTCAGGCCGTATGCGATGCGCGGCGAGTAGTCATTAATTGGGCCAACCCTTTGACCTACGTCGAGACCAATCCGTCGGGGAGTGTTGGTAATGGAGAAGGGCTGCGAGGTGAATGCGGGGATTTAATCCGCTGGGACAAACCTAAGCTGGGGTTTCCGCAGCGTTGGCGCTCCTGCCCCGCTAACTAAAGTCTGAAAAACATGGTCCAATGGGCCCCTGGTTGTACCGGCGAGATAGCTCAGTTGCCCAACATTGCGCACGCTGGTGGCCTTAACCTGTCCTGCGGCAATTCACTCACAGTGACCATCAGCGTCCTCCCAACATCAGCCTGCCCCATCGAACCTCTGACACCACTGCCCAGCAAGGCAGCAGACCCGGACACCTACGCCTTTGAATACGAAGGCAAGCAGGTGGACATCTCACGCCTGAATAATGAGATGAAGGCAGCCTTGGTCTGCCTGACGCAAAAGACGGGGAAAGCCGCTTCCAGCTACGTATCGTCGGCTTGGCGCCCGCCTACTATCAGGCGCATTTTAAAGAAGTTTGGGAGAAATGGCAGAAGTTGAATATATTGAAAGGTGATGAACTCATCGCATGCCAAACCCTTTATGCCGAGGTGAAGGGGGAGGTTAATAAACATGGCATAGCGCATTTGGAGACATCACCCGCTGGTCGAAATGGGCCTCACACCCGGGGGGTGGCGTTTGATGTGAACAGCTGGTTTATCCCAAGCGTGGATATGTTTTCAGCCGATTGCAAGGTTTACCGGAACCTAAAGGTGAAGGATAAGGTACATGTCATCCATCGTTAACTGCCCTTTGGAGATTGAATTATGAATATTAAATCGAGAAAAATGGCTGTCTATTTTGGTGTTGCGGTTGGTTTGATGGTTGCGAATGTCACCCAAGCCCAGAATTCACTCCCGTTTGTTCAGGTTAAGGCCTATATGCAGTGTTATGGCGGCAATTTTGTTTACCACTATAAAGTCATTAACAACCAGGCAAAGGCATCAATTGGTAGTTTTGCGGTTGGACGCACCAATGATCGTTGGGATGAGCGCCCCGAGCTTATTGTTGAGCCTGTTGTTGTCAATGAAAATTATAAAATCACCGCTCCGCCAGGCTGGCAGGGGGGAGGTGGGCCTTGGGAGGAGTTTCCTGATTACTCAAGCATAGAGTGGAGAATCGAAGACATGGTAGATTTTAATACTGCTGATGCACGCAGGTTCATTGGTCCTCGCCAGACCTTGGCGGGGTTCAGCGTCACACTCGACCGCAAAGTGTAGTGGTCAACTATTTCCGGACAGTAAGTTAAGTTTTTCTTCCGCCGCTACTGGCGATAATCCTTGGTTGTGCTGGTGCGGCCGATCATGATTGTAATGTCCCATCAGGTAATCGCTTATATCTCGCTGAGCCTGCTCAAACAATGGGTAGCCTAAG
>CAMTXZ010000203.1:0-20879 GCA_947085765.1 uncultured Chromatiaceae bacterium | reverse complement strand
TGCGCGCCCTGGGTGCCGAACAACAACAGATCCTAATCTTGATCATGGGAGAGGCCGTTACAGTAGGTGCATTGGGAGGTATTGGTGTTTTGATCCTCGGAGTGGGCAGCGCCCTGCTGCTGCATGCATTTATCCCGGCGCTACCAGTCCACCTCTCCGGTTTTTACATCGTCTTGGCCGAAACAGTCGCCATTACCATCGGCCTGGTTGCCGGATTGGTACCGGCGCGCCAGGCAGCGCGGCTGGACCCCGTTGAGGCATTACGTGCGGAGTAGTGAAGTTGATGTTTATAACGAGACCACACCATGGATAGAACAGCATTAGAACTGCGACTGACTGAACTCAAAACCAAGCAGTCGATGATCGACAAGGCCTGGAAGAAGACTGGCAATCGCGAACTGTTACAGTTTTTTGTTGAGATCCTACCCAAGACCATCAATGCCGAACGGGTAAGTATATTTATTCACGATCCGGTCGACTCCCACATCTGGGTCCACTGCGGCACCAATGTTGAAGAGCGCCAGATCAATGTTCCCGAGTCCGGCTCAGTGGTCGGACGCACCATCGCCGGCGGCAAGCCGATCTTTGAAAACAACATGCAGCAACAGATGGGCGCGCACGACAACGTCGCCATCAAAACGGGTTACGTCACCTACAACACGCTGTGTGTGCCCGTGCGCGGTGTGACCACCGACAAGATCACCGGCGCCATCCAGGCGGTCAATAAAATAGGCATGAATGAGTTTACCGAGGGCGACCTGGTCATACTGGAAAAACTCGCCTTCCACATTCAGATGCATATCGAAAACATCTATCTGCGCCAGGAGATGGCCAAGATCTCTTCGCAGATGAGCGAGGCCATCACCCAGCTGGAGCGCAAGCTTAAAAAGCTGTAGCCACACACTTGCCACGCCTATCATCAGCCATTGTCACCTGGCATAAAATTTCACATCTGCACAGTGCATGAGTGAAAGACAATGAGATAAAACGCCACGCCCGATATGGGTCTCTCTCTAAAATATCCTACAATAAATGGCCGTCAATAACGGCATCAATCCCTCTCTTTTTGTCTATAAATCCGCTCTTTTTTGGCGTGATACTTTAGTGATTTTTTATCGCTACGCTGCACCTTGGCTATGAAATTAGCTCAAATAACCTCATCCACATAGCCTAAGGAGATCCCATGAACATCCCACGTTATGCATCAAGCATCGCCTGTGTCGCCATGTTGTTATCTGGAGTGACAACGTCTGCATTGGCGGTAGTATATAAAGTAGATACCCTTGAACCAGTATCAGGCGGTACCGAGTTTACAACTCCTACCGATATCAACGCTTACGGTGCGGTCGCGGGCCGTTCAGAATATGGTGAAGAAGTATTGGTCCGATCTATTTATTGGAACGCGGCCGGAGAGCTTACCGATCTGACGCCGGGTGATAGTCGAACCAGCAATATGGCGGGCATCAGCGATGCTGGCACTGTTATCTATTCAGAGGGTGAGCGTTTTTACGGCTGGAATGCGGGTGCAACCACAGATCTCGGCATCGGCTTTCCAACAGCCGTCAATGGCAAAGGAGAACTCGTTGGAACATTTGCCGGGATATTTGGAATCTGGACCAACGGGGTAGTCACTCAACTACCCACATTACCGGCCACCAACAGCTACGCCAATGACATCAACAACAGTGCTGTTGCAGTGGGGTCCGCCTACTATCCTGATACCAGAGTGTATCGCGCCGTGATATGGCAGAACGGAACAGTACGGGATATCGGTACATTACCCGGCGACACCGGCAGCGTTGCCTACGCAATTAACGACATCAACCAGGTTGTTGGTTATTCCGTCAGCAGCACAGGTAAACAACGCGCCTTTATATGGGAAAACGGTTTGATGCATGACCTCGGTTTTCCCGCAGACGCCACATCCTATGCTTACGGCATTAATAACTCCGGCCAGATCGTGGGTGGATTTTTTATTCCCAATACCGCCTATGGCCGTGCCTTTGTCTGGCAAAGCGGTGTAATCAGAGATTTGTCACTTGAATTAGGCGCGGGGAATTGTGGTGCATACGATATAAATAGTGCTGGCCAAATGACTGCGGCCTGCACCAACCCTAACTATACCTTTTTCAGACCGTTCCGCCTGACACCCATCGCCATGGCAGCTGACTTAAGCGCAACACTGACCGCCACACCGTTGCCGGCTATCGTAGGTTTACCACTCACGTACACCGCCACCGTCAAAAACATTGGCAGCATTACCGCGATCAATGCAACACTCACACAGACACTGCCTGCTACCGGTTTCAGCAACGTCTCCCTGCTCACCAACAGAGGCAGCTGTAGTGGTAACACTCTTTTAACCTGCACGTTTGATGATCTTGCTGCTGGTGAAATCGCAACGGTGACTGTGACCGCAACGCCGCTCTCTACCGGAAGCAACACCGCGTATTATGATAGTAGTATTGCTGCAACAACCACCACCACGGATGTGAATCCGGACAACAATGCAGCAAAGATAAATTTTACTGTGTTTGAAAACAATGCAGCTCTTGGTGTACATCCCTTCAACATCCAGACCAGTGCAGTTCGGGGAGGGAACATCACCTACACCTGGGATATTTCAAACGGTGGGCCTTTAACTGCCCGCAATGTTACGTTTACCGATGCCCTGCCAAACGGCCTGTCATTGGTCTCGGTCAAAACAACGGCGGGAACTTGCAGTGGCACACAAACAGTTATTTGCAATATTGATACTCTGCGTAGTAGTGACCGTATCACTATCGTAGCTAAAGCAAATGTACGCGGCACCATTATTAACAAAGCGACCATTACCAGCACAACACCTGATAGTTATCTTGGGGATAACAGCGCGACGGTCACCACCAGAGTTAAATAGTTTTCTGGTTTCTGGTTCCCACGGTCCCCCGTGGGAACCCATGCCATGACTAAACCACTACCACTTATGCATTCCCACGGGGGACCGTGGGAACGAGAGACATCTACATTAACCTGCTGCCAGAAATTTATTACGACCACTGTTTTTGGCGCGATAAAGCGCCTTGTCGGCGCGTAGATAAACCTCATCCACCGTGTCGCCCGGCAGGAACTCGGCAAAGCCACCCGAGATTGTTACTGGTACTGGCTGACCCTGATAGACAAACTCACTTAGCTGTACACTTTTACGTAATTTTTCCGCCACACTCTTGGCACCCTCCTGTGTAGTCTCTGCCAGCAGCACCACAAACTCTTCACCACCAACACGGGCCAGGAAATCCGTTTCGCGCAGATGAAACTCAATTGTTTTAACAATCGCTATCAGTGCCCGATCACCTGCCTTGTGGCCGTAGGTATCGTTGATCTTTTTAAAATGGTCGACGTCACACACCACCATGGTGAGGGGATGTTTATAACGCTGCCAGCGGGCAAACTCCTGGGCGACACGCTGTTCGTAAGCCAGTCGGTTTGGGGCGCCGGTCAGTGGGTCGGTCAGGGCCTGAATCCGTTCTTTAGCGAGTCGCTCTTTTAACAGCTGGCTCTCAGCCTCCATTCTCTGTAACTGTAGTGTCAAACCATTAAGTTCATCTTCAAGGGACTCCTGCTGCGCCTCTTCATGTTCACGCTGCTCGGCCAGATGTTCACGAATATTATCCAGGCTGATCTGAATTGCACTTTTCATATGGTTGAGATCGGTGGAGGTCTGTACCGTGGTCTCAATATCATTAACCTCTGCCTTAACTACCGCATCCAGCTGTCTTCCACCGACCAGCGAGGCAAGACGGTGTGATTCAACGCCCCCCACCATTGCTTCAAGTTCTGTCAGGCGCTGAGTCAGCTGTTGCAGGAAGGATTCAAGCTCCGCCTTCTCGTTTTCCAACGCGCTGCGCATATCCACCACCAGCGCCACCACACTCTCGGTCATATTTTTGATGCTGTTTGCGTCCAGGCCCTTGGTCAGCTGCTCTTTGAGCTGCTGCACACGTGCGCTGAGATTGGGGGGGAAACCGAGCGACTCCAATATCTCAAGAAAGACATCTTCAACCGATTCATCCGTGGTAGCGGCGCGGCCCTTCCTCATCTGTTCGATATCTATTTGTGCTGGAGCGACTGATGATCCGTAAGATTCAAGTAAGGTCTGTGGCACAGTAAGGTATGGTTTATCTTCACGACTCTTGGCTTGATGCTCTTTTTTACCCTCATCGCGATTGAAAACCCTCTGCAACCAGCTGCGCTTCTCTTCTGTTTGTTCCACCTCTGGCGCGGCTACAGGCAACGGCAGGGATTCAGAATCAGGCTGCTCACCATAAAAGGCCAACGCCACCAGGCGGGAAAACTCATCTATCAGAGAGGTTAAATGGTCGGCTGCATCAGGTTTGGCCAGCCTGACCTTTAGCAAACTCACCGCTGCCACTATTGATAAAGGAAAATTGACGGCCTGCACCACCTGCAACAGCACCGCTGCCGGATCGGGCAAGGTGCTACCTGCATCACGCTGTTCATCCAGCGTCTTCATGTAGGTGGAGATTTTTTCAATAATCTCGTTGATGATGTCGACATCGGCACTGTTCTTTAGCGCCTTGCGGAGTTTTTCCAAATGGTTGTCGAGGATCGGGTCGACGCCGTGGGAGATCAGGGCGATACGACTCAGTCCATGACGCAGTAACTGATCCGCAGCGCGCCAGTTGCCCTCTTTTTTCTCCAGCTCCTCCAGCGACTCAAGGTACTTGAATTTCCACTTATCCTGTTCTGACTTGCTGTCAGCCATCGTGGCCGCTCCTCAAACATATTGACACCTGTTGTATCGACCGCAGCTGTAGTTTATGAATGGCTATTTGCGCCGCGCCCTAACCGCCTGTAACTGATCGCACATCTGTGCTGCACCCTTGAGAATTCGCGGCGAGTGACGGTTGATAATGTCGGGATGGATCACAAAGATAGTGCCACTCTTCACCGCTGCCAGCTCCGGCCAGCGCTGCCACTCATCCAGCCACTCGGGCCGATCATACCCCATGCCACTGGCGATAATCGCCTCGGGATTGGCCAGCAATACCGCCTCCAGATCGACCTGTGGCGCCAGTGTTGGCAGTGAGGCAAAGATGTTCTGCCCCCCACAGAGGTCGATGACACGGCCGATCAGGTGTTGGCCGTTAATCGTCATCAACGGGCTGTTCCATATCTGATAAAAGAGCCGCACCTTGGTGGCACCGGCATAACGCTGCTGTAGTTGTTTCAGCTCATTACGATAATCGGCGGCCGCCTGCCGCCCCGCCGTTGCGTGACCAGCAAGTGTTCCCAGTCGTTCCAGATTGGTTGCCACATCGTCCAGCGCCCGTGGCTCGGAGAGGTAGACCTTCAGCCCCAGCTGCTGCAACTTTTCAACCGCCGCATTGGTATTGCCACTGCGCCACGCCACCACTAGGTCAGGCTTGAGCATCACCACCCGCTCCAGATCAAAGCCGCTGTAACCCCCCACACGTGGGATCAACTTTGCCGCCTCCGGGTAGTCGCTATAGTCAACCGCACCAACAATCTGCTTGCCCGCCCCCACCGCAAACAGCAACTCGGTAGTATGCGGCGCCAGACTGACGATACGTTGAGCCGGTTGCGCCAGCGTAATCGTCGCCCCCGTATCATCCACCACCGTCACCCCGGCGCGGACCACAACAGAGAACAACATCAACATCAAACCCCACAGACGCCACATGGCCATACCAACAATCCTGCTTAACTTTTTATGAATGCGAAGTGTAACCCAGGCAACCGTTCACTCCAGCGCTATGCCAAAATAGCGCCATGAAAAAACCGACCCTGATGATTCAAGGCTGCACCTCCGACGCCGGCAAGAGCGCCCTCGTCACCGGCCTCTGCCGCGTGCTGCACCGGCGTGGCATTCGTGTGGCACCCTTCAAACCGCAGAACATGGCGCTCAACAGTGCTGTCACCATTGATGGTGGTGAGATCGGTCGCGCCCAGGCGTTACAGGCGCAAGCCTGTGGCCTGCCGCCGCACAGTGACATGAATCCGGTGCTACTCAAACCGAGCAGCGATACCGGCGCCCAAGTGATTATCCATGGTCGAGCCGTTCACAACATGCAGGCCGGTGAGTATCACAACTATAAAACCATCGCCATGAATGCCGTGCTCGAATCCTATGAGCGGTTACAACAGCAGTACGAGGTGATTCTGGTGGAGGGTGCCGGCAGCCCGGCGGAGATCAACCTGCGCGACCGTGACATCGCCAACATGGGTTTTGCCGAGGCGGTCGACTGCCCGGTGATATTGATTGCCGACATTGACCGGGGCGGCGTCTTTGCCCACCTACACGGCACACTGGCGCTGTTATCAAAATCCGAACAGCGACGTATCAAAGGGTTTGTCATCAACCGTTTTCGTGGCGACATCAAACTACTGCAATCGGGACTCGATTGGCTCGAAGAGCACACTGGCAAACCGGTACTTGGTGTACTACCCTACCTGCACGGCCTGCACCTTGAGGCCGAAGATGCCATCCAGTCACACCAAGAGATCAGCAACACACAACAGCTCAAGGTGATCGTGCCGGTAATTCCGCGCATCAGCAACCACACCGACTTCGATCCACTACGCCACCATCCACAGGTTGATCTGCAATTCATCGGCCCCGACCAAACCATTCCAGCGGCGGACCTGATTATCCTGCCCGGCAGCAAGAGTGTGCGTGATGATCTGCACTGGTTGCGCCAACAAGGGTGGGAACAGGCAATCCAGCGCCACCTGCGCTACGGCGGCAAACTGCTCGGCATCTGTGGTGGCTTGCAGATGCTCGGCAAAACCGTTCACGATCCATACGGACTCGAAGGGCCAGCAGGCAGCAGCCCCGGTTTAGGATTGCTTGAGTTCTCCACCACACTGGAAAAAGAGAAACAGCTGCGCAATGTAAGCGGCACACTATTACTGAACAACGAAACGATACAAGGCTACGAAATCCACGCTGGCATCAGCCACGGCCCCGCACTCAACAGACCACTGATTAATCTTGGTGAACGTAACGACGGTGCTATCTCTGAAGATAACCAAATCATCGCCACCTACCTGCACGGCCTGTTTGAATCCGCCGCTGCCTGCCAGGCACTGCTGCACTGGGCCGGAGTAGAGCACGCACAACAGATCGATTACCATGCGTTGCGCGAGGCTGGCATCAATCGCATGGCCGATGCCATCGAAGAGAACATTAAATTAGATTTAATCGATCAATTAATTGAGTAAAAAACATCATCACAATGTGTGTCTCCAGCACAACAAAATAGTGCAACAACATCAACAAATAATTAAGAACAGTTAATAAAATTATCAACCTTCTTAACTTTATAATGCGTTAATTGCTGCTATAGTCATTAGGGTTTGCTTATATTAACGGCATTAAATATAAGTTCAAAACCCACTCAAATCTTATGGAGATCTCGTCTATGTTGAAAAATAAACACGTTTTTATATTCGGATTATTAACCTGTATCAGCACCGTCGCAATGGCGGATTCCAGCTTTAATAGCTCTAAAAAATTAACCTGCCCCGATGCTGTCATCACAAATGCAAACACGCAGTTTGGCGCCGGTTCCGGTGATATCACCAACTGCATCACTGTTCGCAATGATTTGAAAATCGTAATCGCAATGAATAACAACGATATCAATTCACGCAATGGCAAAGCTCAGCAAGTATTGAATACCAACAACATTTACAACGACTACACCGTTAACTACGAGATGGTGTCAGGAAAGGATTTTAAAGCAGTTGTTGTTGCCTATGGCGCAGGTGCCCGCTGGTTGCTGAATGACGCTGCCTATGCTGCCAGCTATGGCGTCGCAAACCCAAGTGACGACATGGTATCTGCACTTTTGGCCAAGGGTATAAAGTTTTACATGTGTCAAAATACAATGAAGGGCAGTGGCTGGGTAAGCAGCGATCTGATCCCAGGGGTAGAGATGGTGCCAGCCGGGGTTACCGCTGTAATCGATCTTCAGAACCGCGACTATACCTACATAGCGCCTTAACAACCGCTATCATTACAAGCGGCATTTATGCCGCTTGTAATATATCTTTCGTTCTTTCAGCACATCACAACATCAGTAGATGTCACTTATTCGCAAACGGCGACCAGGTAACATCAAAAGAAAAATGACAGGCCAGAAGTGACCATATAATAGTAATAGCCGTTGGGCCTGCTCAAGGCGTAATGACCAGCTTCTACACCAGCGTTAACACTCAGTCTGTTGCGGATATTGTAATTGAGGTTAAGTGCCAGGCCAGCAACATTGTCCCGCACATCCAAACCAGCCATTACCGTTGTTTGTCGACCATAAAACATCTCACCATACGTCACCAGCTTTTCATTTGAGCGATTAAACCCCAGCGTTAACTGCTGTGAATAGTTTTGCTCCGGCGAATAATAGCCACCACCGCTCTGGCGCTGAAACCCCTGCTGGAAATATTTATAGCCAATCTCAACACGAGGCTTAAGCAGGCTCAGGGCATAACGGGCATGGAATACCGCTTCATAGGAGTGATTGTCATCTGAATAGTGAGTAGTCTGTAAACTGCCATTGACTCTCAGCCAATCACTAAACATATATTGCAGATCGGAATAGAGATCCTGGCGCTGAATATTATTGGCCAGAATGGCGGCTGTATCGTCAAAAAGTTCGTGGCTTAACTTTACATTCCAGAGCCAGCGCTGCATCTGTAACATGCTGCTGATCTCGGCGTTCAAATTACCGATCTCCTGCGTACTACCCCCCGTAATCCAGCCCAACTGTCCGGCCACCCTCCAGGCGCTGCTCTGACGCCAGCGCCCCTCCAGCATCAATTCATCCACCTCTTCCACCGTATCAACCCAGGGGGCTGTTGCCCTTTGATGGCGTAACTTAAGAGACATGCCGGAAAGATTGAAGGGAAAATTAAATGACAAACCATGATTCAGACGCTGGCTCCCCCCTTGCTCAGCGAGATACTCCGTCTGCCATGAGACACTTTGCCGCGCTTGATCAAACAGCGCCTGATTCACCTCGAACAGACTGTTTTTTTTCGACTGACTGACGGCATACAACCACGAACGGCTGATCTTAGCTTCGTGATAGTCACCCGTCGCCAATAGTGCATAGGTATAATTCAGGCGTACCTCAAACTCCTCCTCTTCAAGCAGCAATTCGCGATAAATCGGCAGTGCAGTAAAATAGTCACCCCGCCAGTTGGCAGCATTGGCCTGAATCAGCCGCGCTTCACGGTGATTAGGAGATAGCGTCAAAATATTTTCAGCAACAGCCTCCGCCTCTAAAAGCCGACCATTCCAGGAGAGCTGATTTGCCAACAATAGTTGCGCCTCAACAAACGTTGGTTGCTCCTGAATAAAATTTTCTAATTCAGTAATGGCAATATCTGGTTTATCGCATCGAGCCAACGTCCCAATCAAATCAAGACGCTCAGCGGATGATAGTTGGTGGGCCCTGCGGTGTGAAACCCCAAAATAAAACTGAGCCGCCGATATAAAACTTTTTTGATCGCATAGTTTTTTTACCCGATCAATCTCTTCGCCATGTCCCCATGGCAACTCATCTGCCATAGCAACCTGGGAGAGCAGGAGCACGGCAACAAGGAACAGTACGGCGTTGGTTTTATCTCTCAGTAAACACATCATATTCATACATAAACTCAAGCTTGATCGACTTCTGGCCATTGGTGGTGATTATCAGGTAAACAGCCGGGACAACCTCAATGGTCAACCCGGTTATTGAGTTAAGTACCGTATCTTTTTGCGATTACCTGAGTGTTACTGACACGCTCGTTGGCGGAAGCGTTATTGAGACGAGCACTAAGAGCAGCAAAATTACTTGGCAGTGGGATCTCTTTTACCGACAGGGCAGCATGTGATGGGGCTTTTACCAGGCTAGCCATTATATCTTCACACCCCTCCTTGTAACCTATAAAGGCACGAATACCATAAAGCAGCAGTGTTGCATTAAGTGCTGCAAAAACAGCATGAGCAACATGGCCCTCATGAAGGTCAAAGGAGGCGCCTATGACCCACTGTATAAATAGCATATAGGCTGCCACGATGTAGAGTGGTGCCGCTGCCGTTCTTCCCGCCACCTTGGGGGTACGACCAAACGGTATTTGTTTGCCCGTTATACCCTGCTGAATCGATTTTAGTACACCGCCAATATTGACAGGGATCATCAATAGATTGAGCGCATAAACGCGCAACAAGTCAGATGGCTTGTAACCACAAAGTACAAGGTCACGGCCATATAGAATGAAATAGGGTAAGGCGCTGAGTGGCAGCCATAGGCTATTTACACTATCAGTAAACGGAAAGGCCAACAAGATTAGCAAACCCACATTCACAGCCGCAATGGAGATTAAATAATGGGTACGTAACAGACCCTCGATAATCTTGTGATGTGGTGCCTTGAACAGATAGCCGAGCAGTTTTGGCAAAATGATCAAACCACCATTAGCCCAGTGTCGCCGTTGAATGCGCAGCGAGCCAAAGTCAGGTGGCGTAGCACTATAGGCCAGACGTTCAGGATAGTTGTAGAGCGTCCAACCACGTGCAGCCAGATCGACACTGGACTCGGTATCTTCAATCACCGTACGGTCCTGGATAAAGCGCTGTACCGAATAACCACGCTCTTCAGCAGTGACGGCAATCTCTTTTAACGCTTGATGCCGCAGTAGTGCGTTAGCACCCACCCAATAGGTAGCATTATGGTGAGTGAAGCCTTGGTGAATGATGTATTGCATGTCGGTAGTCGCGCCAGCAATACGCTCAAGTTCAGAAGGTGAACCCGGAATGGCGCTGTAGGGTGTTTGAGCTACGGCAATACGTTCGTTACCCGGTTGCTCCATGATATGAATCAGGCGCAACGCATACTCCGGCAACAAGATACTATCTGCATCAAGCGTGACAAAGTAGGTACTTTCAGGGAATGCCAACTCAGCTTCGGCAGCTGAGACCTGATCAAGAAAACATGCCTGCGCTGTCACCCGTTCACGAAAACTTTTGCCCACCAGAGCGATGTAACTATTTAGATTCATCGCCTTGTTGGGTTCGTGTGACAGATTTTCGTAACGCTTACGCTCAAAACTGCTGACGTTGCAATCAAACAGCGTTGCCAGT
Organism: uncultured Chromatiaceae bacterium; assembly: GCA_947085765.1. GTDB lineage: Bacteria > Pseudomonadota > Gammaproteobacteria > Tenderiales > Tenderiaceae > JAKFXL01. The sequence continues at coordinate 9,727 of CAMTXZ010000203.1, read as the reverse complement.
TTATGATAATGGTTGGCAATCAGCGGGGCTGATAATGGCTCTCCATTGTCGAGACACGCCAACAACCCTTGCGCCTGTTTTCTGTGGCTGATAGCGCGCAGCTTCAGCACCTTATCCACATACAGGCGATCCGTATGATCACTGATTCTATATTCACTTGCCTGGGCCTCAAACCACTCGGCTGCTTGCCGCCAGAGCTGTGCCAATCGAGCGCTCTCTTTTGTTATATCCAGAGGCGCTACACCTTCACGAACAACAAAAGCAGCCAGGGCAGCCTTATAATTACTGGCCGCACTGGCCAACAGAGTAGTGATATAAGACGGCAATGCCCGTGCCTCGGCCAGCTGGGCAATATCGGCAGCATCCGTAGGCGTAGGTGGATTATCGATCAGCAATACAACCCGGCGATTGGGGTACTCCTGCAGCGCAGCGGACATCACCGTTTGCAAGATGATACGCCGCTCCTCTTTATATGAGGGCACAAGCAAGGTCAGCGAGCGAGTATCGGTGCGATCTGTGAAGATAGAATCAAGCGCTGCGCCTGTGATAGGCCGATGCTGTTGGCGGCGCTTTAGGTAACCCAGACGGGTGATCTGATAGACCAGACTGCCGTAAATGAGAACGGCAACAATCGACGCAAACAATAAATGCTCAGCAATATCTCCCCAGAGCGCCAGATCAAGCTGCTGGCTAAACAAAGAGTACTGCTCCCAGCCCACAACAGCACAAGCAAACAGGGTAAAAACAATGCCGCACCAGCTGAGAAAAATCTCTCGCTCTGGTCTCCAGCGCGTTTCATTAATGGTGGGATGCAAAAAACCGGGGGCGTGATTGACTGAAGATACAGCCGTTTTAATCTTTGTCATTTAACTCATACCAAGGTACTGCGTCCGTCATTTACCTACACATGTGACGAAATTTCATGCCCGCATCCTTGACTGAATATAGCTCTCCCCGCCATTGTACTAAAAAATCAAACCAAACCATACCCCATCATCAGAAGTGCCTTCTCTCTTCTAAGGTTTCAGGCACTAAAGTCACTTGCATCAAACGGTTGGTTGCTTATCTGAGACTGAGTGGGCCACAGATTGTTCTGAAAAGAGAACAATTCGATCCACCCCTAAACCAGGCCCTGGCTTCAATGTAACCAGCGCAACTACGCTGGGCTACCCGTCCCGTCCGGCAATATGTGCGATACCGTACAGACCCAGCCAATGATTAAACGCACCATGTCTCACTTATGTGGCTTGCAAGGCACATGAGTGTGTGACAGCAGTTGTGAACGAAATGAGACTATCCTGAAATTTCGATATTCAATGAACATGGAGATTAAAATCATGAAATGGAAAAATTCGTTAATTACTATCGGGCTGACAATGTTCACCCTTCTCGCCAGCACCACAACCTTTGCTGAAAATAAAACAGTAAGCGACGCGAGTGTGAAGCAGACCCTGGATCAGTTCTATGCATATAACATGAAGAATAAAGAGATCGCCGAGAAGGCTGTGGGCATGCTCATTTTCCCAAAGATCACTAAGGCTGGTGTGGGGGTCGCTGGCGAATTTGGTGAGGGTGTCCTGCAAGTCAAAGGGGCCCATATGGGTTACTACAAGATAGAGTCTGCGTCAGTCGGACTCACACTCGGCATTGCAAGCCGCAGTGAGATCATTATGTTCATGACGCAGAAGTCACTCGACGAATTCAAAAAGAGCGATGGCTGGAAGGTTGGTATCGATGCCGGCATTGCCATCGCGACTATCGGCGGCGGCGGTCAATATGACAGCAAGACCTTGCAGGAACCGATTCTCGGTTTCGTTTTTGGAGAGAATGGCCTAATAGGCGATCTGTCGCTTGAGGGTTCAAAGATCACCAAAATACAAAAATAAAAATGCATTTTCAGACGCATTGATCGAGTTTTCGGCTTTTTGTTGTAGAACTCCTGTTTACCAAGTGAACCGCTGTGGCGGCCATTGCGCCACACAAATTACAGTGAGTTCTACTTCATCTTCAACAATTTTATAGTTGGGCGGCCATCAGCTATCAATGGTTCGCACCAACTTAAAAGGAGTACTGATGATGAGCATAATCACGACAAAAGATGGTACACAAATCTATTACAAAGATTGGGGTACAGGAGAGCCGGTGGTATTCAGTCACGGCTGGCCGCTTAGCGCCGATAGCTGGGAAGCGCAGATGCTGTTCCTGGTTGCCAACGGTTATCGTTGTATCGCTCATGACCGGCGCGGCCATGGACGGTCGAGTCAACCCTCGAATGGCAACAACATGGATACTTATGCTGACGACCTTGCCGAGCTTATCGAAACACTTGAGCTAAAGAACGCTGTTCTGATCGGCTTCTCTGCCGGCGGTGGCGAAGTGTCACGCTACATTGGTCGCCATGGCACCAAGCGACTGGCCAAAGCTGCATTAATCGCTGCCGTGCCACCGCTGATGCTGAAAACAGCTGCCAATCCCGGTGGTGTGCCACTGGAGAAGTTCGACGAGATTCGTCAAAGCTCCCTCACCGACCGCTCGCAATTTTACCAGGATCTTGCCAGTGGCCCGTTCTTTGGCGCTAATCGACCCGGCGCCAAGGTCTCGCAAGGCATGATCGATTCGTTCTGGTTGCAGGGAATGAAGTCTGGTCACATAAACAGCTTCGATGGCATCAAGGCATTCTCTGAAACCGATTTTACCGAAGATCTTAAAAAGTTTGATCTACCAACCCTGATCGTTCACGGCGATGATGACCAGATCGTGCCAATTGATACCGCTGCTCTGCGTTCAGCGGAATTGATCCCGAATGCAACACTGAAAATCTATGCCGGCGCCCCCCACGGCCTCGCTGATACACACAAGGATCAGCTTAACGCTGACCTGTTGGATTTTATTAAGGGCTAAATTATTCATTGAACCCATACGCCTGAATCCGAATAGTTATCTTTGTATCACGCAACACCACCCTGGAAGAAGGCTTGCTATGGCAAACAATAATATCCCGCGTCATATCGGATTCATTCCTGACGGAAACCGCCGCTGGGCCATGGAGAATGGTCTGAGCAAAGAGGCTGGATATACTCATGGTATCGATCCTGGCTTGCTGCTCTACGAAAGATGTAAAGAGTGCGGCATCAAAGAGATCTCCATCTACGGCTTCACCCAGGACAATACCAAGCGCCCTTCAGTTCAGAAACAGGCATTCAGCGAGGCGTGTATTGCCTTTTCTTTGGAGGTTGCACGTCGTGGAGCCGCACTGCTGGTTATCGGCGACGAAACATCAAAACAGTTCCCCTGTGTGTTAAAAAAATTCTGCCAACGTCAAGGCTCCGGCATGAAGGTGAATCTGCTCATCAACTATGGCTGGGAATGGGATCTGGAGGGTCTGAAAAATGGTGGCCTGCGTTCAGATGAGGTTTCACGCCTGGACTTGATTGTGCGCTGGGGCGGAGGTCGCCGATTGAGTGGTTTTCTTCCTGTGCAATCGGTGTATGCCGATTTTTATATCAGAGATGAGTATTGGCCGGATTTTGACCCGCAACATTTTGAACAGGCACTTGCCTGGTTTAAAAATCAGGACCAGACACTTGGCGGGTAATAGAAAGAGTGAACCAACAGATATTTTTCATCCACCGCCGATGAGTGTTCGTACCAACAAGTAAGATACAGAGCGTAAAGATTGGGTCTTCATAACCATCCAATATCGACAATCAGATTCACCCCACTAAAAGGAATTTACCATGCCCTACTTATCATCACTCCGCTGGTTTGTTGCATTGCCCGCCGCTGCCATTGTCTGCTTCTCGCTGACAGCAGCGGCCGCAGACGAAGAGTTCTCCACATTGAAAAAACGCCTTGAAACGGAGAAACCAAAATTTGCAGAACGTCAACAAGCGTTGCTTGAAAAGCGTTATGACCTCTCTGATCGTTCGGCCAAGGGGACAACCATGTCAGGTGGTAAACCGGTACAAGAGGGCGTACGTGTCAAATTGGCTGATGGCACAACCTGGGAGAAGCTCTCTGCTTTATCACCAGAGCAGATCAAGGAAAAGCAGCTCTGGCCAGCTGGCTTTCTACCGTTGCCACACCCCCATCACGAAGCAGGCGGCATGGTCTTTCCTAAATTTCTCATCAAGGAGACAATGGAGCAAACTGAGCGGGATTTAACACGCTTTGACCTCGACTTTGATTTGCCAAACCATTTTCTGCCTGAGTTCCCGGCCCCCATCTATCTGACGACGCGACCCGATCTGGGTGACGTTTCGCAAGGAAAACTGGTAACACTGAGCAACTTCAACGCACTGTTCAAAGAGATTCTCAACCCCAAGCAGCTCGAAGGGTTGCGTTTGCTTGTCACACCGTTTCCGCAGCAGCAATTCAATGCCACGGAAGATCGTCGCAGCGCAAAGGCTCATCCGGGGGTTGCCTGTCTCGACTGCCACGCCAACGGCCATACCAACGCCTCCACTCACACCGTCGGTGATATCCGCCCCAACGAACATCGCCACCGCACTGATACACCATCGTTACGCGGAGTGAATGTGCAGCGCCTGTTTGGCTCCCAGCGCGCCCTGAAAACCGTGGAAGATTTTACCGAGTTTGAACAGCGCGCCGCCTACTTCGACGGCATCCCCGCCGACGCAACACGCAAAGGCACCAATGTCCTCGAACGTGGCAGCCAGGTACATTTCATGGCAGAATTCCAATCAATACTCGACTTCCCACCTGCACCTAAACTCAATATTTTTGGCAAACTTGATCTCGCCAAAGCCAACGAGAGTGAAACCCGCGGCCAGGAGATATTCTTTGGCAAAGGCCAATGTGCGACCTGTCACATCCCGCCGTACTATACCGACAACTCGATGCACAACTTGAAAACAGAACGATTTTTCAAGGAGGTCATGATCAACGGCCGCAAGGCATCGGCTGATGGCCCGATCAAAACATTCCCACTACGCGGTATCAAGGACTCGCCACCGTATCTGCACGACGATCGTCTGCTGACACTGGAGGATAGTGTCGAATTTTTCAACCTGGTGCTGGAATTGAAACTTAACAAAGAGGAAAAGAGCGACCTGGTCGCCTTCATGCGGGTGCTGTAGAACTGGATTCTGGCGCAACTTTGGGTTGCGCCAGATCAAACCGCCGGGCGGGTCCGGCACGATCAGAACTCACTACCATAGCTGAGATGGTTAGCTTGTTACTGCCTGTTTCAACCTCTAGCGCTCCATCCGAATTAACCAGATACCACTGGCGATAATCACGACTGCGCCAATGGCAGTCCAAAGATCAACGGTATCGCCAAAGATAAAATACCCCAGCCCTACTCCCCAAAGCATCTGCACATAATGAAACGACGCCGCAGTGGCGGTGCGGGCAAAGGCAAACGCGCGCGCCAGGCAGATACCGCCAAACGCCGAGACACCTCCCATAAAAAACAGGTAACCAATATCAGCCGGGCGCAACCATTGCAGCTCTGCACTAAAAAACAGCAACGATATGGCGATGATGACCAGATGCGGATAGAAGGACCACGACATCAACGTATGTGTACTGTTGCGCATATAACGCGCCGTGATATTAACCAGCGAGAAAAAAAACGCCGAGAACAGTGCTGCGATAGAGGCCAGCTCCAGTGGAATAAGGCCGGGGCGCAGAATCACCAACACTCCCACAAAGCCCACAGTGATCCCCACCACATGACGCCAGTTGAGACGATCCTTTAACAGCGGGATCGCCAGCAGCGCGGAAAAGATCGGTGCAATAAAGGCGATCGCGTAGGCCTTGGCCAGCGGCAGTTGGCTAAAGCTGTAGACGATCAGTGACAGCTGTACAAAGACCAACACACCACGCAACAGGTGTAACTTGATGCGACTATCCCTGAGTGTATTGCCTATGCCACCCAGCCACGGCGACAACAACAACAGCAGCAACAGACCAAACAGTGAGTTGTACAACACCAGCGAGTAGGTAGTGTAATAACTGCTGAGGTGTTTGATCGTGGCGTCGCCAAAAGAGAGCAGGCTAAAGCCGAGCAGCGCCAGCAGGATACCTTTACGGCTATCAACCATTATCAACATCCTGCTGCAAACCACTAGAGACGATCCGATGCAAATACCAGCCGTTTGTCTTGCTCACCTAAAATACCGTCTCTTGATCGACAAACAGCTCCGCAGCACGCAATGCCGGTAGCAGGCTATTATCGGCATAGTTGCACCCCGTCAGCTGTGGATCAACCTGCTCCTCTTTGTTGCACTGCAGTGCAGTATGGCCATTGCGCTCATGCAGCTGCTGCAACATTGGCTCATAACCGGGTTGCCACGCTTCGATCAAATCAAAGCGCTGCCGCAACGCCTTGAGGATCGCCATGCCGCTGTAGTCGAGATCACCCCAGAAGTGCAGTGTGGGACCACTCCATGTCTCACTGAACCACCACGCCTCAAATTCACGCTGACGAGCGCACTCCCCCTGATAGTGAAAGCTGACACCCTCAGCCCGGCGAATGCGCTGGGCACTACCACGAAACCCGGCACAGTAGACCAGCGCCATATTGGCCGTTGTCTCCGGCCTGCCATTAATGGCGCTGCAATAGCTGTCCTGATTTTCAATCAGCAATACCGCATCGATCTGCGCCGGCAGATAGACATTGATGATGATTGGCCGTGGTGTCAGTTGCAGATCGGGATAGAGCGCCATGACCAACGGCTCACGGCCATCGAGAAATTTCGCCTGGCCCCAGAAACAGCGGGCACTGAGTTGAGTAAGCGTAAGTCCCTGCTGCTGATATTTTGCAATGGCGGTAAATGCTTCAATGATCTCGGCCGTCGAACGACCATCTACAACCACTGGCCGCGCTTGCAGTTGGGTAATATCACCAGGGAACTGATCAACGCACTGTAATAACGATAGTTGCCACTCACGCAGCAGTGATATTTTGCGTGGCCGTTGCAACCATTGCCGCAGTGTCTCTTCAAAATCGAGATTAAACAGCAACCGGGCATCTTTGTATTCAGGATCAAACGGCATACGTTTTGGTTTGGTGATGATCAACAGACAGCCGAGTGGATCCAGCTCCTTGAGAAAGATCCAGCTTCTGTCGGCGGCTTCATTCTGCTTAAAAAAGTTTGGGCAGAGTGATGCCGTCAACCTCAGCTCCGGCACCTCTTTCCACTCTTCTATTGGTTTCTTATCAAGCTTGTCGAGAAACTTATTTAACAGGCCGATAATCTCCGGCTCATCCTCCAACCAGCGTGGTTTTTCTATCACTATTTACACCATGTCCATAAAGTCGAGTTCGGCCTGTTGATAGATCATGCGCCGATGGTTGGCCCAGAGTGCCTTGATCTTCTCCTGATTACACTGTTTACGATCAACAAAAACACGTGTCATCAACTGACCACGGGGCCGCTCACTCGGGCACTTGGCAAAGATGAACTCATTGCTGATGAGATCCATAAACGGCCCACACTTACTGGTCGGCATAATAAATATCAGCTGTAGGCCAAGGGTACTGGTGAGGTAGTGAATCACTTCGCGTGAGCGGGTCTCATCCATCTTGGAAAACGCCTCATCCACCAGCACCATGCGCAGGTGGCTGCTGCCCTCGGCAAATCTAAAAGCAGAGGTGATGGCTGCCGAGCGAATGATGTAGGCCGGGGTCTCCAGCTGGCCACCGGAACCGGTGCCGTATTCACTCAGGGCGATGGGGGGTTTTCCTGCCACCTCTTTATAGATTTCATAGAGCCGGTAGTTGCGGTAGTCGGCGATGCGTTCAAGATCGTTGAAGGCCTTGATCTCATCCTCCGCCAACAGCATCGTCATGAGCTGCTCACGCACTATTTTTGACTTGCTCGACAGCTCGGCATCAAACAGGGTGACGTCATCACCCAGTGCCGGGAACTTCACCACCTCTTCAAAGAAGCGGGCGTAATCGCGGTACTCGGGAATCCAGTCGCTGGCGAAACGGAAGGTCTCGCGGTCGGCGCCGAAGTGGTGGTGCTGCAACTCTCTGTTGAGCAGATCAACCTGACGTTTACCGTCGTTGATCGCCTGATGGATGGAGTGGCAGAGGTTGGTGACAAAGGCGTTGTTAAAACTATCCTTCAGCAGCATCAACTGTTCGTGTTTCTCCACCAGAATATTATTCTTGAGGATGTTGTAGACACGATCGATATCGAATTGCAGACTGCAGATGGTTTTAAAGAGCGTGGTGTCGTAGTTGCCATCAAAACCGTAGTAGACGATGGCGTCGCCGGGACGGCACTGCTGATTGTGGTGCTGCAACGCATCACCCATGCGCCGTTCACTACTGTGCAGCTGACTCTCAATCTCTTTGCGCTGCTGCGCGGTAAACTCAAGATTCAACTCACGCGCCTCGTAATCGGCGTTGTTAAGACGACTGTCCACATTGAAGTCTGGCCAGAGTGCGGCGATGCTGCGCAGTGTCTCTTCCCACTTATCAACCGTGGCGCGATTCTGCTCCTGCGCCTCACTCAGGGTGTGGCAACGTCTGTCGGTCTCGTTCAGCTTTTCGGTGGACTGCCCCATCGACAGAATCAGTTCATGTTCGCGGTTACGCCATTTTTTTTCATCACTGCGCAGTTGTGTCAGACGATCTTCAAGCGCCTCGAACTCGGTGAGATCAAGCTGCGCCAGCAGCGCCTCGAGCATTTGTAGTTCACGCTGCGTTGCCAACAGTGTTGCGATGACATCGGCATACTGCACCACCACCAGACCATCCACTGCCTTGAGCAAGGTGGCGCTAAACTGCATCCGTTCGCTAGCGCCATTGCGTTTGAGCTGAACACTCTCCAGCTCCTGCAACTTTGCCTTGAGCGCCCGTTCACGTGCGCCGATACCAAAAACCAGTTCGCTGTCGGGCAGATCACAGCGCCACATACTGTAATTGCCAGAGGCCATGCCATCGGCCGTCAAACCACGACGGGTATGACGCAACTGGTCGGCATCCTTGACGCGCAGCACTGTGCCATAACTGGCCATCAGGTAAGAACGCGCCACGGCGTGGCTGAACTCCAGCACATGCAGAATCGAATCTGTATCCAGACTCATGCGCTCGGCATCCTGACGCGCCTTTTCACCCTGAATGATACGTGCCTTGTTGTCACGTCCCGGCATGCGTCGCACGATGCGCATCGCCTCTGCCTCGTGTTTGGCCTCTACCAGAATTGAGAAGCGGGCGCCGCCGAGATAACCCTCGATGGCCGCCTGCCACTGCGCATCTTTGACTTCGATGTGATCACACAATACCCGTGGATCGGCCTGCGGACAGTGGCGTCTGATCTCAGCGATGGCACGTTCGACATAACCGGGATAACTGACTTGATGGGATTCAAGCCGTTCGATCTCGCGCCGTTTGCTGCGGTACTGCTCATCCAGATCGCTGTAACTGCGTTCACGACTGTGCACCAGCCGTGAGAGTTGATCACGCAGTGTGATGCCCCCCTGTAACTCAGCACTGTGCCAGTGATCAAACCACTGGTTGTGCAGCTGCTGAATGGTGCGGGCCTGATCGAGGTGCTGCTCCAGCGCGGCGAGATCACCGGTCATGTCACGCTGCAACATCTTCTGGAAATTGATCTCGGCGCGTCTGCCCTGCTCCAGCAGCTGTTTGCAAATAGCCGCGCTCTTGAGGTCCGCTACCTGCGGCAGCTCTTCAACCAGATCCGCCGCCAGCAGATCATTTTTAATCTGGTCGCTGAACTGAATATTT
>CAMTXZ010000202.1:0-15461 GCA_947085765.1 uncultured Chromatiaceae bacterium | reverse complement strand
TCGATGTTGACGATCTGGCTCACCAGGGCGCGGGTTTTAGCTGTGGTGGCGCTGCGGCTAAAGTAACTGCTAACACGCTTGACCAGGTTGCGCGCCTTGCCGACGTAGATCACCTCACCCGCCGCATTCAACATACGATAGACACCGGGGCGTGAGCTCAGCGTCCTAAGGTAGGCCTTGGCATCAAAGGCAATGTTCCCTTGCTCATCACTCATCGTTGTCTACAACGCCTCGGAAGATTTGCCCATCAACACCTTGGCACGGGCAAAGACATCGGCAAACATCTCCGCCGTCAGCCGTTTGGTCTGGGTGTTATAACGACTACAGTGATAGGAGTCGAGCAGCCACAACCCCTTGGGCAGTGCGTACTCGGCAGCGTGACCAAATCTATATTCAGCCAACTTTAACCCCAGCGCCCGCAACACCGCACCGTGGGCAATGGCACCAAGCGCCAATACCACAGTACCTGGCTTGAGCTCTGCCAACTCCTGCTGCAGAAAATCGTTACAGATCTTCACCTCATCCGTCGTTGGTTTGTTTTGCGGGGGCAGACACTTCACTGCGTTGGTGATACGACAGTTTTTCAATTTCAAACCATCATCAATAGAGAGTGAGACCGGCTTGTTGCTTAAGCCAAAATCAAACAGCGTCTGGTAGAGCAATATACCGGCATGGTCACCCGTAAAGGGGCGTCCGGTAGCATTGGCGCCGTGCATGCCGGGCGCCAGCCCGACAATCAACAGTTCGATTTTTTTGGCACCAAAGGGGGCCACTGGACGGGCATGGTAATCAGGATACTCGGCGCCCACCTCATCCAGAAACAAAGCTAGGCGCGGGCAGCGACGACAATTGAGATCAAACATAATAATTAACCGGCACGAGATAAAAGAGCAGAAATTTTAACATCAACTGCAATCATCGAGCTGGTTTTAAGAGAGTGACACTGGAAATGGATAAAGAGTTCAGGTAAAGAAGCTTGAAAAAAACATTGCTATCAGCCCTACATTGATGCCCAAAGGCAGACACCAATAGTAGGGCACCATCCTGCCGCTTAAGGCGTCACACTCGCCCGCGTAACGGGCAATTGATCCGCAGCACAACGAAAACCGACGTCGGCGTAAACGCCCTCACCGGGAAAAGCACCACGATAAGCAGAGCGCTCAAAGAGGTGCAAGGTATAGTGGCCATTACCACCCCATCCCGCACCCTTGACTACCTTAAGCTTCTCACCAAAGTCGTTACTCTTGTAATCACTGCCGGGATAGGCCTGATACCAGTCAGCCACCCACTCCGAAACGTTACCGGTCAGATCATAAACACCGTATTCAGATCTATCCGATTTATAAGCGTCAACAGGGGCGATGCCATCGTCCCACTGTTCCGCTTCAGTGTCGCTCATGCCAGCCTTCCAAACATCCCCCCAAGGAAACTCGCGACCATTAGGGCCACGTGCGCTCTTTTCCCACTCAGCCTCAGACGGCAGACGTTTGCCCGCCCAGCGACAAAACTGATCAGCCTCACCCCAGGTTACATAGTTCACAGGCAGGCGATCCATATAAGTCAGGCGTTCGTCGATCGCCGCCATCAGAGCCTCTTTACTCATGCTGCGGGTATCGATGTCGAGATGAAAAGCCTTGGATGCAAGTTTGCTTAGTACATCCAGCGGCAATTTATCAATCTCAGCCCGGCGCAGAGCGAGCAGATAACCATTTTCGACCCACTGCACCGGTGGCGTAATACCAGTGTCGATTACATACTGCGCATACTGGCCATATGTCACCTCATAAAGGTCAATATAAAAATCAGACAGGTCAACAGTATGTTGCGGATGTTCGTCGAGATAGAGTGGTTTGACGTTGCCGTACTCCACGCCCATATTTTCCACATCACCCTTATCACTGCCCATAATAAACTTGCCGGCTGGCACCAGTACCATATCGCCAATAGCCTCAGAAGAGGCTGAGGCGATACCAATACCCAGCAACATGCCCACAACAATAGAGACCACTGCTTTCATTAAATGCACCATATCCATCCTCTCCCCTAAAAGACCCTGTTACTCAGAATCCTTGGCACAACGAAAGCCAAAGCTTTTATTTTTAGTTTGCGGTAAAAAAAACGAACGATTGTAAAGCGGCGCAGAGATACCACATTTATAAAAAGAGCAATCCCACCACGAGCCGCCCTTTAATGTTTTATAGGTCTCACCGTAATTTTCCGTCTTGTGACTGTTGCCAGGATAGGCTTGATACCACGCACTGGTCCACTCCCAGACATTACCCGACATGTCATAAAGACCATAACCACTCACACCCGCTTCAAAGGCCCCCACTGGGGTGGTATCACCTTCATGTTCCAGATAGATCCAGCGCTGCGGTGTATTGGCCTTTTGCAGGTCAAACTGGTCACCCCACGGAAAGATATGCCCCTCCGGACCCCGCGCCGCCTTCTCCCACTCCTCATCCGTCGGCAGACGTTTGCCGGCCCAGCCGCAATAATCATTGCCATCATTCCAGCTGACATAGGTCACAGGATGGTCAGCCTTACCCGGCGCAAAGGTGCGGTTTTCAAAATTATCAGGAGAGCGACGTTTTGTGGCATCGATAAATTTTTTGTATTGCAGATTGGTCACTTCGTACTTGTCTATCCAGAAGGCAGCAAGTGTCACCTTGTGCTGCGGCCCTTCATCCGAGAGACGATTATCGGTACCCATTAAAAACTCACCTGCCGGAATCAGCACCATCTTGTTTGGCTCAGGACCAAGACGACTTTGATCATAATAGATAGGCAGACTCATGCCCTGTTGCAGGTCGGGTGGTGGCGACTCCTGATTCTGCGCTGACGCTGGCGTGATCGTCATCTCCATAAACTCAGCGGAACTCTTGGTTGCATCCCCGCCATGACAACTGGCACATTCACTGGTAAACAGTGACGGCAGTTGCGGATGGTTGATCTGCTGATGGCACGAGCTGCATGCCTCGCCATCGCCGGGAGCCACACCACGATGTGGCACATTCATATTATCAAGGGGTGCTGAAATCACCATCGACGAAAAAATTGCCAGCGTTGCAACAGCCAACAGCGCCGCCCAAGACCAACCCCCTTTTATCGCACTGCGGCACAGACATGCCCATCTTTTTTTCACATTCAACCAGCCAGTTTCATTATCAGCTAAACCACATAAAAACAGTTAAGAATCAATAACTATCATGACCACAACAACAAAACAACCATGCGATCTGCACGGCCAAACGAGAGTCTCTCTCCAATAGCCGTTTAAGTTTCAAACAGAACGCCACACCACACTAATAACATTAGTGCTCACAGATGAGCGCGTAAAAGCAGGGGGCGTTGGGATTTATGTTGTCTGTGCCTACTCCCGATTTCCTGCTTGCTGTAGTAGGGCTTCTAAGTTTTGTCGAACAGGATTAAGATACATGCTTACTATTACGGTTTATCGAGAGACAGCCTGAATATCTCAACATACCACCGCGATTGGCAAAATCAACCACAACTCATCATGGAGTCACGCTCTTAGCACCGCCATAAACTGCTGGGGCTTTCTGCCGGCAAACAGATCGAGTGGCCCCGACCAGGGGCGACATGATGAAGGTGCGTCTCGTGGAGGTGCTCTACCAGTCCGAGCGGGCCGGTGAGTTCCACCGCTAGCGCACAATATCGCTACGCCCATGAAGATTATTCCGGACGTGGGTAACGGACATTCACCCGCTCCTGAATCGTCTGCCGTATCTATCAGATCGATTCGCTAAACAGGTATTGAGCAGAATGGACAGCAAGCCCCGACCTCCAGTTGCGCACAAAAACGCAACCGATTTACCGACGCGTGTCCACCGGGTAATTGTGATTATCCTCATGTTCATCATGGCAGTGGAGTTGGTGCTGGTATTCTACGAAGGGCAGTGGATAAATGCATTCCTGGTGATGGCGATCATGGCAGTTACGCTTTTGCCTGACGTACTCGGTCGCCGGATCCGGGTCTACATTCCGCCAGAGTTTCAGCTGCTCGCTGTGATATTCGTTTTCGCGGCCTTATTCCTGGGGGAAATCCAGAGTTACTACGTGCGGTTCTGGTGGTGGGATATCGCCCTGCATACCAGCTCCGGGCTACTGATGGGGATTCTCGGTTTTCTACTCATCTATGTGCTCAACGAGAACGAACACATCGACATCCATATGCGACCCCGTTTCATGGCCTTATTTGCGTTTTTATTCGCCGTGACGGTTGGCACCTTGTGGGAGATCTTTGAATTCACCATGGATCAGGTGATCGGAACCAACATGCAAAAAGCCATGCTCGGCGATCCATCAGGACTGACCGACACGATGTGGGATATGATCGTCAATGCTTTGGGCGCCCTGACAATCAGCGCCTTGGGTGGGTGGTATATGAAGCAGCGCGAGCATTCATTCATCGAAGCCTGGATTCGAAAGTTCATCGAACGCAACCCGCGTCTGTTCCAACATTAAACCGGCTGGCAGCAGTGCAGTCATGAAGAAAAAACTGAAATGTTGTGTGAAATTCTGTCCTGAAAAGGCTTGTCAGATTATGTTTTTGATTTGAGAATTAACAGACCAGCGTCAAGTAAATAGTGGTTTCAGGAGCGATGTTTTTAAACAGTATTTAGAGACGCCCGCTACCTTACATCGTCAACCGCAGGAAATAGCTGCTGATAATAATCGACTTGACGTTGCAGAACATCGCGTTCAATGGGTTGAAATGTCTCATCGACAACTGTGAATTGCAGCGCCCCAACAGCACTATCGGCCGGCTGTATGCGCCAGGGAATGATGGTGAGTCCGGTGGGCAACTCACTACTGCCAAAGATACTCATCCCTTTTTTTATCTCCAGCGACTCTTCGGCACTGACCATGTTGCCGACACTCAACAGTGCAAGCAGCGCAATAAATAATGCCGAGTGTGAGGCCACCTATTTTACTCTACCGTGCTGGGGGAGGTTTTGAGGCGTTGCGTTAACTCCGCTATCCACATGGAGACCTGTGCGTCATCGTTGGCCGTCATCATCTGGTAGCGAATATAGAGCTGTAACGCCTTGTTACCATCAAACAGATAGAGGTCGTAAAGAATACCCAGATTGAGATAGGCATCGGCAAACTCCTCATCAGCGGCAATGGCACTTTTATAAGCAGTGAGTGCGTCAGTGAAACGTCCCAGCTGACGATAAACCATACCCAGCTGATTCTGCGCGACCGCACTCTTTGGGCTGATAGCGACCGCCTTGCTCAAGGCCTGTTCTGCCTCCTCCAGCCGGTTCATTTTGTGATAGATAATGCCAAGATTAACGTAAGGGCCAGAGTGTTCCGGATGACGTTCAGTAAAAGCAACCAGCTCTTTAATTGCCAGCGCATAGTTGCCCTGGCGCATGGTGGTGAGTACCTGTTCATACTCCTGATGCTGCAACTCAATCTGTTTTAGTTGCTCCACTGTTAAGGGTGGTACAGGTTTGTCCTCCTTTACCTGTGTGGCACCACAGCCACCCAGCAGCAGTCCCAGCAACAGCAAGCCTGTTGTGTTACTCCAACGATTCAACAATGCGAGCCCCTTTTTCAGACTTTGAATAACGTATAGGCAACAACTCTTTAAGTTTGCCGTAACTCTTTTTAACCCAGCTGTCATAGAGTCCACTCGAGGTACGCTGAGTATTGGACTCAAGAATGGCGATGGCTTTCTCTTCAAAGGGAAACGCCTGCTCTTCAAGCATCATATTGTACTCATCCAACTCTTCCCGTCCGAGTTCCTTGGGGCGCTCCGACTCCATCAGGTTTTTACTGAATTGATAATAAATTTCACCGATGCGATAGGTAGAGGCGGTGACAACATCCGCCACTCGATAAGTGGCCGCCTGATTATAAGCGCTCAACGCCTCTTCCATTCGCTCCTTCTTGGTGATGAGGTTTTTTGCCAATGGCTCGACCAATTTAACGCTGCGGAACTCTTCAAGCTTACTGTCAGCCAGCGTCAGCGCTGCCTGTGCTACCAGGTAACGACTGCGGTCGGTATGTCCCGGATGATTTTTCTCATCCGCCACCAGTTGGCTAACCATAAAATCAGATCGTGCGCGTTGCCCCAGGCTGAGATAGAGCTGGCTGAGGCGATAGCGCGCTTCAATCTGTTGACTATATGGCTCGGCAAACTGCTGTAGATAAAACTCATAGGCGCGGGCGCTGCGATCAAGCTGCTTCTCCTTCTCGTAAAGTTCCGCCGCCTGCCACGCTGCCTCTCTCTTCATATCAACTGAGTGGTTGGCGTGGGCAATCTGCTCATACTGCTCTGCGGCCTGAAGCTGTTTACCAGACTCCGTGTAGAGCAACGCCATTTTGAGCGGCAGTTCTTGTTGCAATTCATGATTGGGGTAACTGTTACGGAAATGTTCCAACGTTGCAATGGCACGCTGCCACTCTTTCATCTCAATCAATAGCGTGGCCGCCTCATACTCGGCCTGGATACTGATCTCGGTAGCGGGGGCAACCGTGGCGATGCGCAGATAGTCATTCACCGCAGCGGTTAGATTCCCCGCTGATTGCTTCTGCTTTGCCTGCTTATAGATACTCGCCGCCAACCACTCAAACATCTCAGGTTTTACCGTGCCGTGTTGCTGCGCCAACTTCAACAGCTGCTGGTAGGATCTTTCGGCCCTGGCATACTCTGCATGTTCAAAATCGCTATGGCCATTAATAGTCCAGGCAGTGTCGATCAATGCAGCGGGGATATTGTCACCCAGCGCAATAACACGTTGGGCCAGCATCTGCGCCTTGTCATACTCTTTGGCACTATAGGACTCCTGCGCCAAGGCAGTCATTAGCGGGGCTATGCGCGGGTCTTGTGGATAGCGCTCGGTATAACGTAAAAGAGTCGCGACCTGCTTTTCACTCCACTGCGCCTGTTTATCGTGGCCTGCCAGTTTCAGCAACTCACGATAAGCAAGAATGGCGGCATATCCCGCCTCCTGCTGATGCGGGTTGGCAGTAAATTCATAAGCGACCCGCTCATACTCCTGACTCGCTTCGGCGTAACGTTTTCCTTCATAGAGCATGTCGGCCAACAGGTAGTGAATTTTGATTCTATCCGTACTCTCAGGCAGGAGACGCAGATAGGTGCGATACCAGTTCTCAGCCATATTGTAATCGGCCTCACCTTTCTCTCTTTGCGCTACGGCATGATAGTGCTGGGTAATATCCTCAAGTGCGAGTTTGATAGGCGGCATCAGCTGGGCATGAACCTTGTCACTGTAACCCATCCAGAAACTACTCTCCGGGCCATAGACTTTGACAAAATGTTTTCTGGCATTGAGTGCCGCCACCGGGTTTTCGGCCAGGGTATAAACGTCAATCAGTTTGAGTTTAAAAAAGGCTGCCTGCGGCTCCTTGGTATAACGCACAGAATAAATTGTGTAGATATTGGCCACGTCCTGATAACGCTGCTGCCGCAGATAAAAATCAGCCAGAGTCTGATAAATAATATGATCATAATTTTTACGACCACGTTTATTGATCTGCGCCTCGATACGATCAACACTGTTGATATAGGAAAATACCAGGGCGACGGCATAGAGTGTATCGTCAATCAACTCTTTATCGGCCTGCACCACGGGCAGTGGCGCAAACGGATCGGCGTCTAATTCAAGGGGTGAAAATTTAATATCAAGCAGGACAAAAAATGATGCCAGCGCCTCATCAAAACGGTCCAGTTTAAGCAGATTCCAGCCATATTTGTGTAATGCCTGTTGATAAAAGTGGCTCTTCTCACCAAGCTCCACCACACTCTGAAATGCCTGGGCCGACTCCGCATACTCGCCATTCACAAACAGTATCTCACCCCGGCGAAACTGTGCTTCAACGTAGAGTGGACTGTCAGGGTACGTGGTCACCAACTGGGTCAATGCCGCCCCCGACTCATCAACCATTGTCAGTCGTTCATAGGCCTGGGCCAGCTGGTAGAGCACCTGGTCATTACCAGGAAAGTCGGGATAGCTCTTGAGCAGCTCTTTATATATACCAATGGAGAGACGGTACTCCTCAATATCGGCAGCCTTTAATGGCTCGTTTGCACTCACCTCCTTGTCCACTCCAACTTCCAGCTCCAGATCGGCGAGCCGCTTCATGGCGCGGGCACGATAACGGTTGTCGATATCCTGCTCCATCGTCGAACGGTAGTATTTGATGGCGTCATTGCGCTCCACCACCACAGGTGTATCAACATCAATAACAACTGCTGGCCGCGCCATGTTTCCCAGCGTCTGTTCCTTCAAACCACTGCACGCGGTTAACAGCAGTGCGAATGAGACAAACAGCAAGAGACGATATCTCATGGTTGTTCCTTTTGCGCCGGCAAGAGAGCGTCATAAATCTGGGCCGCAGCAAACAGTGCCTGGCCTTGGTAATCTTCGATCCGTGCCTTGATACCCACGACTGCGGCTTGCGCCAGCTGCTGCAAGTGCGCCTCAGACTGCCGTGCCAACCGTTTAGTCTGTTGTTGCAACAAAACGGTCTGCTGGCGTCTGTTTTGCAATCGCTGGCGATAGCGCTTGAAATCATTCGGGCTACGCTCCAGCACTGTGTTTAGTGAACGCTGCTGCTCAGTGCTGAGCTTCAACGTCTCGTCGAGCTGTTGCAGCTGCTGTTTTGTCTGCCAGAGACGTGTCGGATATTCAGTCTCCAGCCGCCATAACGCCAACCCCTTGAGTACGGCAAATTTGCGCTGCTGTTTTTCCACATCCACACCCGCTTCAAGCCGCTGCATACGTGCCTCGATCTGCGCCAGCCTGGCCAGAAGTTGCTGTTCATCAGCGGTTGCCAAACCAGTGGCATCATTGGCTGCTTCTATCTCATGCAGCTGTAGGGCACTCTTGTCGCGCTGCTGTTGCAGGGTATTACTATCGAGTTTTGCCAAAGTGTCCAGGATCAGTGGCAGGCGCGTTTGATAACCCGTCTCACGCACATCCACCATCGCCTCATAGGCGTCAAGATCGGCCAACCACTGCGTTAGATTTGTCTCGAGATAGAGCAGGTCACGGTAGTTACGCAACGCCTCCTGAAACTCATGCCCGGCCATGAGCCGATAGAGATAGGGGCTGAGGATCGAATCAGGGCTGATCTCGGCACGCCACTGCCAGCCCGCTTCGGCAGCGCTGCGCGGGTCAGCCAACTCTTGCGCCAAGGCAACAAAATTCATACCGGAGGTGATTCCTTGTAGGGTGAGCAGCTCGCTGGCGTAGAGCTCGATCGCCTGTTTATAGTGATCAAGCGCCTGCTGTTGGGCGCCAAGCTGATTAAGCGTATAGGGTACCGCTAAAAGCCCCTCCAATACAGCGGGGTCTGAGCCATTACGCTCAATCAAAGGCAACCAGATCGCCAGTGCCGCCGCACCGTTGCCAAGCCCGGACTCAACCCACCCCAGCCCTAGCAGCGCCTGACTGGCAAAGGGGCTGCGCAGCCGCACCTGTTCGAACCAGTGGCGCGCCGGGGCAAATTTTTGCTGTTGTAGATAGCTGTAACCCAATGCAATTCGGCCCTTGTCATACAGCACGGCCCGCTCTGGTTCGGCGCTGCCGCCGCGTTGCAGCAACGCCTCCAGCAGCATCCGGCCCTCGGCGTCACGCCCCTGGCGGATATGGTCAAGCGCAAGATTGTACTGGGCAAAATCGCTGTCCAGGGAGTCAGATTGATAGCTGGCCAGCTGCGCCGCCGCCTCAGCATAGAGGCCACGCTGGGCCAGCAGTCTGCTCGCCAGCAACTGGCGCTCATTTTCCTGTGACCGTGGTAACGGTGCATCTATCCGCTGTAACAGCCCGGCGGCTTCAGGCTCATAACCACGTTGATAATTGATTTTGGCCAGCGCCAGCCAGAGTCGGTTGCGCTGCGCCGGATCAACTGACTGCTGCAAAAGCTGAGTGAAGATCACCTCGGCATTCTTTTGCATGCCATAGGCGAGGTAGAGGCCGCCGAGCAGCAACTCGGCCTCAACGCCATGATGTGGCAGACGCCCCTGCTGCTGGGCGGCACGCAGATGGGTAATAGCGGAGAAGTAGTGCTGCTGGTGGAAGTCGAAGAGCACCTCGCCATAAAAAGGATCTTTGACCGCAGTGGGAAGGGTCTCGCCGGCCTGGGCGACAGCCTCTGCGGCCACTACAGAATAGAGCAGTAGGCAAAATGCGGCGAGACGTCTCACCCCTTACTCCCAGCTGCTGACGCTGAATTCAGGCTGCTGTCTGGCCGCTGAGTCGCTGATCCTAAGCTCGATGTATTTGGGGTCGAGCCCCTTTTCAAACTCGTAGCTGGCGGCGCGGCGGTAGTCACGGCCGTTGGGGCCCTTGCCACTGAACAGGGCCACCAGTTCATGTTTGCCGCTGCGTAGATTTTCGATATGCAGCCGCTGCACCCCACCCTTGGCCAGGGCGTTCACTTCACGTTCGGTGTAGAGATAGTGAGTGGCCATCTTGCCATCGATCTTCAGCTCCACCGCATCAAGGGCAAAAAAGAGACCACTGTTGATGGCGAGGAAGATGGTGGTCTGGGTGGTGGCCGGGAAGAGCAGCTCCTCCTCCAATATAAAGAGGTCGCGGTTAAGATCGAGCACCTGCTTTTTTAGCGTTTCGACCTGCTCGCCCAAAGCCGTCACATCAGCCGTCACATCAACCTCGTCCGCCAGGGCCGCAGGCATAACCACGGGCAACAGCAGCAACAACCCAGCCAGTAACCTTCTCATACCAACCTTCATCAGATCCATTCCTGTAACACCCCAAACAGGGCTAGATTTTACCATTCACAAGCGGCGCAAAGGCGGTCAGGCTATCGCGCATCGTGGCATTGCCCAGACCCTGTTTCGGGAATGTGCCGCTGAAGTTGCCCTGTTCACCGTGCAGCGCCATGTAGTTGAGAATCACCGTCTCGGCCAGCAGGTTGACATTGTTGGCCGCTGGTGTGGCCGAGGTCTCCACCGAGGCGTCGGGGCGGAACCAGCCAAACTGCTGATGGCGCGCCTGCTGCTCCGGGGTGCCACCCATCAATGCTGGACGACCGGCGGGGTTGTAGACCAGAAAAAAGGCACTGGCGACATCGGAATTGTCGCCCGACCAGACCCCCTTGCCACGGCCATTAATCGAGTTATCGATCATGCCATTACTGGTGAGCGAACCGTCACTGAAGAGATAGATCATCACCGGCACGCCGACCCGGGCGGCATACTCAAGACAGGCGCCGATGCAGCGCCCGGCGCGCAGGTCACGCAACTCACCGGTGGAGCGGTCGCCGGTATGGTAATCAAAACCGCCCATCTCGATGGTGCCGGCACCGGCATTGCCGTTGATCACCAGCTTCATCACCGAGGCAGTTTTGCGGAACTCACCATCCTTCATCTCATCAGGTGTGAAGATCGGGCCAACGATATCGGGGTCGATCTCCGGATTGAGCATCGCCGGATTACCGTAGCGGTCCACTAGGTCGGCCGCCTTGACGTAACCACAGTCGATCAGCTCCTTGATCACCGCATCGGCAGTCACCTGGGTATTGACCTGTTTGAGTTTCAGGGCGCTGATGCGCTCAATCGAC
Organism: uncultured Chromatiaceae bacterium; assembly: GCA_947085765.1. Lineage (GTDB taxonomy): Bacteria > Pseudomonadota > Gammaproteobacteria > Tenderiales > Tenderiaceae > JAKFXL01. Next base: position 3,875 of record CAMTXZ010000202.1, on the reverse strand, counting down.
TCCAGCACCGCCACCGCATCGTCCTTGCTCAACAACCCCACCAGCTTGCCGGTATCGACCAGACCGGTGACATCACTGGGACGATCGATCTTGGTCGGGCGCACCGCCGCGTTGATCATGGCCGCCGGAGCCATGGAGTTGCCGCCGGAGTCGGAGTTGCGTGAGCCGATCAGTGTCAGCAGCGCGCCATCGGCGCCAGCCCGGTTGATGCCATACATCGGGTTATGGGGGTTGTTGCCGGTGTCATTTTCAGAGCGCGACGGCAACACCGCACCATTCACCCGAGCCGCCGTCGACGGTGAGATCTTTTCAAGAATGCCACGCAAAAAGGCGCTATCGGAGTGACACGCCAACCCCAACGAGCTATTAACAAAAGGCATGCCTGTAGCCAGATTGGTCAGTGACGGGATCATATCCCCCGGCAGACCGAGCTTGCTGTAACCGGCCGTGGTGAGAAAATCGAGCTGACCGCCCTGCTTACCCACCAATACGTTGGAACCGGCGACGTTGGCGCCACCGGCCAGATCAAAACAGATAAAGGGGATCTTGCCCGCCCCTTGGGTGGCGATGCCACAGCTGGTTTTAAGTGTTTGCAAATCGGCCGACAACGCCGCGCGCGCCTCACGTGGATTGGCAAACAGACCAAAGATGGTCGGTCCTACCACCATCCCCAGACCGGCAGTCAGGCCGTGGCCGAGAAAATCGCGACGGGTCACCGGCCGTTTGTGATCGGCATGCAGCAGCGGCGCATCGGGTAAAAGTGGAGTAGGTTTTTTGGCCATGTTTATATCCTCACTGCAACAACATCACGGCGCTGCCCAAGGTGGCGGCGCAGCTCGCCTTGACCACGGTCTGGGTGCGATCGGCGGCACAGCCACCACCACAGGCGCTGAGCCTGTCGATCAAGGCATTCAGTTCGGTCTTGACGCTGGCAACACTTGGCTGTGTTGCCAGGTTGCTGCCCATGATCCTGTTCAATAAGGGATCGAGCACCTGATCACGTTTGCCCATGGTGTTAAATGCCGTTGTTGCCGTCGCGCCAAAATCAAAGCCGGGGAAGTAACTGCTGCGCAGCGCCACATCACTCACCAGCGCATTGCAATATTCAATCGCCAGCTGCGACACCGCCACCTGATGGGCGGCGAGGAAACCGTTGATGTTCTCCACCGTTGGCAGCTGCTGCATGATGGTTGTATAGGTCTGTTTCACATCGGCCTGGGTGGGGCTGACGTCGGTCACCGCCGCCATGGTGGCATTGATCTCGGCAAAGGTACGCAGACCGATCTGCGCCTTTGGTTCGGCATTAACCGGTGCAACCGCCTGCAGCGGTTGCGGCTCCACCACCACGTTACTGGCACTGCCGAGCTGTTCAAAACTGAGGAAAAACTGATCAACCACCGGCCCCTTCTCCAGCGCGATAACGGTGCCTAAGGTTGAAAGCGGTTGGGCGCGGGCATTGAACTGCTCACTCGGCAACAACTGGCTGTTGCTGACGGTGGCATTGAGGTTGCGATAGGCCTGACCAATACCTGCCTCTTTACCATTGATGCCGATACGCATGCCACGAATCGGGATATCAGCAACTGCACCATCACCACTAAGGCTGACAAAGGTAGGTTTGTTGAAGAGGTAGCTGTAGCTGTCGAACTGGCTCACCTCAAACATGATGTAGCTCTGTGGCAGCTTCACCACATCACTGACATCAAAGAGCAGGAAAAATTTTTCGCCCACGCCGACGTTGTAATTGCGCAGCAATTGCTCCTGGGTGAGGGCACGGTTGTGGATGGCCACCAAGCGCAGCTTGCCCTGCCACTGGCGGTTATTGGTCACCTCGTTGCCCAGCACCAGGGCAAAGGTATCGTCCCAATCATTGAGATTGCCCGCCGCCTGTTTGTCGATGGCATTGATGAGCAAACCATTCACGTAGATGCGCCGGCCATTGAGTGGATCAAAGCTGACCACTACATGCTGTTCCGTGGCTTGCAGCACCTCAGCGGCATCGGGGGTAGAGAGCGCCGGTTGGCCATTGCCGCCAGTGGTGCTGCTGCGGTGCAGAAAATCGTAGTTGTAGAGTGTCTGGCCCAGGGTGAAGTTACGGTCATTGGTTCCGGCAGAGTAACTGACGATGCGCGCCGAGCCATCCTGAGTGACATTGGCCGGCACTGCCCACGCCTCGATAGAGTATTCGCCAGTGGCACGGATAAAGTTATGCAATTTGCGGCTGGCACTGGTGGTCCCCTGTGCCTTGCTGTTGAGGAACTCCACACCCCAGCCACCGACCCATTTGTAATCCACGTCGGCCAGTCCCGAGAGTTGCAGATGCAGCGCCGGTTCGATGCCGCTGGTGTCGTAGATATAATTGCCAAAACCGGTCTTGAACTCATACAGCGCAACCACATTGTCGTCATAACGGCTGCCGCCGCTGGCGATGATGCCCTGCCCCAGCGTCAGCGCCTTACTCACCACCAAGCGCGGATCAACCTGAGTCAGCGGTACGCCAACGGCAAACGCCTTGATGGCGTCCTCCATCTTTTTTGCATCGACCAGACAGTCGTCGCTCCAGCAGTTATGAAATTCGTTACGCAGCCTGACCACCAGCCGTGAATTGGCCGGGGTATCAAGATCAAGTTTGTGGCTGGTCCTTACCGCCTCATAGGCAGTGGCCGCATCCGCCGCCGCAAAATAGGGCGCCTGTGGCACCGCTGCCGAGCTGACATGGCAGCCACTGCAATGGCTGACCAGCAGCGGATGAACGGTGCTGGCAAACTGCGCTGAGTTATCGGGAAAGCTACGGCTGTCTGCAGCACTTACCACTGGCGGCGGCAGCAACTGAATCTGCCGTCCGGCACTGTCGCCGCCCTGCCCTGCCCACTTGCTGATGTAGGCGGTCATGATCTCACCACACGCCTTGGCACTCACCTCCCAGCAGTTATGACCACTGGCAACCTTGGTCACCAGACGCGAATCGGCGGGTGAACTGAGGTTCACTACCGTAATCACCTGACTGTAGGCAAGATTGACGTCATCGACGCGGGCAAAGCTGGGCGACTGACCTGTGGCGTTATGACAGCTGCCACACTTGTCCACCAGATTGCCCCAGAGGTTGGCCTGAAAGGCGCGCACGTCTGCCGAGCTGGGCGCGGCGCCAGCATAGTTGCTGACACCTGTGGACTGTACCTGTGGTGTCGCACCGGGCACGGTCTCGGTCGAGACCTTGTCGCAACCATTCAAGCCAATCAACACCGCCAGGAGCAGCAGTGTTCGAGCGACAAACTGATTAATACTGTTCATTATCAGCCCCATCGTCACTCGCCTTTACAATAAACAGCAGTGTCGGCAAACACCTGCTTGAGGTTGTAATTACTGCTTTTAAAACCAGCGGTGATGGTGTCGATCTTGGTGCGATCGGCGCTGTTACCCGGTTCACGGAAACAGACTGTCGCAAATACCTTCTTCACCTGACAGCGGGCAAACGCCTCGCTATTGGCTAGCTCGACTCCCAGTGACTTGGCGCCACTGCCCGAGGCAGGCAGTGACGATTGCTGGGCATCCCAGCCGAGCTGACCATTAGGACCGTGGCGCCAATAGTTGTCCCAGCGATCATCCGTGGTGATGTAACCCTGCTTGAACTTGCCGGAGTTGATCAGGTTTTTCTTCTTCACCCGTGTACCGGTTGCGGGATCAACAGCGCCCGCACCATTGTAAGAGAGCTTGCCATTGACCGCATCAGGGTCAGCGTCGTGATCATATTCGTAATCATAATAAGCAAAGGCCTGGGTCATCGGGTCCATGCCGGCATGACAACCGACGCAGGCGTTGAGGAAGATGCGGCTATCGCCACCGGGGCTGCGTGATACATCCTGTCGCACGCGGTC
>CAMTXZ010000201.1:0-16117 GCA_947085765.1 uncultured Chromatiaceae bacterium | reverse complement strand
TCCTACCCCGAATATTCTTGTTCAACACCTCTTGTTCTTGAGGGCTCAGTTCAATAATGATTGCTGAATTCATTGTTCACTTCTCTTGCTATAACGCAGAACATTATAAATGAACAATATATTTAGGACACTACACTAGCATGCCGCTCCCCTCAACTGTATTACTTGATCAGGCGGCATTATACATCCAACAATCGCGCACTCTGCAACCCAGCAAACCAGTATACAATTACTACCCCATCATAAATTAAGCATTTAATATATAATGCCTTTGAGTCACTTTCGTTAAACGCCCCTTCTAAGCAAACAGAGTTGCATGCCATTATGACCATTCCCACTATCGCATCGCTATTCGACAGTTACTTCAGTGTCATTCCCGCCAACAACGAAGAGCTGATCAAAAAAGTCTACACCATACGCCATCAAGTGTACTGTGAAGAGTTGGCTTATGAGGCGCAGCGGGCCAACCATCTGGAATTTGATGATTATGACCTGCGTTCGATTCATTGCCTGTTATTTCATAAACCAAGCCAGACCTTTGCCGGCTGTATTCGATTGATCCTGGCTGACAACCACAACCCTGATGCAAAATTCCCGCTTGAACACGTCTGCAACGACAATCTCAAGTGGGAGTTCAACAGCCCATCAGGCGATGAACGACACAAATATGGTGAGATCTCACGATTAGCAATTACTGCCAACTTCCGCCGCCGCCGTGGGGAAGCCCAACATCCAGACGGCGGTAGCGATGCCATCGACGATCCGGATGAAGATGCGAGACGCCGCTTCCCATCGGTGGCACTGGGCCTTTATGTAGCTATTACTGCTATGGGGTTAAACCAGGGGCTGGATGGCGTATTTGCCATGATGGAACCCCGTCTTGCACGACAACTACGCCGCTTCGGTATCCTCTTCGAGCAGGCAGGAGAAGCCGTCGAACACCGTGGAACCCGCGCACCGTTTTATATTAGTCGCGAGAATCTCTTCAACAATCTCAAACCAGAGTTTATGGATCTATTGCACAACATTCAGAACCAACTGGGCGATACCTCACAGCAGGCAGCCCCACAAAAATGAGTCTGTTTGACTACTCTCGCGCATATTCGCGCAATATCGGCTGGGTAACAGAGACAGAGCAGCAGGTCCTGCGCAGCAAACGTATCGCCATCGGCGGTATGGGTGGTGTCGGTGGCAGCCATCTGCTGACGCTGACACGCTTGGGAATTGGCAATTTTCATATTGCTGACTTTGACCATTTTGAGCTGCCAAACTTCAACCGTCAGGCCGGGGCAAACGTCAGCAATCTCGGTCGCCCCAAGGTTGACGTAATGGCCGAGGCGGCCCTGGAGATCAATCCACAACTCAATATCACCCGCTTCTCAAATGGCATAACGCCAGAAAACCTCAATGAATTTATGGCGGGGGTCGACCTCTACGTGGATGGACTGGATTTTTTTGCCGTCGCCGCCCGCCGCATGGTATTTGATGCCTGCACCCAAGGCAAAGTCCCCGCCATCACCGCAGCGCCCCTAGGAATGGGTACGGCGTTACTGAACTTCCTGCCCGGAAAAATGACCTTTGAAGAGTATTTCCGTCTGGAAGGACTTCCGGAGAACGAACAACTGCTCAATTTTTTGGTTGGACTCTCTCCCGCCATGCTGCAACGCACCTACCTGGCCGACCCCTCCACAGTAAGTTTTAACGAGCACCGCGGACCCTCCACTTCCATGGCCTGCGAACTTTGCGCAGGACTTGCCGCCACCGAGGCGCTCAAAATCCTGCTCGACAGAGGCGGTGTGCGTAGCGCCCCTCACGGGCTCCAGTTTGACGCCTATCGCAACAAGCTAGCCCATACCTGGCGCCCTGGTGGAATGCGCAACCCCACACTTATCATCGCCAAAATGATCGCCCGCCACATACTCAGCAAACACCAGTCAGCAAAGTAGAGAGGCCGATCGCCATGAAACCACAGATCCAGCAACAGCTTATAGAAGCCGCCATACTCGCCCCCTCAGCCGACAACTCCCAGCCCTGGCGCTACCACTGGGACAATGAGGCACTGGAACTCTGGATCGATAAAACCCGCAGCGGAGGTGTCTCAGATCAACGCTTTGTGCTTAGCGATCTCGCCCTCGGCGCCTGTATCGAAAACATCACCATCCAAGCCCACTCACTCGGCTACAGCAGCCATATTAAGTACCTGCCTGATCCAGAACAGAGTCCACTTTGGGCGGCCAGACTCACCTTCACGGCTGTATCCCCGCAGCAAGAACCCTTAGCGCAATCGATTCCAGATCGCCATACCAACCGCAGCTTTCCCTGGCGCGGTCCCATTACCAGCACCATCAAGCAGACACTCAGCGATGAGGCTGCGAAACTTCAGGGTGTGACACTTAACTGGCTCAACGCCACCCCGCACTACAAAACCGCCCTTAAAGCCATGTGGTTGGCGGAGAGTCTTCGTTTTGGCAACAAGGAACTCCATCAAGAGCTATTCTCCTGCATTCACTTTGAAATGGGCAGCGGCGCCACCGCCGAGGAAGGCTTGGCCCCCGCCACTCTGGCAATAGAACGCCCCCTGCGCCCCGCTTTCAAGCTGCTGCGTCACTGGCGGGTCATGAGCGCATTAAACTGGATCGGCGGCAACTATCTCATAGGCTTCCGCTCTACAGTGCTACCAACCCTGCTATCCCCGGCTCTCTGCCTGCTCAGCGTAGAACAGACGGACCGAGCAAGCATCATCCGCGCGGGACAGGCACTACAGCGCACCTGGCTCAACGCCACAGCACAAGGGATATCACTGCAACCGTTTGCTGCGGCCGGTGTGTTCTCGCTAGGTTTTATACAGTCCCCCCCCACATTAATACCCGCCTGCCGCAAAATCGGCCAACTGCTAGATGTGGTCTCGAACAACAACCAGGGATTACTGCTTCTCCGTCTCGGCATCGCGTCACCTACTACTGCCCCACCCCATAACCATCGTCGTGCCTCCAGCAGTTTTTTACACACCACCCAACACTGTCAGGATTCTTTACAACACTAGCCAAGCCCGCCCTCACCCAATAGCTCCCCACAAAATATATCCCATAAATAACAATGCATTAGATTGAAAAATCAATCATGGCACGGCTTGTGCTTTTATTTAACTTGAGAAACAATATTTGGTACTACCGGAATACATTTCAGTAATACTTAACAGAAAACAGTTGCTTTCAGGAGCTAGATATAATGGCAAATTACAAAAACATCTTCAAAGTCGCGGCAGTTACTGCTGCGCTGACATGCGCAGTACAAGCCCAAGCCGGGAATATAAACGTAGGCGGTGTTGTTTGGGATCCAGACAATTTCGACGACTTCTTCGCAACTGATACCTTATATGAATCAGTGGCAAGGCCGACGTCTCCGATCACATTGATCGGCGCAACAGCGGACGGATATGACAAATACAGCTTTGGCACGAGCACCGAGCTCAAAGGTTACGGCAAAATCACCAACATCAATGGCGATACCACTACCTTCTGCCCAGGCTGTGAACTTACCTATCAGTTTGGTGGCTACTTCTTAAACCAGTTTCTTGATGTAAACAATAACGGCATTGCTGACGCAGGCGATCACATCTCTTTCTCTGGCGGCTGGAGCATGTTTTATGTTGATAATACACCCGACTTCAGCAGCACCTCTTCTGCCACCGGTGGCAGTGAAGGCGGTACCAATCTTCTTTGGTTGAGCCTGGTTGGCCACACACTGACAGCCACCTACTCAGCCAGCACCTTGGATGGCACTCTCTTCTCTACACTCACCACTGGTGCGCTGGGAACAGGTAGTGAAGGTGGTAACGGCTTTGGTAATCAGGACGTTATTGGTGGAGCCGCAGCCCCCAACTTCAATACCAACAGCGAAGCTGGGGGCAGCGATTTCAGCTTCGTCTCGGGGTATAAACCACGCCCCTGCGCGGCTACCGCCACCTGCCCAGAAGGTCTTGCCCTGATCGGTGGCAATGCCTATCGTGCAGACTCTGTTCCTGAACCAACTTCGCTGGCCCTGTTAGGTGCTGGCTTGCTGGGAATGGGAATTACAGCAGCACGTCGCCGTAAAGTAGCGTAAACCGCTAGCAGCGTTGTTATTGCTGCCGAAAGGGCTGTACTTTTTTAAGTACAGCCCTTTTTCATTTTTAGTACGATCAAATCCAGAGTCCTACATCATGAATTTGAAAAATGTTTCAGCTTGGTTTTTATGCGCATCTCTACTGCCCTCCTCCATAGCTTATGGTGCAGACAGCAATGATACCTATGCCATAAAAGGCGCCGGAATTGCAAAATGTTCAAAATTTATAGAATTCCATCAAAAAAAAGATAATACGTATTTAATCTTTGGTGGCTGGCTCGAAGGTTATCTCACTGCAATTAACCAACAGCAGGCCAATACCTTTGACCTGGCCCCGTGGCAATCAACCCAGCTGCTGCTAATAGCCGCCGAATCACTATGCAAACAGAAACCTGAGCTGCAATTTCAAGCAGCCATTCAGATCCTGATTGGTGAGCTGATGCCGCAGAAGATCACTCAAGGTGGCAAATTTGTCACCGTTGATAAATACATCTATCAAGAAGAGGTGATTAAACGCATGAAAAGCGTCCTGAAATCTCGCGACCTCTATAATGGCAATCTTAACGACGCTCAGTATGATGACAAGCTCAAAAGTGCCGTTAAACAGTTCCAAAAAAACATTAAACAGCCGCAGACAGGACTGCCCGACCAAGGCACTCTTTTTGAACTATTCAGACCGGCAAAGCAACAAACAGCCCCCTAGAATAGGCCACTAACTACCCAGTAATCTCTCTGGTGCGGGGCTACTGAGACTGTAGCCCCGCCTCCAGTGGGCTGAGTTGCTGCAGGCGTTGGCGGTAGAACCCCGCCTGTTCACGACGCCCTGCCATAGAGGCCATTCGCCACAATTCACGCAGCGCGTCGACGTGATCGGGACGAATGGTGATAATTGTTTCTAATATTTGACGCTTATCTAGCCCGCGCACATCCATCTGCGCAATACTTGCATACATACTATCAGCAATGGCGCCCGTGACCCAGCGGTCTTGTGGATTGGCCTGATAGGCGAGGCGCAGCAACTTTTGCCCTTGCTGCTCATCACCTTTGAGTGTGGCCACCCATGAACGCAATGCCAGCTCGGTGGCCACATAACCACGCTCAAACAGCTCGGCATCTGCGGCGCTCACGGCCAATGCCTGTTGTGCCTGTGAGACGTGAGGACGCTGTTGCAGTAACCATTCGAGTAATTTAACTAAATCCATGTCACCACGATAACGTGCTCGTGGCAGCGAGAACTCAATGACAGGCGCCCACTCATCCTGCACTGCGCCAACCGGCATCCGCAATGGCCCCCAGTAACGCCCAAGCCAGCTCCAGGCCCCTTCTCCACCTGCGGCCTGTTGCTGCTGCTCCGGCGTAAGCTGTTGCAGATTGGCCTGCAGTGCCTCAACAGTAGGCTGCCAGCCGTTGCCACCCACCAGCGCCAGGCGAAAGCCATCAACAAACATCACGGCATCGGGGAATGCCTGTTGAAAGGTCCGCACCACCACTTGCAATGAATCGGGATCAAACTGATTTAGCGCCAGCCACTGCACAAAAATACCCCCTTCATTCAACACGGCACGGGCGCGCTCAAACTGCTGTAATGACAGCAGTGAACTACGCCCCACCAGATCGGGATGGAAGAGATCGCCAATGATTACGTCGTAGTGTTGCTGTGTAGTGCGTAGATAACGTCGCGCATCGTCACGCACCACTTGCATCTGTGCTGTTGCATCACCATTAACTGGAACAAAATAGTCTCCTGCCGCGATGATCGATCCCCGCGACAACTCTACTGCAGTACGTTGCAGGGTTTGCCACGGTGCCGATGCGGCGGCCGAGATGCCAGTACCCAGCCCTAAGAAAAGTATTTTTTTCGGTTCAGGATGAAGCAGCATTGGTAGACGCACCTGGTTCTGCTGCGAGACCACCGCGAGTGGTTCTGATGAGGCATCCATGCGCTGCAGATCGGCCAGCAACAGACGCTGGCCATCGCTACGCGCCACCACATGAGTAATATCCAACCCATCTTCATACACCATAAGATCACTGCTGCCACGCTGTCCCTCAGGCAGCAATACACTCACCGGTGGCAGATTACGCACTGGCCAAGCCACCATCACCAACAGGGGCAAGACTACCCAGAAGCGGGGCTGCGCCCAAGCCATGCCAGCAACAAATAACAATAATGCCGCCACTACTAGCGCACCCGTAGTGCCGAGCCAAGGGATCAATACAAAACCTGCCAGAAGTGCACCAAGCGCGGCGCCAATGGAGTTCGCACCATAGAGTCGTGCACCATTCGCCTTGCCGTTCCCCAGCCGCGCGCTCAACAACGGTAACCATGCGCCCAATATCAACGTAACCGGCAGTGTCAAAAGCGCAACCGCCCCCCCCTGAGCAAACGTGGCGCTAAAGAGTGAATTAAAAGACGAGCTTTCAGCCCAAGCCGCCAATGCAGGAATCGCCCAGAGACTCGACAGTGCAAACAGTGCCGCAAGCAGCGGCAACAGATTCAACCAATAGCGCGCACGCATGTACCGCGCCAGCAGACTACCGCCACCAATGCCAAGGAGGAATGTAGCGAGTATCACCGCCATCACATACTCAGTGCGCAACAACAACATGCCAAAGAGCCGGGTCCAGGCGATCTCCAGCATCAATGCTGCTGCACCAATAGCAGCGTAGGCCAACAGTGTCGTGAGCGGGATATTATTTACCGGTGTTACCGGAGTAAATAAAACAGCCAGGGATGGCATCGGTCTGGAGAGTCGCCAGGCAAAAAAAGCCACCATTGCGCCGAGCAGCGCAACCATCAACACGGCATTACTCCAGCCCACAAACGGTAACAACCATAATGGCAACAGTGCTCCAAGGGCACCGCCGAGTGTATTTACGCCATATACACGTCCAAGCGAAATGGGAGTCGACTCAAGCACACGCAACACCATCGGAAACCCGATACCCAGCGCAGTCGCGGGCAACGCAATCAACAGTAATGCCATGCAAAGCTGCAAGCTATACCAGCCCGTCAAACTCTCGGGCGCAATCGCGGCCACACCACTATCAAGCAGGAACAACAACAATGGCAGCAGCAGCGCATAAAGGGCGACACCTCCTTCGAGCATGGCAAACACACGCAGCGGATTCGAGCATCGGCGACTAAGGGCGCCTCCCCAGAGAGAGCCAACCCCCAATCCAATCATAAAAGCGCTGGCCGTGATGACAACGCCAAAAATACTAACGCCAAATTGCAGCGATAGCATACGTGCCCACAATACTTGATAGGCAAGTCCAGCAACACCGGAGAAAAAATAGAAATAGACAATACGGGTGCCACTGAAATCGGGCGCCGGCTTTAACTGTGTAGTATCTGTAGATTGAAGGAGAGGCGACATGAGGGTCCGTTATTATAATTCAGACGGTTTCATGATCTGCATTATTTCACTGCCACTTCAACCTGCGTCTAAATGGCAGAGCAATGTATCATTTCAGTCCACCTCAAACTTGCATACTTGAATGATGGCCAAGCACCTAGATGGCGATATTTAAAAAGGGAAAAACCAAACCACTGCCGTTACCGCATGCACCAAGCCAAGTGTCACAGTAAAACCTGCCGAGATCATGTGTGCTACAAAGACCTCTTTATTGAACATCACCATAGAAACACCAAGATACGCAGTAGTACAAAGCAGAATCAGCAATCCCACTCCCATAAAGAAAAGGATTTTATGCTTTTTTTCATCAGCGACATCGTAGATCTTGGCGTTTTCAAGGGCGTTATCATTAAAGACTTGCATGACCTCGATCGAATCATTACCCGGTTTACTCGGCTCCTCTGCATAGAGACTTCCAGAGAGTAGCAAAAGTAATGATGTCAAAATCATAGTGAGCCAGATACGGGGATTTTTCGTCACTACCGTTACTCCCCGTTTCTACCATCAATCTCAGCTTCAGCCGCTCGAGCATCATCTTCCGCATTACGACGAAATGCATTCCGCCAATAGAGAATCGCCATCAAAATAAAGGGCATCATGACCGCCACAAACAGAAACAGAAAAATCATCCAGGGTGTTTCTATAGTGACGTGCAGGTAGCGATAGCTATCTGCCCACAGTTGTGGAGCAAACAGCAACAGCACGCTTGCCACTCCCCCTTTGATGATAGAAGTAATCATTGCTGTACTCTCTAATTAACTTGCATCAGCTGCACAACGGAAACCGAAAAAATCCGATGCATAGTTTGGCCAGGAGAAGTTACGGTGGTACGTCGCCGTTGAGAACGGATCACTTTTCCATGAACCACCGCGTAAAACCTTATACTTAGCATCAACACCCACAAGATCAACCACCTTCATGGCACGATCTTGTGGCGTATTTGCTACTCCGATTTTGCCCTGGAACAACTCCCCTGGCGCATCAGAACCTGTGTACGGTAAAAAATCATCCTCAATCCACTGGAATACATTACCTGCCATATCCATCACACCATAAGGACTAATACCGTTAACGTATGCAGTAACATCAGTGGCTGAGCCAACACTGTAATAGGTATTAAGCCGCTGTGAATCCATAGCATTTCCCCACGGCCAACGGCGCCCATCAGTACCACGCGCCGCCTTCTCCCACTCCGCCTCTTTAGGCAAACGTTTATCAGCCCATGTGCAATAATTACTCGCGTCATACCATGAGACCATAGTCACAGGACGCAATGCCTCACCAAGAGGAAGCTGTCCATTTTCCCAATCAGCAGGAGGCCTATAGTTGGCAGCAGTGACAAAACGAGCATATTGGGCATTAGTCGTAGGATATTTATCGATACGATATGCAGGAAGAGAGATATTATGCTCAGGCTTATTCTGGGGGTTGGTGCGTTCTTGATCAGAGCCCATCTTAAAGACCCCCGCTGGAATAGTAATAAGAGTATCCAACTCTGCCCACTGCTCAGGTGTTAACATCTGGTCGACAACCGCCAAAGAGGCTGGCTCGGCCTTCAAAACACCCGCTTCGTTCATTTTATTACGGGTAGAATCCTCACCCGCTGCCCGAATACGATCCTTCATATTATCCAGATCATATGTAGCCATGTTACGCATATCTTCAAAGACACGACCATGACCAAGATCAATCACGTGCATACTTCCGCCAACCACCGCAAGTGCTGCGCAGGTAACAAGAGTAGCAGCAAGATAACGACCACGTTTAGTCCGTTCTCGATGACTGAGCGGTTTAGGATTCGTAAAATGACTAGACATTATTTTTCTGGACTGCTACTTGATGATTGTTTATAAAGCAAATGCTTAGGGCGACGACCGTAAACTTTTTTAACCATTATTTCACCAAAGACACCACCAAAGGCAGCTGCTTCAACGGCCACAATCAAAATGAGTACCCAATAACCAAGAGGCAGAAGTGTTACCCCCTCAGGCAGGTTCTCATAATTAGCCATCTGTATATAACTGATTCCCCGCACAATGATTGGCGCAAAATAACACAGCAACTTACCACCCAAACCATAAACAAGGGAAACAGCCATACCCGCAATAAAGGGGACCAGGAAAAGATCTAATGACCACCACAGTGAGAAAGTAGATACGCCCCAGAAGAGTTCCAAGCGAACACCTAGCAGACGATCACCTGCATAATTAATAAGCGCACCTACACCAATAGCAACAAATGCCATTAGCACCGGCATAAATTTACTACTTATGGGCACTGTTATCATCATCCTTAAACGCTTGGCCGGTCAATTTTTCATACTCAGCCTTGCGAACTTCAGGCAGATACCAATCCTCAACCTTCAGGCTAGCCAGGTACATCGCCAGAGTACGCCGCTCGGTCTCTGGAAGATGAGCATAAGAGGGCATTTTATATTCGGCTTTAAGGCGCGAGGGCACTATCGATTGTGGATCCGCCGCTGATAAATAACTGTAAAACCATTGTTCATCATACAACGCCCCAATGCCATCCAGTGAAGGAGAAGGTACAGACTGCATAGCATTACGCACCCCCCAAATTGAATGGCATTGTCGGCACTCTAATTTACGCGTCAGCTCTGCGCCTTGATCCCGCAACTCAGGAGAGGCAGTACTATAAAACGGAATCCCCTTATCGGGCGTCTTATCCTGCCCCTGACGATATATATTAATACCCGCAAATATCACAACAATTGTCACAATCGCGACCAGTATACCCTTCTCACCTTTTCGCATTGCTTTAACGATTTTCCTGCTTCTCTTTCAAAAATTTTTCACGACTAAGCATCTGCGCCTTCATCACCTCTTGACTCTTCTTGAACTCTTCGGGTGACATTTTATCCTTATCATTTTCATCAAATACCAAGTATTTGATATCTTCATCAAACTGTTCATTTTTACTAGCCCAGCGCAAAGCAGCAATAGCCGCCAGAATAATCAATGCACCAGCGATCAACCATATATAGATGGTCCATCCATCCTGCCAATTATCCATGTTCATATCCGCACTCCTTTAGAAAAGATAGCCTTGGAGCAACTGCATAGCTGCCATAACAACCGCCCCCGCGATACCGAGAAAAATCCAGAAAAACATAATCTTTTCGCCAGTCTTAAGTTTTTTAGTAGGCTTGCTGCCAACAATAGCACTACTACCTGAACCACTGAGCATGAACTTTATGACAATGATCGTAAACACCACAATACTGATCATTAAAAAAACAAATATACCCACACTAAACTGCTGACTATAAAGACCTTCCACTCCCCATTGACCGTCGGTGATCGAACCTGCGGTGGTAGAGGCGATACTGGACAATACTATCATTGCACTCCACCTCCTGACGTTACTGTAACTTAACACTCTCAAAGCTAAGCGTTAAGTAAAACTAACTCATTATACATAAAAAAATGCCGCTCAGAGAGCGGCATTGAAATGAGTTACTTACCGTGAGAGCAACAAAATCCTCACTAATAGTGGACTACGATTTGATCTGTGACTTGCCTTTATCGTATCCATCAATGAAAAAACTGTAGATAAAGGGTGCAACAAACACCACTATAATAACTCCCAGCAAAACCAGAGGGGGATTATCAATATCAATCATGACTTAGCTCCTTTGTATTTATTTAATGGGCAACACTATGATCTGGCTTCCAGCTATAGTCCGGCAAACGTTTAATCACTATCAACATGGCAATACAGAAGTAGGTCACATAGAATATATCAATTGTATAACCTTTATCCCAGAACGGCTGCTTGCGTGATTGTGTGCCATCAGCTTTCATCTCACCTTCAAAGTTAGCCAGCTGAACATAGGGTCCGATGACGGTGTACTCTTCAAGATCTACACCTTTATTTCCCAACTCAAGAATCTGACTTTGAATTGCACGCAAATCATCCATAGTCAATGGGTGACGCTCCAAAAGCCCTTGAGTTCTTGAATCATTGGACTTGGCATTGTTAACAAGGTACTCCATCTTGCCCTTGTCCGTCGGAATGGCTTGTACCTGTGGGGAATCCATCAGCTTTGCATAATCAATATACAAAGATGCTGTTGGACGCTGTCCCCAGAGAGGATTGGTAACAGCAAATGCGGTAACAATAGTCATCGCCATCAACCAGATAACAGCTCGAGGAACACGATTGTTGTTTTCAGCAATACCCCCAAGGCTCTCACCTTCCCATACATCACAAGCTCTCTTGTTTTGCTCTGCATCCGACAGTGAATGAAGCGGTTTATCTAATTTCCATGCCATAGTTAAATCCCCTTTTACTTAAGGCTTAAGACAAAGTCTATGAGGTAACGAATCTGACTTTCAGATGCGTAGTTGGGCACTTCTGGAGGATAGATACTCTTACCTTGCTGATACTCAGTGTATGCAGTTCTCCAGGCGGAATAATCAATATTTTTTCCAGAAGCATCTTTCTCACCCCATAGATAGTCATATCGCGGCATGATCGAATGTGGCTGAACCAAACGTGGGTTGAAAAAGTGCATCATCATCCACTCTTTAGATGAGTTACGTGAACCCACGTGCAACAAATCAGGAGCCTTACGATCAGAACCGAACGCTGTGGGAGACTCACCATTAAAGTCACCTAAACGCGGTGGGATACCAAAATACTGCCAATCCTGAGTCTGCTCAGGTAACAATGTATGACACCACCAGCAGCCCTCTTTAACAAACATGACTTTACCTGAACCAATCAATTTGGTATTGGCATCACCTGCCGTTGTAAGAACATCACTAGGCTGCCAGCCACGTGTTGCACTGGCATTTTCGATATAAGTAACAGTCTCACCCTTGCTGGTGCCACGACTAACAACAAAAACTGCGCCAGCTTTATTGTTGGCCTCGTTAATCATGCCTTTATCTATACTCAACTGAGCAATCCCTGCTCCCAAGGTGCGAGGATGATTAATCCCGCTGGGAAATGGAACTCCAGGCTCAAAAACATAAGCCTCAATCGGCTCTATTTCCGCGCCAGTTTTTGGATCTTTATTCAGCGTTACCGTCTTCGGTTTACCTTCCCCCCTCAGGAATGGATCCTCATACGAAAACCCACTGATACGACCATAAGAAAGCTGCTTTTTCAGACCAATCTCAGTAACGGCAACTGATGTCATGTTTACGGTTGGAAAATACAACGTAATCACCATAGAGCCACCAAGAGCCACCCCGAACAACCGCGCCCCGATTTTATATTCTCTAAAAGCCATTTTAAAACCCTCCCCTACTAATGCTGTTAACGTTCGTAAGCCAGTTCGTGAGGCAGACGACCTTCAGGTATTTCAGTACCGGCCTTGGCAGTCATGTACATGTTGTACAGCCATACAAGGTTACCAGTAAACACCATGGTGCCACCAACCCAGCGAGCGATCATGTACGGATGCTCGGCAATTACGACGTCGATGTAAGGGACTTCATAAATTTTACCAGCACCCTGAATCAGACCCGCGATGGTCATTGATACCCAGTAAATTGAGAACCCAATCAGCAAGAACCAAAAATGGAAGTTGGCCAACGCCAGAGAGAAGAGCTTACGGCGTAGGATAGTCTGAAGACCGTAGTAAACTGCAGCAGCCTCCAAGAAGGTAGAGAACCCCAGCAAAGCCAAATGCGCATGAGCAACAATCCAGCCTGTCCCGTGCACATACCAATTGATCGCACGGGTCTGCTGGAAACCACCCTGCATATTCAAAGGAATAGCCATCAACACACCGGTAATGGTGAATTTAATCTCAACATTTTCTACAAACATATGCCATTTACCTTGCATAGTCAGAAGTAAGTTGGACACAAAGGCTATTGCAGGCACCAATATTAAGACACCCTCGACTGATGCAAAGGATTTCAGCCACTCAGGCAGAGGCGCAGACATCAGATGATGAGCAGCCGGAGTAGAGTAAAACACTACAACTGACCAAAAATGAAGATGCCCAATACGATGTGAGTAAAGCGGATTACCTGTCACTTTCGGAACAGTGTAGTAAGCGATGGCGGCAGCTATCGGAGTAATCCACAGCCCTAAAACATTATGGGCAAACCACCAAGTCAGATAAGCCTCGCTCAAACCCGTCAAGTTGAACCACTCAGGACTATTCCCCACTATGAAGACAATTGTCACCATAAACACACCGGAGCCAAAGAACCAGTTGGTTGTATATATCCCCTGCGTACGGCGCTTGATGATTGTCATCCATACATTGATTGCCATAGGCAACATAATGAATGAAGCGATATACAGATCTATGAACCATGGAAAATCAGAGTACTCGCGACCGGAGGTCATACCGGACCATAAGAGTGTCAAACCCAGTGAGAGACCAAAGTTCCACAAGAAACAGTTCCAGACACCCAGTTTTTCTGACCAGAGCTTTGTATTTCCCAGCGCAGGCGTGATGTACATCATCGCCATAGCAAACGCCATCGAAATCCAACCGAAAATCACCGCCATCACGTGAACTTGGCGCATGTGGCCAAACGAGAAAAACTCGCTGCCTGTTACAAAGTCTGGAAATGCTAACTTGGCCGCATTAAATGAACCCAAACCAGTCCCAATAACAAACCAGAGAATAGAGGAAAAACCAAAATAGACCGCCGACGTTCCTGGCGGAATATCCTCATTTTTCGCAAATAAATATTTAAACATGGCTTACAACCTCCCCTTATAGTACAAACAAATCCAAAAGCCGTTATTCAGAAACCTAGTCGTGCTCACCTGGCATCAACAGATACCACGAAAACCACATACTAGAGAGCGCAAGGAGAATCCCCAGGATTGTCGCTATCATAACCATCATAACCGTACCCCTCCAAAACTTGAAAATTTCATAGTTAACGCAAAGCTAAATATACATATTGTATTTATACTCTCACGAGCTATCAATGCGCTTTGCGTGTAGCCACCGCTTCCAACTCCCCGTGACGGTTCAAAGCTATCATCATGATAGCGACGTATGCCACGCCAAATAAAATCATACACCAGTCAATGAAGCCCTGAAATGTTGTCGGATCATACGCTTGACTACCCCAACCGCCCCAGTTTTCAAACTGAGCACGCCCGAGCGCGCACATCAAAGCAGCACCAAACACGCTCCCATTACCCATGCCTGTGACCATACCGGCGATCAAACTAACTATAAATGTTTTACCCGGCGTCAGATTATTAACCATGATTCCCCTCCATTTCACGAACTCACAGACTAAAAATATTTTTTTAGCATCATTTAGACCTCGAAGCCATCCCCAATCCAAGCTCCATGACTATAAACCACCTTCACAGAGTCAAACTCTGACTGGCGATGTTTGCATAGTAAAACAAAGTCAGTCAAGTTTTTTTTGAAGAATCCATATTGATTTAACGCCCAGTACTCCCCACAGTTCTGACCAACAACAAAACAATCTCATAAGGCACGCACCACTTACTCTAAGCGCACTATGAAAGTACCAGTAAAACCCGATAAACTATCCTCACGATACGCAAACAGTTGAGCAATCCAGAATTATGAAAGAAATTATTATTTACTCAATCGCCGCAATAGCCGGATTGACTGTTTTTGGGTATTCAATTCACATGTTTATAGGGGGCTTGGTTAGCCCAAATACGGAAACCACGGCTATTGTAATAGGCTGTACAATCGCTGCCATAGTTATGGCACTTATGGCCTGGGATATTATAAGGCGACGGTAGATCAAAACAGCCATAGTACAAAAGAGATTACTTGTAGACAGCCAAGCGTGACCTAATACCCGTAAACCTGGACTCTTCGCCAAACTGTGCCTTGTGAAAAACAAACTGGCGCTTCTTGCCCGACAAATCCACACCAGTCAGCCCAAATGACTTACCGGCATAGTCGGAAAAATAACGCAACTCCCGCACCAACTCTACACGCTCATCATTTTTCAACACAATCGTGACTGATTTTTTATCTAGCTCCAACGATCGTGGCGCCCCAGGCAATACCATCAAGCGACTTGCCAATATTCTGTTTGCACCAGTAAAAAAAATAAAGGTGGCCGCAAAAATCAAAACATACGCAAAGTTTTTATAGGTGCCTCCATACCAAAGCTGCAATGCAAAAGAGACCAACACAACCACTACCGGCACGTACATCATCAAATCCCAAGCCGCACCACGCTTATCAGGCAGCAGTTGGTAGTCATCATTGTTTGCCATCAACTCGTCTCAACACTCAGCGCTCGCTTAATCGCAGCTTCAAGCTCACCGTAAAGCATTCTGCCCGCCTGTTTATACTGGACCTTACCGTTACCATCGATTATATAAGTCCAAGGATCCCCCATCACCTTAAACGCCTTAAACGCCTCGGCGTTTTGGTATTGATCCATGTGAAGGAATATTACCTCTTCATCATACTGAGCCAGCAAACCTTTCAACATCTGTAACTGCACATCGCAAACAGTACAATGTCCGGGGGTTGCAAACTCCAGCACAATCGGCTTGCCCATCATCAGGGCCTCGTCAAGCGAGTACTGATACATTCGCTCATCAGGGTAACGATAACTGGTAATTCTGCTGAAATCACCATCCAC
>CAMTXZ010000200.1:0-11301 GCA_947085765.1 uncultured Chromatiaceae bacterium | reverse complement strand
TCGGCCAGATCGGTCTGGCCGGGATGCGCGCGCTGGATCGTGGCGCGACGGTTCATGCCGCGCAGCCGCTCCAGCAGCCGGTTGTAATCGTCCTCGTCAACCAGATCAGTCTTGGAGACCAGGATGCGGTCGGCGAAACCCACTTGTTCCTGAGCTTCGTGGTTTTCATCCAGCTGCCGCATGGCATGTTTGGCATCCACTATGGTAACCACGGCATCCAGGCGGTAGGCCTCACGCACGGCGTCGTCCACGAAAAAGGTCTGCGCCACGGGGGCGGGATCGGCAAGTCCCGTGGTTTCGATAATGACGTGCTCGAAGTCGAGCTTGCCCGCTGCACGTTGCTCCCCGATCTCGTTAAGGATACGGACGAGGTCGCCGCGCACGGTGCAGCAGATACAGCCGTTGTTCATTACGACCACCTGCTCAGTGGATTCCACCAGCAGATCGTTGTCGATGCCCACTTCGCCGAATTCATTTTCGATAACAGCGATCTTGCGACCGTGGCTTTCCGACAGGATGCGATTGAGTAGCGTGGTTTTGCCAGCGCCGAGAAAGCCGGTGAGTACGGTAACAGGGATAAGATCATTCATGGTCAGTGCCTCCATAAGCAGTTTGCGGGTTGTAGATCTTTTTCGTTTCCAGAAAGTCGAGAGAAAAGCTCGTTTCGCCTGGCTTCCATTCCAGCGCACGGAAAAAGCACGAACGGTAGCCCACATGGCAGGAGGCGCCGCCGGCCAGTTCCACTTCGATGAGCAGACAATCTTGATCGTCGTCAATTAGGATGCGTTTCACGACCTGCGCTTGTCCCGACTGTTCGCCTTTTTTCCAGAGTGTCCGCCGGGCGCGGGAGTAGTAATGCGCCAGCCCGGTTTCCAGTGTCCTGGCGAGCGCCTCCCGATTCATCCAGCCCAACATGAGCACTTCATGCGTCTGCCACTCCTGGGTGACGCAGGGGATCAGCCCGGCCGCCTCGAAAAGCGGCATGAAGCGCGCGCCTTCCTCGATTTCAAACAACGTGCCGCGTGGCGGGAGTTCCATTTTTGCCTCCAATCAATTCAGGTTTAATATCCAAAAGCCACTACCGCCACGCCGCCAAAAAGCAGCGCGAACTGCTCCGCGAAGTCCCGTGGTTTGCGGTATTTTTGCAATGCCGGCACCAGGTCGGCCACAGCGATGTAAATGAAGCTCGCTGCCGCCAGCGCGAGCAGATAGGGAATCGCCCCCTGCACGTCCTGCAGGACGATATAGCCCAGCAGGCCGCCCAACACCGCCATCGAACCCGACAAGGCATTGAGCAGCAGCGCGCGGCGACGACTGTAGCCCGCGGCGAGCAACACCATGAAGTCCCCCACCTCTTGCGGAATTTCATGGGCGATCACCGCCGTGGCGGTGGCTATTCCCAAGGCGGGATCCTGGAGAAAGGCGGCGGCGATCAAGACGCCATCCACGAAGTTGTGCAGCCCGTCGCCCAGCACGATGATGAGGCCGGTGGGAGGGGGTGCGTCCACCACGCCTTGGTGCGCGTGGTCGTGACGCCACAGAGCGGTCTTCTCTAGGGCGAAGAACAGAAAGATGCCGGCCAGCACCGTCGACCCCACGTCATGCAATGGCAGTTGACTGGCGGCTTCGGGCAGGATGTCCAGAAAGGCGGCTGCGAGCAGCACTCCCACCGAAAAACTCACTAAACGCGGCGCCCAGCGCGCCAGCACAGTCAACGACAGCAAGCCAGCGGCAAGGACACTGAGGATGCCGCCCGCCAGTGTGGCCAGGAAAATCCAGGTGAGGGTCATGGCAGACGGCGAACCGGACAGGAATCAGCGCTGGCGAGGACGCTCCACTCGCCCCCATCAGCGCAGCGAAGACAGCGACGGCAAAAATAGAGATTGAGGCCATGAGCGAGGATGAGCGACAGGGCGCCAGCCAGCGTGAGCCCGGTCTCCCATCGCTCTGAGGCGGTAAAGACTGCAGTATTGATTGCGACCAGACCGACCGTCATGAACAGACCCGGCAGCCACCGCCCATGACGATACCAGCCAGGCACCAGCACCAGCGCCACAGGCACCAGCAATGCCACGGCCAGCCCACGATGCAGCCACTCCTCCTCGAACAAGGCCAGCAACGGCAGCGCCGCCAGCACCATGGGGAGCAGCAGGCAATGAGCCAGGCAAACGAGAGAACCCGCGATGCCGACGGCATCCCAGTTGACCGCCGCGTTGGCGAGCGGGGGTACTGCGGAATGATGGAAAACGGATTTCATAACACTGCATACCGCCTATCAAGATGCAACAAGATTGCATTCTACAGGCGAGCGTCACTTTAATGCAACTGAATTGCGTTCAGTGCGGTTGGCAGTCCGCGCAGGTGCCGCGCAGCGATATATCTGTTTCTTCGAAGCGGAACCCGCGCGGCAGGGCGAGCACGACGGTGGGCTGAATCGCTGTCAGGCAGTACATCTTGCCGCAATGGGTGCAATGGAAATGGGCGTGGCCATGCGTATCGTTGCTGACCGCGCTGAAACGCCATGTCCGATCATGGCCTTCGACTCTGTGCGCGAGCCCTTTGGCAATCAACCAGTCCAGCACGCGATAAAGGGTGACACGGTCGATAGCGCCACCCGCAGCGAGTCCAGCCCCGATCTCAGCGTGGGAAAGCGGTCGACCGGCATCGAACAGCACCTCCAAAATCCGCCACCGCGCCTCCGTAACACGCTCGCCCAAGTCAATGATGGCCGCTCTAGCACGTTCCTGCGTGGATTGGGTCATGGTGGCACTCGAAGAAGTCTGATGCAACACAGTAGCACAGCAGAACCAGCGTGCGAAGACGAAGAGGCCAGACGGTCGCTACCCAACGCTGCCATTCGACCCAACTCGGCGCGGGCAAATTCAGAGGATTGACATTATCCCGTTATAGGATGCAATGCGGCTATGCACATTATTTCGCACGCGAAGATTGTTCAGGCGCAGGCTGCGCACCCGAATTGCAGCGCGGTGCTGGATCAGTGGTATCGACTGACCAAGCGCGCGCGATGGGGTTGCGCCGAGGTGAAAGCCTGCTCTCCTGCGGTGAACAAGGTAGGCGATAAATACCTGTTCGACGTGGGCGACAATAAACTGCGGGTGATTGCGCGGGCGGTGCTGACGTTTTTGATGGCACAACACGGCTTACGCCAGCCCGACTTGCCGGAAATCGGCAACCAGATCAAGGTGCCGGAAATCTTACCTAGTAAGCACACGAGCAACCTGCGCCATGCGCAAGCGCCGGCAGGGCACTTGAGGTGGGGATCTAGGTTTTTGCGGAATAAGAGCTGGGCAAGTTCAGACCGTTACGGGCGCTCGGTGAGGTTTAGCGTACGATTTTTTCCATTTTGTGAGCTGCCCCCTGATCCCTCACCATGAAACTGTTTCGTCAAACGACAACTGATCATGACTGGTTATCGGTGGTCAAACGGGTAATTGAGAAGCTTAAGAGAGTTATATAGGGGGTAGACCAACCATAATTTAGCTGATGTCAGATACTGGCCGCTGATCAGCACATCACTCGGTTGAACAGGTTATACACTTGCGGATTGATTCCGCAAACGAATCAGACAGGCACCAACCATTTACAATCGTATTCAGCAAGCTGCTGGCGCATGTAATCAATTGCCGAATGGGTAAGGATGTTACGGCGCTCATCACAAAGTGAACCACGCAGGGCGGTGTTGAGGCGCTGGGCAACGTCTAACATCGTATCAAACGCCTC
This sequence comes from uncultured Chromatiaceae bacterium, assembly GCA_947085765.1. Classification (GTDB taxonomy): domain Bacteria; phylum Pseudomonadota; class Gammaproteobacteria; order Tenderiales; family Tenderiaceae; genus JAKFXL01. Next base: position 7,560 of record CAMTXZ010000200.1, on the reverse strand, counting down.
CAGGCCGTTGGCTTGTTTATTGGGCAGCTGAATAAAAAGACTGACACCGGGGGTACTGAGAGACTCAATGGTTGCCATATCAAAAGTACCGGGTTTAACCATATTTACCAGACTAAAGAGTGGCGCTTTATCGGCGTAGAGGTGAAAAATTTCCATCTCGCCATAGACCATGCCCAACGCTTCAACTGCATCCACCAACACAGGGCCGGCAAAAAAACGGCCCTTGGGCGCCATCACATTGAGCACAATCACCTTGTCCGGTGCTTCACTACGATAACCTCTGGCAGGCAGCTCATCTGTTGGCAGCTCCTCTTCCTGCTCTTCATCTTTATTATCCACGCGCAACTTGTTTAAGACTGTGCGGGCACGATCCCTAACAATTGGGCGCTCTTCATGCAGTGGACGCGGACGATCACTCTCATCCACATCAATTCTGATCTCATCATCCGTGCCGATGTACGGCAGCTCTTCATCATCGACAAAAGGTTGCGTTTCAGCACGCGATTGCGGCGCGGCAGCACTCTGTTCGACTTTTCGTACCCGTTTGATAACAACCTCATCATCCAGCAGCTCTTCACTATTATGTTGATTGTCGAATAGGATGCTGTGATCGATTTCGTCACGCTGATGACGACGATTGCTACGCATCTTGGCGATGCCAGCCAAAATCAGAACAACGCCAATAACCGTTAATACCAACAGTAAAGAATCCATATTTCCTTCCAAAATTAACTCGCAACCAGACTAATAGCTTCTTCTATATCCACCGCTACGAGGCGTGAAACACCTGGCTCGTGCATGGTGACACCCGTGAGATGATCTGACATCTCCATCGTGGTTTTGTTATGTGTGATAAAGATGAATTGTACCTTTTCAGACATCTCTTTTACCATGCGGCAAAAACGCCCCACGTTGGCCTCGTCCAGCGGCGCATCGACCTCGTCGAGCATACAGAACGGTGCGGGGTTGAGCTGGAAGATGGCGAAGACCAACGCCACCGCCGTCAACGCCTTCTCACCACCGGAGAGCATGTGAATGCTGGAGTTACGTTTGCCGGGGGGCCGCGCCATGATTGTAACACCGGTATCGAGCAGGTCGTCCCCGGTCAGCTCGAGGTAGGCGTGGCCGCCGCCAAAGAGACGCGGGAATAGCTCTTTGACACCGCTATCCACCTTATCAAAGGTGTCTTTAAACCGGGTACGTGTCTCTTTGTCGATCTTGCGGATAGCTGTCTCCAGCGTATTCAGCGCGTCATTCAGGTCGGTGCACTGGGCATCGAGATAAGCCTTACGTTGCGACTGCTCTTCATACTCTTCTATCGCGGCAAGGTTGATGGCGCCAAGGCGCTGAATGGTCTGGCCGATATCGTTGACCTGTTTCTGCCATAACGACTCATCGGCACCGTCGATGATCTGGGCAAAGACCTCTTCAAGGTCAAAGCCGGTCTCACTAAACTGTTCCCGCACCGTCTGACTACGCACGCGGATCTCCTGACTGGCGATACGTACCTGCTCCAGCTGACTGCGCATCTGTTGTGATTTTTGCTCGACACGCTGACGCTGTTCGGCCGATTGACGCATGGCGTGATCCACCTCTTCCAGCGTCCGCCGCGCCAGCATCAGCTCCTCTTCAACACCGAGGCGGCTGGCGAGCTGTGCCTCCAGTTGCAGACCAAGTTCGGCAACCGGATCACCCTGCCCCTGCTGCTGTGCCTGCAACGTCTCACGCCGCCGTTCCAAGTTGGCAAGCTGACCCTGCATGCGCTCAAGGCGCTGTTGCGTGCCATCGAGCTGGGCACGGATCGATTGCAGCTTTAGCGCGATTTCATGGGCGCGGTCACGATCGACACGTGACTGCTGACGGCTGTTGTCGAGCTGCTGACGCAACTCCTCACGCCGCTGCGTCAACTCATGGCGCAGCTCTTCAAAATTTTCGGTCAGTGCCAGCGCCTCGGTAAGACGGGCACGCGCCTCGGCCACCGTCTGATCACTGCCTTCACGTTGCTGACGCAGTTCATTAGCATCGGTTTCAAGACGGTTTTTACGACTCTGGAACTGCTGTAGACGTTCATTACGGGCGCTGAGTTGCGATTCGATGCGCGCCAGCGACTGAGTGCTCTGGTTAACTCTAAGCTGCAATTCGTCGCGACTCCGCTCCAGATCCTGCTGACGGCTACGGCTCTCTAGCAGCTGACCATGCAACTCTTCAACACGGGCACGGGTTTCGTCGATCTCGGCGGCAAGACTCTTCAACTCCTGCTCACGTTGCAGCACACCGGCCTTCTCATCGTTACCACGTGTTACCCGCAACCAGTCGTGACCAAGCCAGAGGCCATCACGGGTGACAATAGATTCACTGGCCTGCAACTGACCACGCAACGCCAGCGCCTGCTCCAGCGAATCGGCGGCATAGATGCCACTCAATAACGAGGCCATGGAGTGGTCTGATGTCACCTTGCTGAGCAGCGCATCCGTCAGGGAACCCTGCTGCGCGTTGATGCTGGCGGTTGCGGTATCAAAGAGTGCCAGTGAGCCCTGATTCAGATCTTTAAGTGCAGTGGCCACCGCCTCCATGCCGTTGATACAGACCGATTCAAGATGCAGCCCCAACACCACTTCAACCGCCTTCTCCCACCCCTTTTCAACGCTGAGATCCTGCGCCAGACGGCTGGCGTTATCGAGGCCGCGCCCCTTGAGCCAGTGGTTAACCGCATGATTACCCTTGCCCAGCGCCTGCTGCTGCAACGCCTCAAGCGATGAATTACGCCCCTGCATCGCCTGCAAACGGCTGCGGTCGCCGTCCAGGTCACTACTCAGATTCTGCGCCAGCTGCCGCTCATGGCCGATCTGCTCAACCTGCTGCTCCAGCTCGTATCTCAGCTGCCCCAGCTGTTCATCCAGTTCGGCACGTTCGAGCTGAAAAGCCTCAATCTCGTTATCAAGGCTGCCGGGCGAGAGTGTCGCCAGCTCATCTTCCATACGTTTTATGCGCTGGTTAAGCTGGGTCTGGCTCTGCTCCAGGTGGTGGATACGCGCCTTCTCCACTTCGGCACTGCGAATGTGCGCCGAAGAGGTCTGGTTAAACTCATCCCACTGCTGCTGCCACAGATGCATCCCCTCTTCCGCCTGGGTCAGCATCGCGCCCGACTCCGCCTCTTTCTCGCGCGCCAGCAACATCTCTTCTTCGTGTCCTTCCAGCGCCATCTTCAAATCTTCAATCGAGTTACTGTCACTGGTGAGATGTTCGGTCGCCTCGCGCCACGCCTGTTCAACCTCGCGCAGCTCGCGCTCCTGCTGCTGACGGCTCTCTTTAACATGGGCGATGGTCTGTTCGAGCCGGGCAATCTCGGCGCCGAGTGCGTAGTAGCGCCCCTGCACCTCGTTGAATCTTTCGTTGACCTCGATCTGCTGTTCACGCTGACTCTCAATGGTCGCTTCAACGCTGCGCAGCTCGGCAATCTGCCCTTCAAGCGCTGTTTCCTGACCCTGAATCTGTTTGTCACGTTCCTGCACCGTGGCATCAAGATTGTGGAACCGTAGCGCCAGCAGCTCGGCCTTGAGCTTGCGCTCCTCCTCCTTCAGCTGCTTGTAGCGCTCCGCCGTTTTGGCCTGCCGTTGCAGGGTGGCGATGCGCTTCTCCAGCTCATCACGCAGATCATCGATGCGATCGATATTCTCGCGGGTGCTCTTGATGCGGCTCTCGGTCTCGCGGCGGCGCTCCTTATATTTAGAGATACCGGCCGCCTCTTCGATAAAGACCCGCAGCTCTTCGGGCTTGGCCTCGATCAGACGCGAGATGGTGCCCTGCTCGATGATGGCGTAACTGCGTGGCCCCAGACCGGTGCCGAGGAAGATGTCGGTGATGTCACGACGGCGGCAACGGGTATTGTTGAGGTAGTAGTTGGACTGACCGTCGCGGGTCACCTGGCGTTTGATCGAGATCTCGGCATACTGCGCATACTCCCCACCCAGGCCGCCATCACTGTTATCAAAGATCAGCTCAACCGTCGCCTGCCCCACCGGCTTGCGCGAGGTGGAACCGTTGAAGATGACATCGGCCATGGAGTCGCCACGCAGGTTTTTGGCTGAGCTTTCGCCCATCACCCAGCGCACCGCATCAATGGTATTGGACTTGCCGCAGCCGTTGGGGCCGACGATGCCAATCATGTTGCTGGGCATAGGAATAGAGGTGGGATCAACAAAAGACTTGAACCCTGCCAGCTTGATTGTCTTAAGACGCATCAGTTCTCCAACCTAAAAACCATTTTCGCGTTAAAATAACCGCCGATCATACCAGAGTGCAGCGCCACGCTAAACCGCTGATCCACAACCTCTGAAGCCAATGAGCTATATTTTTTAACCTATTGAGTCCTTTACTATTATGTCACTACAGCCAACCACATCCCCAAGCAAGAGATTAGAGACCTTCGACAACCCCATGCCGGAGCGCGACTACACCATTCGCATCACCGTGCCTGAGTTCACCTGCCTCTGTCCCAAGACCGGTCAGCCCGACTTTGCCACCTTCAAGATCGACTACATCGCCGACCAGCAGTGTGTCGAACTCAAATCTCTCAAGCTCTACATGTGGTCATTCCGTGAAGAGGGCGCCTTCCACGAAAAGGTCACCAATGACATCCTCAGCGACCTGGTGGCCGCCTGCAACCCACGCTTCATGCGCCTGACCGGCGAATTTAATGTCCGTGGCGGCATCTACACCACCGTGGTGGCAGAGCATCGTCAGTCAGGTTGGGTACCGCCCGTGCCTGTCACACTGCCTTAAAAATCCCGTTCGTCCTGAGCTTGTCGAAGGAGTGGTGATCAAGACATTGAACATAGGGAGTCCAGCGTTCATGGTTCGACAGGCTCACTACGAAGGGTATGCCCCACGCAGTGCTTTGGGCACAGTGGGGTTTTAACATGTCAGAAAAGCCCACATTCATCGGCATCGACCTAGGCACCTCCGGCGTGCGCGCCATCGCCATCAACGACGCCGGCCAGATTGTCGCTGAAGCCCGCACCGCACTGGCCGCGCCAATCAACGGCGAACAAGAGCCTGCGCTCTGGTGGCACGCCTGTGGCGACACGCTCACCACACTGCTGGCACAGCTCGATAAAACACAGATCAAAGCCATCGCCATCGACGGCACCTCCGGCACGCTGCTGCTTGCAGATAAAGACGGCCGCCCCATCGGGCCCGCATTGATGTACAACGACAACCGCAGTTTGGCCGAGGCCCAACGTATCGCCCAGATCGCGCCAAAAGAGAGTGCCGCCCACGGCGCCACCGCAACGCTCGCCAAACTGCTGCACCTCAATCCCGGTTCACAGGTGCGATACGCCCTGCATCAAGCCGACTGGATCGTTGGCAATCTCACTGGCCACTACGGCATCAGCGACGAAAACAACTGCCTCAAACTCGGTTACGACGCCATCAATAAGTGCTGGCCCACCTGGCTCGACCGGCTCCATATAAATAGAATGCTGCTACCCAAGGTGGTGACTCCCGGCACACCCATCGCCCCCATCACTACAGAGATCAGCCAGCGCTTTGCACTACCCGCAAACACGCTAATAGTCGCAGGCACCACCGACAGCACCGCCGCCTTCATCGCCACCGGCGCACATCAAATCGGCGAGGCCGTCACCTCACTCGGCTCGACACTGGTGATGAAGGTGATCAGCGCCACGCCGATCTTCTCGCCACAACATGGCGTCTACTCCCAGCCACTCGGTGATAAGTGGTTGGTGGGCGGCGGCTCCAACAGCGGCGGCGCGGTACTGTTGCACCACTTCACCAAAGAGCAGCTGACCGTGATGACACCAAAACTAACACCAGAACAGCCCACCGGACTCGACTACTACCCACTCATCAAACCCGGCGAACGGTTCCCGATCAGCGACGCCACACTGCCGCCGCGTCTGCTACCACACCCCGTCGATGATCTGGTCTTCTTCCAGGCGCTGCTCGAGGGCATGGCCCGTATTGAACAGCAGGGCTATAAACTACTTGCAGAACTTGGCGCCCCCTACCCATCATCAATCCGCAGCGCTGGCGGCGGTGCCAACAACCCGGCGTGGAGCAGCATCCGTCAACAACTGCTCGGCGTGCCGTTTGTACAGGCAGTGCAGCAGGAGGCGGCATATGGAACAGCGCTATTGGCAAAAAGAGGATTGGACCATGCAGATCATCTCATCACTTAACAGATATATACTCTTGTTTCTCAGCGGCGGATTATTGAGCGGTTGTACACTGCTTCAAGCCATCACCGGCGAGTCTGACAACCTCGCACCCACAGCCACTTCGGTAACATGCCCAATCAATGAAGATGAGGCATACAGCTACAGCAGCGCCCAACAGGCGTACTTGCGTCTATCTGAAAGATGGTGGGGCAAAACCATACAACGTCAAACCCCCGATGTAAGGGCAGCACTGCAACGCAGAGTTAACGCCATCTACTCGCGCGCACAAACTACCTACCCCTGTCTTGAGGGGACCATCGACTGGCTGTTGGTATTCAATAGCAATGGGGCAGTAACAGAGTCTCACCTGCTCTGGAGCAGCCCCGGCATCAGGCCACTGGAATTCGAACTCCGCCAAGCCATCAGCGACTTAAGGCTCCTGCCCATCGCCGCTCCCGAGGGTTCGGTCTATCTCTTGCCAATCACACTCCAGGCCGACGCAAAACATGGCCCCACACTTAACGTCAGGAACTTTATGCTCAAATGAATCCATTCATCGGCCTGCAATATATAAGCAAAGGTTTCAGCCTCATCCGCCGCCCCGGCCTGCGCCGCTTTGTGGTGATCCCGCTGCTGATCAATACCCTGCTCTTCAGTGGCGCCATCGCGCTTGGCAGCCACTATTTCGAGTCTGCAATGCAACAGCTGCTGCCGACCGGATGGCAATGGCTCGAATGGCTGCTCTGGCCACTGTTTGTTATCACCATGCTGCTGATCATCTTCTACAGCTTCACCCTCATCGCCAACTTTATCTGCTCCCCCTTCAACAGCCTGCTGGCAGAGGCCGTCGAGCGCGAACTGACAGGCAGCAGCACCACCAACCAGACCACCATGATGCAGGCGCTCAAACAGACACCCGCCACACTCTGGAACGAGGCACGCAAAATTGGTTATTTTCTGCTGCGCGCCCTGCCACTGTTAGTGCTCTTTTTTATCCCCGGCATAAATCTGTTTGCCCCCTTCATCTGGTTCGCCTTCAGCGCCTGGCTACTGAGCCTGGAGTATCTCGACTACCCCATGGGTAACCACAACATCCAGTTCCCGCAACAGCGGCAGATACTCAAACAGCACCGCGTCACCAGCCTCAGCTTCGGCGCAAGTGTGCTGGTGCTGACCATGACTCCGGTGGTGAATTTTATTGTGATGCCACTGGCAGTGGCAGGGGCGACAGCGCTTTATCTAGTGTAGTGTCCTGAATATATTATACATTTTGTAATATCTCTCTAGCTCGCCCCACTTTCTCCATTATTTGACCAACATTTTTGGTCCAAACAAAAGGTTTTGGTGACTGATTATGTTGCTCGATAAATAGTGTGAT
>CAMTXZ010000199.1:0-1893 GCA_947085765.1 uncultured Chromatiaceae bacterium | reverse complement strand
GCGCTGATAGATGGCGAGCGGGTTGCTTCGGCATTGTCAGACATCAGGCTAACGGCAACGCCCAAAATGGCGGCGCCACTTAAAACCAGACCCCAATGTAAATGTTTGTTGATCATTTGATTGATCATCGGCAGGGTGCGACTAATGCTAAACCCTGTTTTTTTTGAATTACCTCGCAGGTCCATTCAAAACCCCTTTTTAATTAACGTGTTGGCTGTGCTGTATTGTGTGAATGGTCAAAATTGGCCATTTTGTTAAAAGCGTGAAGTCAATCCCATTTATAATACATGCTGTAGCAGTTCGATAGTACATCTATATATAGAGCAGAGGAATAAGATGGTCGGAGTAGAGGAGCAACTTGAGTTGATCAGGCGCGGTGCGCATGAGATTTTGCGCGAAGAGGAGCTGGTTGCACGCCTCAATAGTGGTAAACCCCTGCGCGTTAAGGCCGGTTTTGATCCTACAGCGCCGGATCTGCATCTTGGGCATACCGTGCTGATCAATAAATTGCGCCAGTTTCAGGATCTGGGGCACGAGGTGATCTTCTTGATTGGTGACTTCACCGGCATGATCGGCGACCCAACCGGTAAAAACGTCACGCGTAAGCCACTGACACGTGACGAGGTGATCGAGAATGCGCGCAGCTACGAGCAACAGATCTTCAAGATCCTCGATCCTGAAAAGACATTAGTGATGTTCAACTCCAGCTGGATGGGGACGATGAGTGCTGCCGACTTGATTCAATTGGCCGCCAAACACACGGTGGCGCGGATGCTGGAGCGTGACGATTTTAGCAAGCGCTACAGCGGTGGTCAGCCTATTGCCATTCACGAGTTTATCTATCCGCTGGTACAGGGTTATGATTCTGTGGCGCTGAGGGCTGATGTTGAATTGGGCGGGACCGATCAAAAGTTTAACCTATTAGTGGGGCGTCAGCTGCAGGAGGCGTATGGCCAGCCCCCGCAAGTAGTTCTGACGATGCCGATCCTTGAGGGGCTGGATGGTGTTCAGAAGATGTCTAAGTCGCTCAATAACTACATCGGCATCGCCGATCCGGCCGAAGTGATGTTTGGCAAGATCATGTCCATCTCTGATGAGTTGATGTGGCGCTACTTTGAGCTGCTGAGCTTTCGCCCTTTGGGTGAGGTGGAGTCGTTGAAGTCCCGGGTTGTTGAAGGGATGAACCCGCGTGATGTCAAGTTTCAGCTGGCCGAAGAGATCATCACCCGCTTTCATGACGGCACCGCAGCACAGAAAGCGCGAGAGGATTTTATTGCTCGATTCCAGAAAGGTGTGATTCCCGATCAAATGGAAGAGTGTGAGGTAGTACTGCTTGGCGGTAAGCTCGGAATTGCGAGCCTACTTAAAGAGGCGGGGCTGACGCCTAGTACTTCTGAGGCGATGCGCATGATTAAGCAAGGTGCCGTTAAGATCGATGGTGAGCGGGTAGAGGATCACCTGCTGGAAGTCACGGCAGGTTGTCATGTATACCAAGTGGGCAAGAGACGCTTTGCCAGAGTCACTGCCCGCTGATGCGGGGATTGACTGCTTTGACCGCATGAGTTTGTCTGGAAGTGCGTTGCTCATACACTCTCCCGAGCACTGATTTTATAGTCGCTAATCTCCGTAAATGGCGTGCATAGAGGCCATTTATAAGGCTTATATTTAAAGTGGTTGACGCATGGAATCAGGTAGGTATAATGCGCCCCTCTGCTGAAGCAAAGCAATCCTAAGTGGCTGCAAACTAAAGCAAAAAGCGTCGGCAGAAACAAGTTGACGAACAAGGAAAGCGCTGTATAATCTCGCTTCTCTTCAACGGGGTCCGCCCCGTCGCTCTTTAAAAACTTATGAGAACAAGCAATTTGTGTGGGTGCTTGCGTCGTGAGAGGTTTC
>CAMTXZ010000198.1:0-2491 GCA_947085765.1 uncultured Chromatiaceae bacterium | reverse complement strand
TTCCAGAGGTGGTCGGCAGTCTCATTTTTGCGAGTGATGCGGACGTGGACGGCAATTCCTTTGTTAGGCGCCCAGACTCTGAAGGTGGCGCCGTTGGCGATGAGTGTTGCTCCCATGGGGGTGTTGTTGTCGATGTGCTCTTGGTTGATAGACGCAGCAGCAGGTTTGGCGGTGGCCTGGGTAGTGGAGGATTTGGCTCCTGGTGTGGCGGTACGTTTGGCTGTTGTTGTGCGGCTATTTTTGAGCTTGGAACTCATGGTTGATCTCCTTATCAGGTCGACTGAAATGGTCGACTTACTAAAGGTAGTTCAGGATTGGATTTTGACAATGGCTATTTATGTGCGGGGTAATAAAAATGAGGGTTACTACTACCCTCTCCCGGACGGAAGAGGGTGACGGGCTGAGTAAAAAAACGTTACCAGGTCCAGTGGCCATGTTCCGGGATGACGACGGTGTCATCATCAAAACTGCCTTTGTCGGCCTCCATATGGCACTTGTCGCATTGGCTCAGTGATTTCACTTTGGGCTGTTTGATCAGCTCTGCCGGTATCTCTTTGTGTTTGCTTTTAATGTAGGGGACTTCGGTGATGCGTAGTGGCGTGGCGTCATCTTTAAGTGATCCCATTATCTTCTTGGAGCGTTTGTAGCTGGAGTTGTCGGCAGAGTTGTCGACCAGTATCTGTAGGATCTGTTTGCGGGTCTGTTCATCGAGCTCGGCGTTTTCATCAAAGTGGTCGGCCAGCGCCTTGGCATCCATCAGCTTGCGCCAGGATCCTTCGGGCAGCAGACCCGGCTGGTAGGAGAAGTGGCAGGCGCCACACTCTTTGTTGTAAGTTTCGTCGCTGATTGGTTTGACTTCTTTTTTGCGCTCTAACGAGAAGAAGGAGAAAAAACTGTTATCGGCCGCCTGGCTGACGGGTATTGATCCCAGCAGTAGTGCTGTAGTGAGGGCAGCAATTAGAGTTGTCTGTTTTTTCATAATGTCCTCGTTTCGTATTAATCCAGAGGGGCGTCAGGGCTGGCTTACCAGTTCATCTTGATGCCGATAGTCATGGCGACGGCGCCCGCCGCGCCAAATCCAGCGTGGCCGCTGTCGGGAGCCTGGTTGACGGCGGCGAGATAGCCGAGTGTGCCGGCGGTGGTGAGCATGATGTGTAGATTGTCTGGATCTTTGATGCCGTCGCTCAGATTGAAATCATCCCAGTGAAATAGCAGGCCGGTGACAATGGCGCCAACACCCAGGGCGGCGGCGGTTTGGCCAAGGTTTTCGTGGATGCTGCTCTTGCCGGCATCGACATCTGCTTTATCGGGCTTGGGGGCCAGCACGGTGGCGGCGGCGGCGACGAGGGAACCGATACCAAGATATTTGTGGACTTTGTTGGCGGTGAAACAGCGCTCTTCGTAGGCGGGGGTTTCTCTCTTGTCCATGGCGGATGTTGAGCTGGCCTGAGTATCGTTGTCGGCGCTGGCCAAATAGAGTGTGGAGTTTTTGTCGAGCGCGTAGTCGCCCCAGAGGCTGCCCGTCATCAGTTCATCCTGGGCAAATGCCGGGGCAGTGCCGCAGAGTGATAGCGCAACGATCATCCAGTATTTCATCGTTATGGTTTCTTAGTAGCGGGTGAGCATGGTGCGAGGTCGGTTTTATGCGGACGTCCTATGCTCAAGGTGCCAGAGGCAGCAGGCGCAGGTTAGTATTTTAAGCTTAACAGATCATTAACTGGGGAGTCAGATGCTCTGGCCGCGCACCCTGAACCAGCCAGAGATGCTGGCCCGCGGTCGCCGGGTGATGGCTACTGCGTGGGCAATCTCTTCACTGACAAAGCAGGCCAGGGTGCCGGCCTCGGGTTGGATTTTTTCAAACACTTCATCTTGATCGTTGTAGAGCAGCAGTTCGCCACCATCCTGTGCCTGCCAGTTTTTGTTGAGATAGCCGACGATGGTGATGCGGCGTAGGTTGTTGTTCTGAAAACTGTCGACGTGTCTGCTGTAGCCGGCGCCGGGCGGGTAGAGCGCGAAGTGCGCCTCCAGGTCGTTGAGGCCGAGAAAGAGCTGGCCATTCAGATGCAGGCGTAACGCCTCCATCTGCGCCAGGAAGTCGCGCTGCGGTTGGCTCTCGCTGTTGAGCCAGCGCGTCTCATCACCACGAATGTCGCTACGCAGGGTTCGCTGCCTGCCCTTGCCGATCTGGGCGGCCTGGAGCCGGTCATGTTCGGCATGTTGTAGTAGCTCGCTGTGCAGGGCAGTGACCAGTGTGTCGGAAAAAAAGTGCGGAACGGTGCTCCACCCCTGTCTTGCCAAGTCATTAACAATTGTGCTGAAAGCTGATTCGTATAATGGGGCGGATACCGCAGCGGTGTGCATGAACGCATTGACCAGATAACCACTGATTGTGGTGCGGCGAGTATGCAGTGTTTCGAGCGACCCTCCAATAGAATAATTTACTCCTGGCGACGTTTCATCTCGGCCTGGATTCTGATCTTGGCTGCGGGCG
>CAMTXZ010000197.1:0-1271 GCA_947085765.1 uncultured Chromatiaceae bacterium | reverse complement strand
TGCGAGGTCACCGCTCAAAAAAGGGGAATCACTTTGGGAGCGAACGTTTATAGATTTGGAATTAATTGCGCAGGATAAGGACTTGGTGAAATCATTTTTCAGAAACGAAGCGGTATCCTTTGCTGCTGACTAGTTAGTAAGCACACTTGCATCCAGTGTGTTAGTTGTCGCACCGGTCTATGCCAGCAACGATCAAGCCATCGGCGCTAATAATGTAAATAAAAAAGAAGACAATAAAAATGCGACCGATGTTCGTCACATTACTTTTATTCACACCGGCGACTTTCATGGTGATTTCCATGCACACGCCAATGTGCGCGACGGCCAACCATCAGAAGGCGGATTGGCACGTGTTGCCACCGTGGTAAAAAAAATCCGCAACCGCGCGCAGAACTCTTTCTACATACATACCGGCGACACCATTCACGGCAGCGCCCAGACCTTATTCACCAGCGGACAAGCAATGGTTGATATCGTAAACTTGATGGGCGTAGACGCATTTGCTCCTGGCAATTGGGAGTACACCTACGGTCTGGGGCGCTTCCGTGAACTCTTTTTAGGTACGCCGGATAATCCAGCCACTTCAGAAAATGAGTACGCAGCGCCAATCGCACCATGGGGCATTACAGCGGTGAACGCCTACTACAACGGTGAGGCGGGCAATACGTCGGGGGGGTTCGCAGATCCCGCAGCACCGTACAGCGCTAACGCGGCCACAGCTGTTGGTGAGCTGGTTGTCGCCCCCTACAACGGCAAACCCTATCGCGTTGTGAATATAGATGGTGTAAAGGTGGGCATCTTCGGCTGCACAACAAACCGTGGCCCACAAATTGTGGGCGGTAACGTAACAGAGGGTGTCACCTTCACCAACTGCAACGGCAAAGTCGCCTCTGCAAATAACAGAGTCATCCAATGGCCCGCCAACGGTCATGCCAACCAGGACCCGGAAAATCCGGGCGGCTTCAACACAGTCCCGGAAATTCCCAAGTACGTTGATATCCTCCGTAATCAGGAAGGGGTTGATATGGTAATTATGCTATCCGAGGCAGGACTGGCAGAAAACATGTACAACGCCGAGCACTACAACGGCATCGACGTCATCTTCTCTTCCGACATGCATGAGGAGACCAACTATCCAGTAAAAATCACTACACCGAACGGCGGCAAGACCTTGATTATCGAAGAGGGGGAAGATGGTGCTCAAGTCGGCGAGCTGGCATTCAAATTTAAAAAGAAGGCAGGCGATACAAACTACAGCATCGAATCCTGGC
>CAMTXZ010000196.1:0-3027 GCA_947085765.1 uncultured Chromatiaceae bacterium | reverse complement strand
GGGGCGGGGCTGGTTGACACAATATCCGGATATCCTGGCGCAACTGACGGCGTGGCTGATGGGCGACCTCTATGAATCGGGCGCCGTTGGAGAAATTGTGCGTCAGGCCGATAGCCATTCCGTGGCCGCCAATCTCAAGATCGGCGGCGACCGTACCCGCTTTGCGGGTCATAGCGTGCCGATGGTGGATCGCCTCACCACCGCCCTACGACAGCTACTGGAAAGCGGACAACTAAAAATCAATCGCGCCGACGGCAGCGCTGGCTGGTGCGACGGCCAACACACCTATCTGGTGTGCGGCACAACGGCAGATGCCGTGAAAAAACATCTCTACGCGGCTGGCGCAACCGACATTCCTGGTGATAACACCCGCCTGTTTGACGTTTGGCAGGACCACGGCTACGCCCTCCACACGCATAAGGGTAGTGCAATCTGGAAGCTCACCATTAATGGTGAGCTGACGTTGACGGTACTCAAGTTTGAAACTGCGCGTTTATTTCACCCCAGTCGCCGACCGGCGGCATTCGAGGGAGAGCTGTCGGTAGTGGCCAATGATGAGGGGCGGGCCAGTCCTCAAAATATTGTTGGGACTCCCAACAACATCACTAATCCAAATCTTGTTGTGAGTCACAACAACCCCACCAGTCCAAATCTTGTTGCCACTGGTAACAGCCCCACCAGCTCAAATCTTGGTGTGAGTCACACCAGCCCCACCAACATGGATAACAGCGATCCTTTCGGAGCGGTCAGCCATGTAAAAGATATTGACATGGTACAACCACGCCCTGTCACAGACCACGCACACCCTGAGGCAAATTTACCTGAATCAACGAAACCGAGCACTGCGCCAATGTCATTCACGCTTGATGATCCCGACATCGCGCAATATTTCCTCGACTGGATGAGATCCGGTATACGTGATGGAAAAATTTACATTAATAGATCAAACGCGCTGATTCACATTGTCAAAGAGGGGCTGCTGATTGTCTCGCCACTTGCCTTCAAAAAATTTATAAGTAGCCATCCGTTCCTGCTGGACTCTGGCAAGAGTGAAGATAAAATTACCATCACCGTTCAAAGCCGGTTAAAAAAAATGATGACTATGGCTAATTTTCATCGCCAAACGGAGAAAGGCCTCAACATTCATTCATATCAAATCACTGGCACAAATAAGACTGCGATTGTGCGCGGATGGCTGTTACCCGTCTCTGTAATCTATGGTGACATGACGCCGCCAGGCATAAATGCTGCCGTGGAAAACATTAGTGGATTTAAGAGATATGAAAAATCAACAAAAAAAATTTGATTTTCTATTTAATCCGGTGATAATTTGACTCTTAGGTAGGGAAATGCGTTGCTGTAGATTGATTATTCAATAATCACTCGTCTATCCCCTCCCTTACTCATACCCCATCTGTATATTATGTTAAATAAATGGGGTTCCACACATCCGGACCACTCGCTGATGGAATAATCGTGTCTGACCAGAATGGCACTTACTTAACCTTCTTAGGATGTCCATTTTTCTTCACCTCAGCTCTGGCTTGATCACGTGGCTTCGTAAGTAAAGGGTAAGGCTTCGGTCGTCGTTTAATGGCACGTGGCTCAATACGCCCTGGACGATTTCCAACCCGTTGTTGCGCAATCAATGCAAACAGTTCGGAAAGCACGTCATCCTCATAACCCATGCCTCGTTGATTCCATGCCACCCAAAGTTGAAGGGTATGTTTGAAGCTGAGTTCACGGGGTAGCTTGTCTGCCAGCATGGCGGATTGCGCCATGATCAATCGGATCAGGTTATAAGCCAGCAGATATACCCAGATCTCTTTCAGTCAGGCTTAATCTTTGGCTTGCGCAATACAATCAGGATGAGCAACGCTAGAGAAAAGGATCATGCTTTTTATGAGAATGAAGGAACATCAACCAACAAAGTATCGCCTGGCATCTAAGATGAACCAATGGATTATTAGATATCCCGTACTCTCTTTGCAATGCTGACTTTTACCCTACTCTCGCGGTTACCAGCACAGCACGAACCTGGAGCTGCGCCTAGTAAATGATAGAGTGTTGTTAACTGCGTGCCAGCGGACGAATGTTCGCTGGCGCGTAGGGAATAGCACTTACAGCGATCTGAGAAAAAGCTGGGTGAGACCATTGTAACCATTAACCACCAGGTTGGATGAGGCGGAACTAAAAGGAACAAACAGGCCGTTGCCACTTATTACACCATCGTTGCAGTAGTCGTTGCACTGCTCACCAAGGTTTCCGACACTGACACGATTGGTGGTGTTTGCAGTCCGATCCCGCATATAAGTGTCGGCGACACCGTTGGTATCATTCGAGATCAGGTTGTTGGCATACGAGGTAAACACAACATAGCGTCCATCATCACTGATGCTGGGTTTGTTGCTGCCAAGGGCGCCCGTTGGTGTCTGGACTCCGCTGGTGCTGATGCTGAGGCGTGTGGTGGTATTGAGAGTGCGATCGCGGATGAATATATCTTCCGCGATGTTGGTGTCGCCAGTAACCAGGTTAGAGGCCGCAGAGGAGAGCACTACATAGCGGCCATCATTGCTGATTTTGCCCATGTAACTGTGGTTGTTGGCTTGGCCGCCAGTGTTGCTCAGACTGACTCGCGTGGTGGTGAACCCTGTGCAATCGCGCACAAAAAGATCGTCGACACCATTGGTATCACCGGCTACCAAATTAGTTGCGCTTGAGCGGAATAAAACATAACGGCCATCACCGCTGATCGACGAGGTCATGTTGGCTTCGCGTGTTTGTGTATTGTTACCTTGTGCGCCCGCGTTGGTGACACTGACTCGAATGGTGGTGTTAGACACAACGTCGCGGCGGAACACGTCAGGACGTCCATTGGTATCGCCCGTGACCAGATTGGTTGCCAGAGAAGTAAACGATATGAAGCGGCCGTCATTGCTGATTGCGGGGTAGCTGCTGGAACCGTTACCTTGTACACCGCCAGTGGTCTTGCTTGCCTGCACGGTCGTGTGCGCCAAAGTATCATAG
>CAMTXZ010000195.1:0-8073 GCA_947085765.1 uncultured Chromatiaceae bacterium | reverse complement strand
CTACCAAAATACTCCTTTGATGCGGCGTCAATTTCTCAAGCTCTGCCGTCAAAACATGAAATTCTTCGGTTTTCATCGCAGCACCTATCTTATTGATTGGTATGACAACAGCATAGACCACTACTTAACAGTGACATAGCCTTATTAAAAGAGAGCGAACGGTACAACCGCCTGCTGTTTGAGAGCAGCCCGATCGGCCTGGCGCTGTGCCGAATGAACGGCGAACTGGTCGACATCAACCCCGCCTATGCCAACATCATCGGCCGCACTATTGCCGAAACCCTGCTATGTAGCTACTGGGACATCACCCCCGAGAGCTATAGCGCCAAGGAGCAGGAGCAGTTGCAGCTGCTGAAGCAAAACGGCAGCTACGGCCCCTACGAAAAGGAGTACATACACAATGACGGCCATCTCATCCCGGTACGCCTCAACGGCAGGTTGCTAGAAAGAGAGGGCGAGACCTTCATCTGGTCCAGCGTGGAGGATATTGCGCAACAGCGAGCGTCTCAGGAACGACTCGATTTTCTTGCCTACCACGACCCACTGACCGGCACACCCAACCGCTTGCTGCTCAACGACCGTCTTGAACATGCACTGCATGTGGCAAGCCGTTCCGGCGAGAAGCTGGCCGTCATGTTTATCGACCTGGACCGCTTCAAAAACATCAACGACAGCCTGGGGCATGCCATCGGTGACAAGCTGCTCCAGCATGTCGCCTGCCGTCTCAAGCTCTTGATCAGGGAGCAGGACACCCTCGCCAGAGTGGGTGGCGATGAGTTTGTGATCCTGCTTGAAAAGATTCGCGACAACAGTGACGCCATCGTCATTGCCGACAAGATGATGTCGGCGTTTGAGGCCCCATTAACCATCGACGGCCACACCCTCTATCTCACCCTGAGCATTGGTGTCAGCCTCTACCCGCAAGACGGAAATAATGGCGAGACGCTGATCAAAAATGCCGATGCCGCCATGTACCACGCCAAAGAGATCGGCAGAAATGCCTGCCACCTCTACACCGCCGAACTGACCACAACCATCAGCGAAAAACTCAGCCTCGAAAACGCCTTGCGCCACGCCCTCGACAACCACGAACTGCTGCTGCACTACCAGCCCCAATATGAGCTGGAGAGTGGACGATTGTTGGGGGCCGAGGCACTCATTCGCTGGCAGCATCCAGAGATGGGCCTGCTCCAGCCAGATAGTTTTATCGGCCTGGCAGAAGAGTCTGGCCTGATCATCCCGATCGGCGAGTGGGTTATCACCACCGCCTGCGCCCAGATGTCCGACTGGCTGGCGGCCGACATTAATATCGAAACCATCTCCGTCAACATCTCCGGACTGCAATTCCAGCGCGGCAATCTGATCGATGTCGTCGAGCGGGCGCTGCAACAGAGCGGCCTCAGCGCCCATCACCTCGAACTGGAGATCACCGAGACCATTATCATGACCAAACCGGCCGCCGCCATTGCCGTGCTGCATCAACTCAAGGCGCTCGGCGTCATGATCTCAATCGACGATTTTGGTACCGGCTACTCATCCCTTAGCCAGCTAAAACATCTGCCGCTGGATAAACTCAAAATCGACCAATCCTTTGTCCGCGACATCCCCTTCGACAAAAACGACGAGGCGATCGCCTGTGCCGTCATCGCCCTGGGGCAGAGCCTGAAGATGCGCGTCAACGCCGAGGGGATAGAGACCACTGAACAGCGCAATTTCCTGCTCAAACAAGGCTGCACCGAAGGCCAGGGGTTTCTCTACAGTAAGGCCGTCACGGGCAGCGACTTCATGAGACTGGCGCTGGAAGACCAAGGTAGACCACACCAAACGGTAACGTGAGCCACCCCCATTCACACATAAAAAAGCCCCGCCGTCAGGCGAGGCTATCGGTTCGAATAACAGGAAAATTTATGCCGGGATCTGCCTGCCCGGCAAGGCATCAACCGCCGCCAGACGGGCATGCAGCTCCTGTGGCGCCAGCTCGGTCAAATCCTTGGCCACCTCGCTGACCAGCACGGTGACAGGCAGATTCAACGCGTCGCGCAGCTGACTTAGCATCCGGGACTCTGCCACCACCACCAGGCAACCTGCCCTCTCATGCTTTACCGCCGTAGCGGCTTCTGCCGCCACCTGTTTGGCAAAGCGACGTTCGCTCTCACGCCGATGGCTATCACGGTGATCTTCAAAACCGTGGGAGCCACTGCTTGCCGAGGCAACGTTATGGCCAGACTTTTCATCACCCCTGAGCGCCTCGGCCGCCAGATCGGGATTGATGAGATCGGCAATTTCAACAAGATCGGGGCCGCCCGCACCGATAGCCGCCTCATCCAGAGAAAACAGACGCGCCCTGACGCTATCTGCAACAACCACACAGTAGTCACTCATTGTCGTACCCTCCTTAGTGAACTCTCTACACACTATCCAAACAGTAAACCTGTCACTACAAGGAAAGCCGCTCAAGGGGGTAATAGCAAGTAACGGGGGGTGATTACTGACCGATAATTCCAAGCAGGTAGAGCAGCAAGGTAATCGACGCCGTACCACCCACCACCATCATGCCTATCACTATAAACGCCATTGTTAACCGCATAACCTAACCTTCACTCTTCACCGCAAAATCCGGGGTTGTATGATACACCAGCTGCACCGGCTTGTTGCAGGCCGGGCAATAGCTCCATTTGGGCAGACGATCCGCCGGTTCCAGGACAATCGAGACCTGCGCCTGACACTCAGGGCAGAGACCATCGGCCTTCAGGGCCAGCTCTGTCACCCGATATTTCTGAAACGCCATCACTGGCCCGGCAATGAGAAACAACGGCACCAGAAAGAAATGAACAATAGGGATAAAAACAGCCGCCACCGCCAGCCCCCAGCAGAGCGCCAGGACTTTGCCCGCCCGCGCCAACCGCTCCCCCGAGGTGGGCAACTCGGAATAGAGCGTGCCCGCACCCAGACCCGCCTCGCTCTTAAGTGCAATCGAATCTTCTCTGATCTCAGCCATTTATAACCCTCGTCATATCGCTGCTAAAAATTTACGCAGCGCAGCATAACATGGCCTCTTTGGCCCCCCATACCCTTGGCCCTCCATGCCGTTATCAGGTACCTTACAGTCATCCCCACCTTCCAGATGAAAATTATCACCATGTCCAAACTGCTCAAATACCTCGGCATCACCGTTGGCCTGCTGATCGCACTGATCATCATCATTCCGTTTTTGGTCGATCTCAACGACTACAAACCGCAGATCAGCCAAGCCGCCAAAGAGGCAACAGGGCGCGACCTCACCATCGAAGGCGACATCAAACTCTCGCTCTTCCCCTGGATCGGCATGGAGCTGGGGGCCATGCAGCTCAGCAACGCGACTGGTTTTGGTGATCAGCCCTTCGCCCGCATCGAAGGGGCCGAGGTAAAACTCAAGCTCCTGCCACTACTCAAAAGCGAAGTGGAGATGAAGACCGTCACCCTGCAAGGGCTACGGCTCAACCTGACCATTGCCGAAGATGGCAGCAATAACTGGAGTGATCTGGCCACAGGTGACAGAACAGCCGCCGTCGAAGAGTCGCCAACAAGTGAGTCCGCCAAACTTGCCGCCCTTGTCATCGGCGGCCTTGCCATCACCGATGCCCAGGTGGTCTACGACGATCGCGCCAGCGGCGCACGTTACGCCGTCGAGGCGCTCGACCTCACCACCGGCCCTGTTGCACTCAACGCCCCCATCGACATTGAACTCAACAGCAAACTCAGCAGCAGCAAACCCAACATCAACGGCACACTCGGCATCAAGGTGCATGTGATTGCCGACATGCAAAAATTTGAACAGCACCGCCTTGAAAACCTGCACCTTACGTTTGACTTCAACAGCCCCGATGCCAAGAGCAATGGCTTCAATAGCAGTGGCCAGCTCACACTCAACAGCAGCATCGACATCGATCTGCCCGGCCAACGCTACAGCCTCAGCCCCACCACACTGACGGCCAACATCACCAACCCCGCGCTGCCCGGTGGCAAGGCCGCACTGCAACTCAGCGCCGACATCAACGCCAATCTGCAAGAACAGACCGCACAGCTCAACAACTTAAAACTCAGCAGCTACGGCCTCGACATTCAGGGCATGATCAGCGCCAGCAATATCATGGAGACACCACTGCTCAACGGCAACCTGCGCATCGCCGAATTCAGTCCACGCACACTCTTTAAAAATATGGCCATCGCCGCGCCCGTCACCGCCGACCCCAAGGTGCTCAACAAGGCTGCGCTGGAGCTGACACTGGTCAATACCACCCCCAACTCCATTCACATCAAACCACTCAAACTCACCCTTGATGAGACCACACTAAAAGGCTCGATAGACGCCGAACTCAGCGCCGACAAACCACTGCCCGCCGTGCGTTATCAGCTCAGCCTCGATGCCATCGACGCCGACCGTTACTTGGCTCCGCCCAGCGAGACTAGCACCA
The DNA here is from genome assembly GCA_947085765.1 of uncultured Chromatiaceae bacterium. GTDB lineage: Bacteria > Pseudomonadota > Gammaproteobacteria > Tenderiales > Tenderiaceae > JAKFXL01. The sequence continues at coordinate 3,619 of CAMTXZ010000195.1, read as the reverse complement.
CCAGTGGTAAAAACCCCGCACCCGCCCCCACTGCCAGCAGCGGTGCAGCCGCCGCCGCACAACTACCGATGGAGCTGCTGCGCAACCTCGACATCGACGGCAAGGCCAACATCGGCAAACTGAAGATATCCAACCTGCGCCTCGATGAGATTCACACCACCATCAAGGCCAAAGATGGCGTCATCAAACTCGCGCCCATCACTGCCCAGCTCTACCAGGGCAGTTACGAAGGCGACACCACACTCGACGCCCGTGGCGCCATACCAAAATTCACACTCCAGGAGTCACTGCAAAATATTCAGGCCGGACCACTGCTTAAAGACTTCATGAATGACGACATGGTCAGCGGTAAAGGCACACTCAATCTCGCCCTCACCGCCCAGGGCCACAGCGCCGATGAGATCACCAAAACACTCAACGGCAACATCAACCTCAGCTTCGCCAACATCGCCATGAAGGGACTCAACATCGCTGGCAAGGCGCGTGAGGCGCGCGCCAAACTCAAAGGTGAAAAGCTCAGCGACAATGCCGACAAACCCACCGACTTCAGCGAAGTGAAGGGCACCTTCCTGGTTAACAACGGCATTGTCACTGGTAACGACCTGGACGCCAAAGCCCCCTTCGCCCGCATCAACGGCGCCGGCACCATCGACCTGGTACAGACAACTCTCGACTATATGATCACCGCCAAAATTGTCGGCAGCGCCACCGGTGAAGGTGGTGCCGATATCAACGCACTTAAAGGACTCACCATTCCCGTGCGCATCAACGGCCCCTTCAGCGCACCCAAGTTTGATCTGCAATATGACGAGATGCTCAAAGATAAACTCTCACAAAGCAAAGCCGAGCTGAAGGCAAAACTCGACCAGGAGAAGGCCCAGCTCAATGAAAAACTGCAACAGGAAAAGACTAGGCTCAAGTCCGATGTCGACGCCAAGCTGCAAGCAGAAAAAGAGGCCGTCCGTCAAAAGTTGGAGGCAGAAAAACAGCAGCTAAAAGATAAAGCCGGGGAAAATGCAGAGGAAAAACTTAAAGGGCTGTTCAACCGCTAGGAAGACGCTAATTAACTCCTCCGTTGTGGTGAGCCTGTTTAACCACAAGTGGGGGAGTCATCACGATCGATAGATTGCATCACTCGCCACGGCCATCTACCGCTTTTGCCCAAAGCTCGCCACTGTGGGAAAATGCGCCATCTAATTCGCACACACATTTGAAGGCAAACACTCCATGGCAACTCTAGTACTGCAAGGCCCACGTCTAACCATTCACGAAGCAGAGGCGCTGAGCGAACAGTTCAACGGCATGCTGTTTGAAGGCAAAGGCTACTACCGCGTCCAGGTAGATGGTGATGTCAATCCACAACAGCTAGAACAGCATCGCAGCCAGGAGGATTTCGATATCAATCTACTGCCCGACGGCTTTGATGCACACACAGTAAAGCTGCTGGTCACCGACATGGATTCAACCCTGATCAACATCGAATGCATCGATGAAATCGCCGACTTCATCAACGTCAAACCACAAGTATCAGAGATCACCGAGGCAGCGATGCGTGGCGAGATCGATTTCGAAACCTCATTACGCCGTCGCATCGCCCTGCTCACCGGCCTGCAAGAGGATGCGCTTGAGCACGTCTACAACCAACGGTTACGCCCCAACCCCGGCGCAGAAAAAATGATCGCCGGACTCAAATCACGCGGCATCAAAACCGCACTGGTCTCTGGCGGCTTCACCTACTTCACCGAAAAATTAAAGACGCGCCTTGGCCTTGACTACACACTTGCCAATACCCTCGAATTTAAAGATGGAAAACTCACGGGTGAAATTCACGGCCGCATTATCGGTGCCGCAGCAAAGGCCGAACTCCTGCTGGAAAAATGCAAAGAACTAGGCATAAAACCGTCACAAGCCGTTGCGATGGGCGATGGCGCCAACGATTTAATGATGATGAAAGAGGCGGGACTCAGCATCGCCTACCACGCCAAACCAAAAGTACAACAAGAGGCACACAGTGCGCTTAACCACTGTGGGTTAGAGGGTGTGCTCGGACTACTCGACATCCCCCAGTAACAATTAAAAAAAAGCCATTCCGACAGTCATCGGAATGGCATAACAACCAAATCAACAGCTACAAATCATTCACAATCTTAACCGCCACCTGATGATGACGGTAATGGGTCGCACCATTATCATTCACCGCCGTTGAGTCAGTGCCAAAAAGCTGCAAACTATAAGCACACGACTCACCGCGATAGATCTTCGGATCAGCGGGCGACACATATGGTGATGGCGTAATGCCTGCATCCAGCGTCGTTAAATCCCACTGCGCCAACTCACCCCCATCTGCTACCGTGGGTGTCACCACCGGTGGCAACGCGGGCAATGCCGGCACCCGTACATTTGTATCACCCAATAGCTGATGACTCGCACCAAACTGCTTCCAGTAATCCAAACGGTAGTGGCTGAAATTATCATTGGGCGCAACCGGAGGCCACCACGCCTCATCAATGACAGGGTCCCACGCCAGCCCCACAATACGGATCTTGCCAAAGCTCAACATCAGATCCATACACGCAGGAATGTCACTCCACACACCACCAACAAGACGCTGGAACTTAACAATCTGCACCGTATCGTAAATTGATTTATTGTCGAGCCAGAGATGTTGAATATCATAGTAACGGTGACTGGCTGGCACTGCGGTATCCTCAACAACCAGCAACATGCTGTAACGACCACTTGTGGTGCTAGCCCATTTTCCCGCATTCAACGCATAGTACGTTGTGCCACCGGTGGTAAATGTTTTCCAGCTGTTAATCAGATCACGTGAAGCAGGGCCAATACGTGTCCACGGTTGATATTGCGATGGCAACGTATACTCCAGCGGCAAAGGGGAGATCACACTCCAGCCGGCTGGAATCGGATCATCCGTTGCCGGTTGTAGTGGCTCCAGGCCTGGCGCAGTGACCTGCCGGATACGAATGTCATACTTTTTAACCATGCGGTCAATGCAACCGTAAACATACGCAGCACCTTCAACACTGATAGTGCCACCCACAGCCTTTGGCACACCCGCAACCCGCAGCTCAGCAGCAGGGTCAAGTGGCTGAGGATCAACCGTAATCTTGCCCACCTTATTCATGTAAACAACTATTTTAAGCAGCGTGAAATCAACTGTTTTAGTACAGACAACCGGCTTGCCAGGAGCCGCCGAATAGACAGTCAACCGAATGGTGTACGCGCCATCCATCAGCGACGTAGTATTAATCTCACCCAACTCACCCGCCACAACAGGCAAAGTGCCGCTGCCGCCGCCACCGGGATATGCCACGCTCACCCCCGGCACAGGCGACCCACTTTGCAAAACCTCCAGAATATAACTACCAAAACCGCCACCACTTACACTCCCCTGCACACGCACAAAACTAAAACCCGCCGCCTGATTTGTCTCCTCAGCAACACACCCAGTGGGACCGGTAAGTTCACACACCAGCGGCTGCTTGATACACAGCTCAACACAGAAACAGTTTGCTGCATTCTCACGATCAGGACTGCGCCCTCGCGACTGACTCTCTGTCAACAGCGGACCACCCATTCCATCTTCGATTTTGAAGTAGAT
>CAMTXZ010000194.1:0-35347 GCA_947085765.1 uncultured Chromatiaceae bacterium | reverse complement strand
CTGCGAGGTCACCGCTCAAAAAAGGGGAATCACTTTGGGAGCGAACGTTTATAGATTTGGAATTAATTGCGCAGGATAAGGACTTGGTGAAATCATTTTTCAGAAACGAAGCGGTATCCTTTGCTGCTGACTAGTTAGTAAATGGTTTTAAACGGTTTGGATAACTTTTTATATCCCGGTTACCATAGCCACCAGCTATATTTGCTGGCCACACATACCCGCTACATACAAAGGTGTTTTTGATGATATTGAGCATGACCTCGTTTGCGCGTCGTGAGTGCGACACTGAATTTGGCAGCCTGCGCTGGGAGCTGCGTTCGGTGAATCACCGTTACCTTGATGTTGGCCTGCGGCTACCTGAAGAGCTGCGCGCCTTAGAAGTGCGTGTGCGTGAACGCATCGGCACCCGGCTCAAGCGTGGCAAGGTTGAAGCGGGACTGCGCTTTCAGCCGCTCGACGCACAGAGCCGTAATCTCGCCATCGACCACGAGGCGGTCAAACGGCTGGCAGCGGCGATTCACCAGGTAACCATCCATGTCTCCAATCCAGCGCCGCTCAACATGTTCGAGGTACTGCGTTGGCCGGGTGTGATGCAGCAGCAGGAGGAGCTTAACCTGGAGCCACTCTATGAGACGGTGATGACGCTGCTGGATGGGGCGCTTGAGGAGATGGTTGAGAATCGTATCCGTGAGGGAGACAAACTCAAGGCCGTGATCCTGCAACGCTGCGACACCATCGACACACTGGTAGTGAAGATGAACGCCCATATGCCGATGTTACGTGAGCAGCTCGGTCGCAAATTGGCGGAGCGTCTGGCGGAGCTCAAGAGCGAGCTTGATCCGGGCCGTCTGGAGCAGGAGATCGTGATTCAGGCGCAAAAGATGGACGTGGAGGAAGAGCTTGATCGCCTCACCGCCCACGTCGGCGAAGTGCGCCACGTGATGGGTTGGGATGAGCCGGTGGGGCGCCGTCTCGATTTTCTGATGCAGGAGCTTAATCGCGAGGCCAATACCCTCGGTTCAAAATCCAATGACACCGAGGTGACACGTGTCAGTGTTGATCTCAAGGTGCTGATTGAACAGATTAGAGAGCAGGTCCAAAATATCGAATAGTCAGGCTGGCAAATTGAGTCAGTCCTGCTGAATAACTGGAAAACAGATGAAACAACGCAAAGCTACCGATGGTCAGGCCCCTTACTCTGGCACCCTCTATATCATCTCCGCCCCCTCCGGCGCCGGTAAAACCAGCCTAGTCAAGGCGCTGGTGGATACCATGGACGAGATTCGGGTATCGGTCTCGTTTACTACCCGTGCCATGCGTCCTGGTGAGGTGGATGGGGTGAACTACAATTTTGTCGACATGGCGGAGTTCCAGGACATGGTCGGCGATGACGTCTTCCTTGAGCATGCCCAGGTCTTTGATAACTTTTATGGCACCTCGCGCCATTGGGTTGAGCAGCAGCTGCGCGAAGGGGTGGATGTGATCCTGGAGATCGACTGGCAGGGTGCGCTCCAGGTGCGACCAAGGATGCCGGGCAGTGTCGGTGTGTTTATTCTGCCGCCCTCGCGGGAGGCGTTGGAGCTGCGCCTGCGCGGCCGGGGTCAGGACAGCGATGAGGTGATCCAGCGCCGTTTTCGTGATGCGGTGACCGATATGGACCACTACACTGAGTACGATTATGTGGTGATCAATGACGACTTTGCCGAGGCGTTGACCGATCTTAGCGCCATCATCCGCGCCCGTCGCCAGCGCACCGAGGTGCAGCGTGGCCGTCAGGCGGAGCTGATCGAGAAACTGCTCGATCAATGAAGGGATTTTGTAATGGCTGGTGTACAATCACCGGTTCGTGAAAACTTTGTCTTATATTTATCTGGAGTGAATTGTCATGGCACGTGTCACCGTTGAAGATTGTCTGAGTAAGGTAGATAACCGCTTTGAGCTGGTGCTGGTTGCCAGCAAACGTGCCCGTCAGCTGGCAAACGGCAAAGAGCCGCTGGTGCCCTGGGAAAATGACAAGCCCACCGTGGTGGCGCTGCGTGAAATCGCGGAAGACAAGGTGACCAAAACCTCATTGGTCGAAGATGCGCGTCGTGAGGCCGAACAGGCGTCGCGGAGATTTGAAGAGGAGGCGCAGGCCGATACTAATCAAGTGTTGTCGGCTGCAGATGAGGATGGCGACGACTTCTGATTGTAGAGGTTGCTCATGAGCATGCCTCATACCGTATTGCCCACTCCAGCCGCAACCACAGAGAGCTTTGAACCCCTGTTTGACGGGTTGCGGGCGGAGATCGAAAAATATCTTGAGCCCGACCATGTCACCGTGGTGCACCGGGCCTTTCTCTTTGGCGCTGAAGCCCACAAGGAGCAGAAGCGCCGCTCCGGCGAACCCTATATCACCCACCCCCTGGCAGTGGCCAAGATCATGGCCGAGATGCGCTTTGATGCTACGACGCTGGCGGCCGCCATTCTCCATGATGTGGTCGAAGATACTCCGATCACCAAAGAGATGCTCGCGGCTGAGTTTGGTGATGAGGTGACGGAGTTGGTGGATGGGGTCACCAAGCTGACTCAGATCAGTTTTGAGAGCCGCGCCCAGGCCGAGGCTGAAAACTTCCGCAAGATGCTGCTGGCGATGGTGCGCGACATCCGCATCATGCTGATCAAACTTGCTGACCGGCTTCACAACATGCGTACCCTCGGTTTTATGCGTCCCGACAAACGTCGTCGCATCGCCCGCGAGACGCTGGATATCTATGTGCCGATCGCCAGCCGCCTCGGCCTGAACGCCCTGCGCCTGGAGTTGGAGGATCTCGGCTTTGCGGCGCTCTACCCGGATCGCCATCGGGTGCTCTCCGAGGCGATCAAAAAGGCGCGTGGCAACCGTAGCGAGATTGTCGCGAAGATGGAGTCGGCGATCACCGAACGGTTGCAGCAGGAGGCGTTGAGCGCGCGGGTCCAGGGACGCGAAAAGCATATATATAGTATCTATCAGAAGATGCGGCAGAAGGGGTTGCCCTTTGCCGAGGTCCACGACGTCTACGCCTTTCGTATCGTCGTTGAGACGGTGGATATGTGTTATCGCCTCCTGGGTGCGGTACATAACCTCTATAAACCGGTGCCCGGTAAGTTCAAAGATTACATCGCCATCCCCAAGGCTAACGGCTATCAATCGTTGCATACTGTGCTATTTGGCCCCTACGGTGTGCCGATCGAGGTGCAGATTCGCACCGAGGATATGGACCGTGTCGCTGATGCCGGGGTGGCGGCCCACTGGCTTTACAAGGGAAAAGAGGATTCGTCCAATAACTTTGGTGCCCACTTCCGGGTGCGTGAGTGGATGCGTAGTGTGCTGGAGATGCAGCAGAGCGCTGGCAATTCGCTGGAGTTTCTGGAAAACGTCAAAATCGACCTCTTTCCGCGCGAGGTCTACGTCTTTACCCCCAAGGGCAAGATCATGGTGCTCAAACGCGGCTCGACGCCGGTGGATTTTGCCTACGGTGTACACACCGATGTCGGCAACCGCTGTGTCGCCGCCAAGATCAACCGGCGTCTGGCGCCGTTGCGCACTGAATTGATGAATGGTCAGACGGTGGAGATTGTCACCGCCAATACCGCGTACCCGAATCCTGCCTGGCTCAACTTTGTGGTCACGGGCAAGGCGCGCTCCAATATCCGTCACTATCTCAAAAATCTGCGTGAAGATGAGGCGATCAGTCTCGGCAAACGGCTGTTGGAGAATGAGCTGATGGCGGTCTCGCTGTCGGTGGAGAGCCTGCCGCCCACCCAGCTTGAGGTGCTGTTGAAGGAGTTGAAGCTGGAATCCCTGGAGCGGCTGTATGAAGAGATTGGCCTCGGCAACCGCATGGCGGTGCTGGTGGCGCGTCGCTTCATGCCCGAGAAAAAGTCAGAGTCGCGTGGTGTCGGCATCAAAGAGGCGCTCATCCGTTATGTGCCGCTCTGGCTCAAGGGGGAGAAAGAGTCCTCGGCCAAGCCACTATTGATACGCGGCACCGAGGGCATGGTGCTCAACTTTGCCAAGTGTTGTCGTCCCATTCCCGGTGATCCGATTCTCGGTTTTGTCACCGCCGGTCGTGGCATTGTTATTCATACCGAGTCTTGCAAAAATGTCGCTGAGTACCGCAAGCTGCCCGATAAGTGGATCGATGTGCAGTGGGAGGAGGGGGTTCGTGGTGACTTCCCGGTTGAGGTACGGATTGATGTGGCCAATCAGCGGGGTGTGCTGGCGACGGTGGCGGCGACCATCTCCGAGCTCGGCGCCAACATCGACAACGTCAATGTTGAGGAGCGTGATAGCCGCAACAGCAGCATGACCGTGGTGCTGGAGGTGCAGGGGCGTCAGCATCTTGCCAGCATCATGCGCCGTATTCGCGCCATCGAGCCGGTGTTGCGCATAGTCCGTACCCGGGGATAAATGTAGGGTGGGCATGGCCCACCATTCTTTCAACATTCCGCGTGGGCACACAAAACGTGCCCACCTTACCCAATTGAAACAGAGAGAGATTTTTCATGGCACGTGAAATCATCCATACCGACAAGGCCCCCACGGCGATTGGCACCTACTCCCAGGCGGTAAAGGTGGGCAACACTGTCTACCTGTCGGGGCAGATCCCGCTGGTGCCGGAGACCATGCAGATGGTCGAGGGCGACATGGAGGCCAATATCCGTCGTGTCTTTGACAACCTCAAGGCGGTGGCCGAGGCCGCGGGTGGTTCGCTGCAGGATATCGCCAAACTCAATATTTTCCTTATCGATCTTGGTCATTTTGCCCTGGTGAACCAGGTGATGGCCGACTACTTCGAGCAGCCCTATCCGGCCCGTGCCGCTATCGGTGTCGCCACCCTGCCACGGGGCGCGGCGGTGGAGATGGATGGGGTAATGGAGTTGGGCAATTGATGAACAGTGTTAATCAGGGATACCGCTAACATTCATGGTTTCAGCTTCGTGCCTCTTCTGGCGCATAGCCTTTTTCCGTTAAAGCATCCGGCAAAATGACCCTCTCCGCCCCACTCACCAGCCTCAAAGGGGTCGGGCCGCGTCTGGCCGAACGTCTCGAACGTCTTGGTCTGCGCGGTGTTGAGGATCTGCTGTTCCATCTCCCCTATCGTTATCAGGACCGTACCCAGGTGGCGGTGATTGGCGCCCTGCGGCCGGGTGCCGAGCTGGTGGTGGAGGGGGAGATTCAGGCCTGCGACATCAAATTTGGCAAACGCCGCTCTCTGCTCTGCCGTATTAACGACGGCACCGGCTCCATGATGCTGCGCTTTTTTCATTTCAATGCCCGGCAGCAGGCGGTGCTGGTCCGAGGGGCGCGGCTGCGCTGTTTTGGCGAGGTACGCCGTGGCGCCGCACTGCTGGAGATGGTCCACCCCGAGTATGAGTTGGTCGATCCCTATATCAATCCAGATCAGACCGAATTGGCGGAGACGGAAAAACATCTGACACCGCTCTATCACGCCACCGACGGGCTGGCGCAGAAGAGTCTGCGCCAGCTCACCGACCGCGCCCTGGAGCGGCTCGCCCAGGCTGAGGTGGTGGATTATCTGCCCGCTGAACTGGTGGCAACGTTGCAGTTGCCGGGGCTGGCCGAGGCGTTGCGCTATGTACACCGGCCGCCACCAGAGGCACCGGTTGCGGCGCTGCTGGCGGGTGAACATCCGGCCCAGCAGCGGCTCGCCTTTGAGGAGCTGCTCGCCCATCACCTGAGTCTGCGGCAGTTGCGCCAGCGCATGGAGCGCCATAGCGCCCCGGTGATGGTGGCGTCGGGGCGACTCCTGCAACAGCTCTATGCCGGGCTGCCCTTCACCCTGACACGGGCGCAGCAGCGGGTGATTGCGGAGCTGTTTGCCGATATGGCCAGACCCCACCCGATGCAGCGACTGCTGCAGGGAGATGTTGGTTGTGGCAAGACCCTGGTCGCCGCGGCGGCCGCCGTGCAGGCGGTGGAGGCCGGTTACCAGGTGGCAGTGATGGCACCCACCGAGCTGCTGGCGGAGCAGCATCTGCGTAACTTTCGTAGCTGGTGTGAACCGCTGGGGCTACAGGTGGCCTGGTTCAGCGGCAAACAGGGGGTGCGCGAGCGGCGCGACAATCTGGCGCTGCTGGCCAGTGGCGCGGCGGCGCTGGCGGTGGGCACCCACGCCCTGTTTCAGGATGAGGTGGTATTTAACCTGCTGGGGTTGGTGATTGTGGATGAGCAGCATCGCTTTGGTGTGCATCAGCGGCTGGCACTGCGCGAAAAGGGGCGTGGCGCGGACGGTCGCATGCCGCACCAGCTGATCATGACCGCGACACCGATCCCGCGTACTTTGGCGATGACCGCCTACGCCGATCTCGACAGCTCGGTGATTGATGAGCTACCGCCGGGGCGTACCCCGGTCGAGACAGTCGTGCTCTCGGATAGCCGCCGTGCCGAGGTGGTGCAGCGGGTTCATAGCGCCTGTGTTGGCGAGGCGCGGCAGGCCTATTGGGTCTGCACCCTGATCGAAGAGTCCGAAGTGTTGCAGTGCCAAGCGGCGGAGGAGACGGTTGTCGAGCTGACCGCCGCATTGCCGGATCTGAAGATCGGTCTGATCCACGGTCGGATGAAGTCGGCAGAGAAGGAGTCGGTGATGGCCGCCTTTAAAGCGGGCGAGCTGCAACTGCTGGTGGCAACCACGGTGATCGAGGTGGGTGTTGATGTGCCCAACGCCAGTCTCATGATCATCGAAAATGCCGAACGTTTAGGGCTGGCGCAGCTGCATCAGCTGCGTGGCCGGGTCGGTCGCGGCAGTGTCAGTAGCAGCTGTGTTTTGATGTATCATAAGCCGCTTTCTGCCCAGGGGCGCGCCCGCCTGGCGGCGCTGCGTGAGACCAATGATGGTTTTGAAATCGCCCGCCGTGATCTTGAGTTGCGCGGCCCCGGCGAGGTGCTGGGCACCCGCCAGAGCGGTGTGCTGGTATTGCGGGTGGCCGATCTGACCCGTGACCAGGCGTTGTTGCCGCAGGTGGCAGAGGTGGCCGAACAGCTGTTGCAGCGCTGGCCGGAACGGGTGCCGCTGCTGATTGCCCGCTGGCTTGGTGAGGCGCAACGCTATGGCGATGTGTAAGGATTTGTCGGCGACAAAGGGCGCAGCGATGGCAGGCGTGATTGAATCTGGAGTGCGCCCTGGTGAATAACGAACCTGTCTGGCGCCGTGCCCGGCTGATACGGCGCGGCCAGGTGCCGAGTGCGATTGCGGGCTGGCTTTTTGATGAGGGGTCGCTGACGCAGCGGCTGCGTCAGGCCAGCGGCGGTGATTTTCGGGTCGAGCTGCTGGGGCAGCAGTGGCGCCGGCCGTTACGTTGTGAGCGCCGGGTGCTGGGGCTGGAAGATCGGGCAGTGGCGCTGATTCGCCAGGTGCGGCTCTGGTGTAATGGTCGAGCCGTGGTTTATGCGCGCACGGTGCTGCCGCGCCCGACCCTGGTCGGCCGCCAGCGCCGTCTGGCGCGGCTCGGTGGTAGGCCACTGGGGGAGCAGCTGTTTCGTGATCGCACTATGCGCCGCGGTGAGATGCAGGTGGCGGCGATCACCCCGCAACACGGTTTTTACGGTGCGGCGCTGGGGTGTGATGCAACGGTTCCGCCACGGTTGTGGGGGCGGCGTTCGGTCTTTACGGTCGGCGGTCGGCCACTGCTGGTGAACGAGATTTTTCTACCGTCGTTGCTTGCGGGCGCGGCGTTTACGATTTCTAAATGAGAGTTTTGGTTTAACAATGCAACGGTTACGGCAATACTTCCTGTTGATGCGGCTTGATCGTCCTGTGGGCATCTTTCTGCTGTTATGGCCGACACTCTGGGCGTTGTGGATCGCCGCTGAAGGGCAACCCGATTACTGGGTGACGATTGTTTTTGTCCTGGGTGTGATCCTGATGCGCTCTGCCGGTTGTGTCATCAATGACTATGCCGACCGTGACATCGACCGCCACGTCACCCGCACCAGTGACCGGCCGTTGACGGCGGGACGGGTAACAACAAAAGAGGCGCTGCTGCTGTTTGCAGTGTTGACGCTGCTCGCCTTTGCCCTGGTATTGACCATGAATCTGCTGACCATCCTGCTCTCGTTTGTGGCGGCGGCGCTGGCGGCCAGTTACCCTTATATGAAACGCCATACCTATCTGCCGCAGGTCTACCTGGGATTGGCCTTTGGCTGGGCGGTGCCGATGGCCTTTGCCGCGCAGACGGGTGAGGTGCCGGTGGTGGCGTGGTTGCTGTTGATTGCGACGGTGTTGTGGGCTACGGCCTACGATACGATGTATGCGATGGTTGATCGCCCTGATGATCTTAAAATTGGTGTGAAATCGACGGCGATCCTGTTTGGTCCGGCCGATCGGGTCATCATTGCCATCATTCAGGCACTGACACTGGCGGTACTGGTGACGGTGGGGCTGCAACTGGAGCTGGGGGGGTATTATTATTTTGGGCTGGGGCTGGCGCTGTTGCTGATGGGGTATCAGCAGTATCTGATTCGCAACCGTGATGGCATGCACTGTCTGAAGGCATTTCTCAATAATCAGTGGGTTGGCGCGGTGGTTTTTGCCGGCATTGCCCTGCACTATTTATGAGGCTTTGCCCAAGATGATGCTCTCCATTCTGGCGGTGATCAGTGGCTTTCTGCTACTGGTCTGGAGTGCCGAGCGCTGCGTGATGGGCGCTTCGGCGACGGCGCGTAATTTTGGTGTCTCGCCAATGGTGATCGGGCTGACCATTGTTGGTTTTGGCACCTCGTCGCCAGAGTTGCTGGTCTCGGGCATGGCCTCCTGGAGTGGTAATACCGGCCTTGCCATCGGCAATGCGGTCGGCTCCAACATCGCCAATATCGCTCTGGTACTTGGGGCGACGGCGCTGTTGGCGCCGTTGACGGTCAGCTCCGACACCCTGCGGCGTGAGTTTCCGTTGCTGTTGGCGGTGACCTTGCTGGCCTATTGGCTGGTATCGGATGGGGTGCTCGGCCGGTTTGATGGAGCGATCCTCTTTATCAGCCTGATTGCGCTGATCTATCTGGTGGTTAGGATCGGCCTTAATTCACGCAATGGTAGTGACCCGCTGACGGCGGAGATGGAGGCCGAGTTGCCCGCAGCAATGACGACTGGCCGGGCGCTCTTCTGGCTGTTTCTGGGGCTGGTTGTGATGCTGGCGTCGTCGCGACTGCTGGTGTGGGGCAGTGTCAACATCGCCCAGATCTTTGGTGTTAGTGATCTGGTGATCGGTCTCACCATCATCGCCGTTGGTACCAGCATGCCGGAGCTGATGGCCTCGGTGATGAGTGTGATGAAAAAAGAGTCTGACCTCGCCCTGGGCAACATCATCGGGTCCAATATGTTCAACCTGTTGGGGGTGCTGAGTCTGCCGGGGTTGATCCATCCCGGTGGCTTTGAGGCGGCGCTGCTGACACGTGATTTTCCGTGGCTGATCGGTTTGACCCTGGTGATGTTTATGATGGCCTATGGCTTTCGTGGCCAGCGCCGTATCGGCCGACTGGAGGGTGGGGCTTTGCTCCTGGCCTTTGGCGGGTATATGGTGTGGCTCTACATAACGGCAATAGCGTAAGGAGATGAACATGGCGGTAGAGCAGCGGTTTATAGTGGCCAACGTCAAGTGCGGCGGTTGCGTGACCAATATCCAGAACAGTGTCGGCCAGATGGCGGGTGTTGAGGCGGTGAGTGTTGATATTGCCAGCAAGCAGGTTGTTGTTAGCGGTACGGTGCTTGATCGCGCCGCGATTGCCGCCACGCTGGCGGCAGCCGGTTATCCCGAGGTGAATGGTTAATTGAGATCTGAACAGAAGACGATAGCATTGGCACCCGCCGAGCGTGACAAGCTCAAACGCCTGGGTCTGGCGGTCATTGAGACCGAGGCGCGTGCGGTGCAGGCGTTGGCCGCCCGTATTGATGAGGGTTTTGTTCACGCCTGCGAGTTGCTGCTGGCCTGTGAAGGGCGCATTGTGGTGATCGGCATGGGCAAGTCGGGCCACATCGGTGGCAAGATCGCCGCGACCCTGGCCAGCACCGGCAGCCCGGCCTTTTTTGTCCACCCCGGCGAGGCCAGCCACGGCGATCTGGGTATGATCATGCCCAAGGATGTGGTGATGGCCTTCTCCAACTCCGGTGAGACCGATGAGATCCTCACCATTCTGCCGTTGATCAAACGTATTGGTGTGCCGTTGATCACGCTGACTGGTAATCCTGGCTCGACGCTGGCGCGCGCCGCCGATGTACATATCGACGTTACCGTGGCGGAGGAGGCGTGTCCGCTGGGGCTGGCCCCCACCAGCAGCACCACGGCGGCACTGGTGATGGGCGATGCGCTGGCGGTGGCGTTGCTGGAGCAGCGTGGTTTCACTGCTGAGGATTTTGCCCGCTCCCATCCGGGGGGGCGTCTCGGCCGACGGCTGCTGCTGCTGATCCGTGACATCATGCATGGTGGCGTCTCACTACCGCTGGTGACGGCTGAGGTCTCCCTGATCGATGCGCTGATGCAGATGTCGCGCAAGGGGTTGGGGGTGGTGGCGGTGGTCGATGGGCAGCAGCGGTTGCTGGGGGTATTCACCGATGGTGACCTGCGCCGCGCCGTTGACCAGGGGGTGGATATCTACCACGCCAAGGTGGCAGAGCTGATGAGCCGGGGTGGCAAGACGGTGGGGCCAGACGATCTGGCCGCCGAGGCGCTGCGCTTGATGGAGACCCACAAGATCAACGCCTTGCTGGTAGTGGATGAGAACAAAACTGTGGTGGGTGCGCTGAACATGCACGACCTGCTGCGCGCCGGTGTGGTTTAGCGCGTTTAGATTATCAAAGAAGAGAAAACGGAGTCCTAATGCAAGATATCCTCGCCCGTGCGGCGCGTATCAAACTGCTGATCTTTGATGTTGACGGCGTACTCACCGATGGTGGCCTGATCATGGACAAGGATGGCCACGAGTACAAACAGTTCAACTCGCGCGACGGTCACGGCATGAAGATGCTGCAAGAGACCGGTGTGCCGATCGCCATCATCACTGGCCGCAATTCGGCGGTGGTCGAGCACCGTATGAGTGGTCTGGGTATTAAACATATCTACCAGGGGCAGCACGACAAACGGGTTGCGTTTGAACGACTGATGCAAGATCTCCGGTTACAGGCCGATCAGGTGGGTTATGTCGGTGATGACATTGTTGATCTGCCGGTGATGCGCCAGGTCGGTCTGGCGGTGGCGGTGCAGGATGCCCATCTTGCGGTGAAAAAACATGCCCATTGGCAGACCCCCAGCGCGGGTGGACGTGGTGCTGCCCGTGACATCTGTGAGTTCATCATGGAGGCCCAGGGCACACTGGCGGCACAGTTGGCCAAGTACATGGCGGAGTGACGCCGGGTTTTATGGCTGTCAACGGTATTAGTAGACGTTACCTCAGCCTGTTTGTAGTGCTGGCGCTGGCGCTGTTGAGCTGGTGGTTCCAGCGTCAGGAGAGTTCGCCGGGGGTGGGACAGCAGGGCAGTGCCCATGTGGTGGATTACTCGATGAGTGATTTTGAGGTGACGGCGATGGATGAGGCGGGGCGACCGCGGCATCGCCTGCGGGCAGTGTCGATGCAGCACTACGCCGATGATGGTAGCGCCGAGTTGGAGCAGCCGCAGCTATTGCTCTATCTGCCGGCCGGCCCCACCGCCCCTGCCGCCCCCTCTGCCACGGAGCGCTGGTCGTTACGGGCGGAGCGGGCGCGACTCTATAATGATGGCTCGCTGGCACTGCTGGAGGGCGCTGTGCAGGCCCACCATTTTGATGGATCAGATAAGGTGCTGCTTGAGTTGCAGACCCGTGATTTATGGGTCTACGTAGACGAGCAGCGCGCTGAATCGGATCAGCCGGTGGAGATTCGCGAGCGTCACGGCATCACCCGGGCGCAAGGGTTGAAGATCGATCTTAAGGCGGGGCAGATAGAGCTGCTGGCCGCTGTACGTGGTGAGTATGTTCGGGAGCGGTAATATGAGTATGGTCAAGCGCAGTATCAGTGCCGCCAGGGTAGGTTGGCTGCTGTTGGGGCTCTGCTCGCTGGCAGCAGCGGCCGCCGAGCCGGTTGCGGTAGCGCCACGGGATGAGCCGATCTATATCGAATCGGATAGCCTCAACATTGATGATGCCAAGGGCATCAGCACCTATCAGGGTAATGTTCTGTTTAGGCAGGGGATGGCGACACTCAAGGCCGATACCCTGGAGATCAAAACACGCAACCGTCAGGAGGTGCAGACAATCGTTGCCAAAGGTACTCCGGCACGTTTTGATCAGCAGTCGCCAGAGGCGGGCAAGGATGCCTCGGGTGAGGCGTTGCGGATCGAATATGTGGCCCCGAAATCGCTGGTGATCATGGATGGTCAGGCCCGCTTCCGGCAGGGCGAAAACCAATTCTCCGGCAACCGCATTGAGTATGAGGCGGAAAAAAAGGTGGTGCGGGCGGGCAAGTCGGTGGCCCCTGACGGAAAGAGCGGGCGGGTCCATATCGTGATCCAGCCGCGCACTCCCCAACCCAACTCCCAATCCAGTCCCGACACTAAAGCGGTTGGTAAGCCGTGAGTGTTCTGGGGGCCGAGAATATATTCAAGGGGTATCGTGGCCGCTCGGTGGTTGACGGTGTCTCGCTGGAGGTGAAAAGTGGCGAGGTGGTCGGGCTGCTCGGCCCCAATGGCGCCGGCAAGACCACCAGTTTTTACATGATTGTGGGGTTGATCCCGTGTGACAAGGGGCGGCTCTATATTAACGATCGTGATATCACGGCGCTGCCGATGCATGCCCGCGCCCGTCTCGGTATCGGTTATCTGCCGCAGGAGGCGTCAGTCTTCCGCAAACTCAGCGTGGTTGATAACATCATGGCGATCCTTCAGACCCAGCGTGGCCTGAATGGTCAGCAGCGCGAGGAGATGCTGGAGGGGCTGCTGCATGAGCTGCATATCGGCCACATCCGTGACAGCCTCGGCATGAGCCTCTCCGGTGGTGAGCGTCGCCGTGTTGAGATCGCCCGCGCCCTGGCGATGCGTCCTGATTTTATTCTGCTCGATGAACCTTTTGCGGGGGTCGATCCGATCTCGGTGATCGACATTCAGCGTATCATCGGTCAGCTGCAAGAGAAGGGCATTGGGGTATTGATTACCGATCACAACGTGCGCGAGACGCTGGGTATCTGTCAACGTGCCTACATCATGAGTGAGGGACGGGTTATTGCTCAGGGTGCGCCGGACGATATCCTAACTAATGAACAGGTGCGGCATGTCTATTTGGGTGAGCATTTTCGGCTCTGAAATTCAAGACTGTATCCCGCAGGCAACTGCGGTAGACTGCTGGTCTTGCCAGATGAATGATCCACACATGAGCGATCGCTAGTAGTATTGAGATAACTCCAATAGATGAAACAATCACTTCAACTTCGCCTCGGCCAACAGCTGACCATGACACCACAATTGCAACAGGCGATCCGCCTGCTGCAGTTGTCGACGCTTGATCTGCAGGCTGAAATTCAGGAGGCCCTCGAGAGCAATCCGCTGCTTGAGGTCAACGAAAATTCCGCCCCGGCAGATGGCTCCGACGACCATTGGGAGAGCGGTGATATGGAGGCGCCGCCGGTAACTGAATACAACTCTGCCAGTGAGCACGAACAGTTGACCGATGTGCCCGTCCCGGCCGCAAGTCAGGACTCCGCGGTGGATCTGCAGGCCACCGAGATGCCCGATGAGTTGCCGGTTGATAGCAACTGGGAAGATGTCTATGACAGTATCCTGCCCAGCAGCAGCGCCTCCAGTAGCTCAGGTGATGATGACTATAGTGGCTTTGAAAATCGGGCCGATAGTGGCGAGAGCCTGCAAGAGCACCTGTTGTGGCAGATGCGTCTGACCCCCTTTAGTGATCTTGATATGCAGATTGCCGAGACGATTATCGACTCGATCAATGAGGAGGGTTATCTCACCAGTTCGCTGGAAGATATCTGCGCCAGCTTAGTGCTTGAAGAGGGCGTAGAGGTGGAGCTGGATGAGATTGAGGCGGTGCTGCACCGCATCCAGAATTTTGACCCGATCGGTGTGGGCGCCCGCGATCTGCGCGAGTCTCTGCTGTTGCAGTTACAAACACTCGACACTGCGGTGCCGGAGATTGAAGCGGCCATCGTCCTGGTGCGTGACTACCTCGATATGCTCGGTGGTCGTGACTATAACCAGATCATGCGTAAGATGAAGCTGAGCCGTGAAGAGTTGCAGCAGGCTATTCTGGTGGTCCAGGAACTCAACCCCCGGCCGGGTAACAGCATCGATTCGACACAGGCGGAATATATCGTCCCGGATGTCTTTGTGAAGAAGCTCAACGAGACCTGGCGTGTTGAGCTGAATGCCGATGCGATGCCACGGTTGCGTGTTAATACCCAGTATGCCGGCCTGATCCGTCGTGCCGATAGCAGCAGCGACAACACCTATCTGCGTAACCAGCTGCAAGAGGCGCGCTGGTTTATCAAAAGTCTCTCCAGCCGTAACGAGACACTGCTTAAGGTGGCGACCGCTATCGTTGAGCGGCAGCGCGGCTTTTTGGAGTTTGGCGAGGAGGCGATGAAGGCGCTGGTGCTGCATACTATCGCCGAAGAGCTTGGCATGCATGAGTCGACCATCTCGCGCGTGACCACTAAAAAATATATGCATACTCCACGCGGTATCTTTGAGCTGAAATACTTTTTTTCCAGCCATGTGGGCACTGCCGAAGGGGGCGAGTGCTCCTCTACGGCGATTCGTGCCTTGATCAAAAAACTGGTGGCGGCAGAGAATCAAGGCAAGCCGCTGAGTGACAGCAAGATCGCCCAGATCCTTGAGGGTGAGGGGATTAACATTGCGCGACGTACGGTAGCCAAGTATCGGGAAGCGCTATCTATTCCCCCTTCCAATGAGCGTAAGCGGTTGATGTAGCGCCGTACAGAAGGTAAAAACAAACCAAGATGGAAATTTCAACGTTATTGACGGCCCAACATATCTATTGTGATGTGGCTGTCAGCAGTAAAAAACGTGCCATGGATGTTTTGAGTGCACTGTTGGTGGAGGCGGGGGCGCCACTGTCAGAGTCTGAAATATTTAATGGCCTGATCGCCCGTGAACGGCTTGGTAGTACCGGGCTGGGGCATGGGATAGCCATCCCCCATGGCCGTTTCAGCAACCTTACCCGGACTGTTGCCATCCTGGTGCAGTTTGCCGAGCCAATCGACTACGACGCCATTGATGGTGATCCGGTTGATCTGGTCGTGGCGTTGATGGTGCCGGAGCGCTCAACCGAGGAGCATCTGCGGCTGCTGGCGGCGCTGGCAGAGATGTTCAGTGATGCCGACACCCGTAATGAGCTGCGTCATGCGGCGACGCCGGAGCAGGTTGCCGCAGTGGTTTCACGCTGGTCCCCGGCTGACGACCAGGCCGACGCTTAAGTTTGATTCACCCTCTCATGAACCACTCATCCCGCATGGACTCGACGGACACCGCTATCGCGGTTCATGGCACCCTGGTTGAGGTGTTTGGGATGGGGGTGCTGTTGTTGGGCAGCAGTGGCAGTGGCAAGAGTGATCTGGCGCTGGGGCTGGTGGATCGCGGCCACTCTCTGGTGGCGGATGATCAGGTGGAGCTGGTGGCTGCCGAAGGTCAGTTGCTGGGCAGTTGCCGCCCTGGTTGTGCCGGATTCATTGAGGTTTATGGTCTGGGGGTGGTCGATCTGGCGCGTCTGTATGGTGAACAGGCACTCTGCCAGCAGGTCTGTTTGGGTCTGGTACTCAGCCTCGAAACGGCGGATGATCATCAACCCAAACTGTACGACCGGCTGGTGTGCCAGCAGCGTGACTGGAGGCTGCTGGGGGTGAGCGTCAGGGAGCTGTTATTGCCCTGCGGCCAGGGGCGTAACCTGCCGTTGCTGGTGGAGACGGCGGTGCGTCTCAACCGTCTCTGGCAACAGGGGTACAATGGTGCTGCTGAGTTTGAGGCTTGTCAGAGTGCGCTTATGAGGGAGGAACATGTATGAAACTGGTGATTGTCAGTGGCCTATCGGGTTCCGGTAAAAGTGTGGTGCTGCACACCCTGGAGGATCTGTCGTTCTACTGCATCGACAATCTGCCGCTGAGTCTGCTCAAGGAGTTTGCCGTCCAGATGGCGCAGGGCGCGCTGGGCGAGTACCAGCGTGCTGCTGTGGGTATCGATGCCCGTAACCTCAATAATGACTTTGCCAGTTTTGCCGATCTGGTAGGCCAGATTCGTGCCTTGGGACTGACGTGCGATATCATCTTTCTGCAGGCCGATGACCATACCCTGATTAAACGTTTCAGCGAGACACGCCGCAAACATCCACTCACCAAGGCGGGCACCTCGCTGGCCGAGGCGATCAAGCAGGAGCGTAAGCTGCTTAGCGGTGTGGCGATCAACGCCGACTGGTGTATCGACAGCAGCCGCACCAATATTCATCAGCTGCGCGATATCATTCGCGCCCAGATGGTGAGTGAAAACAAGACACTGACGCTGACCTTCCTCTCCTTTGGTTTCAAACATGGTATTCCTGTGGATGCCGACTATGTCTTTGATGTCCGCTGTCTGCCAAACCCGCACTGGGATCCGCAACTGCGGGCACTAACGGGCATGGATGAAGGTGTGCAACTGTTTCTCAGCAAAGAGCCGGAGGTCAATGAGATGTACCAGGATATCGAGCGTTTTCTGGAACGCTGGATCCCCGCCTTTCAGGCGGATAACCGTACCTATATGACGGTGGCGATTGGCTGTACCGGTGGCCAGCACCGCTCGGTCTATCTGGCCCAACGGCTGCATGAGCACTTCTCTCCGTTCGACTTTGATGTCTTGCTGCGGCATCGGGAGCTATCTCTGTGACCACCGGGCTGCTGATTATCAGCCACGAGACCATCGGCGCCGCCCTGGCCGATACCGCGTCGCTGATGTTGGAGATGTGCCCGATGGCGCTGGAGCTGTTGCCGGTCTCGCCGGGCTCTACCCCGGAATCGCTCTACGACAGGGCGATGGCGGCGCTACGGCGTCTTGACCGGGGTGCCGGGGTGCTGGTGCTGACCGACATGTACGGCTCGACGCCGAGTAATGTTGCCAACCGTCTGGCTGGCGAGCCGAATGTAATGGTAGTGGCAGGTCTGAATCTGCCCATGCTGGTGCGGGTCTTCAACTACCCGGCACTGTCACTGCGAGAGTTGGCCAACAAGGCGGTGAGCGGTGGTCGTGATGGTATTTTTATGTGTGATATGGATGACATGTGCTTAATAGAACGGTAGAAATTATTAATAAGCTGGGGTTGCATGCCCGCGCCGCTTCCAAGTTTGTCAAAACGGCGGCCGGTTTTACCAGCGAAATCACCATGCGCAAAGGTAACCGCAGCGCCAACGGCAAGAGCATTATGGGGGTGATGATGCTGGCTGCCAGCCGTGGCTCGATGCTCGAGCTGACGGCCGAGGGGGCAGATGAGGAGCAGGCGATGGCGGCGCTGGAACAGCTGATTGCGGAGCGTTTTGGGGAGGCGGAGTAATTACGATCCTGTTGATAGATCCTCTAGCCGGATCTATTCACCACTGACACAGAGGCAAGGAGCGGGAAGATGGAGCATCAGAGCGTTGAACCGGCACTGCATGGCATCCCTTGCCGTAGTTGTCAGCTCTCGTTGTCCGCAGCGCTGCTTTTCCATCTCTTTCTGCCGCGGCGGCTATCTATGAAGTTTCCAGGTTAATAATATGGGACCACTTGAGCTTAAAGGGGTCGGCGTCTCACGCGGCATTGCCATCGGCAAGGTCCACCTGTTGCAGCGTAATCAGCTTAATATTCGCGAGTCCTCGATCCCTCCACACCTGATTGAGGCCGAGGTTGACCGGTTTAACCAGGCGTTGGTCACCGCTCGGCAGCATCTGGCAGTGATGCGCAGCAAGATCCCGCTCGATACCCCCGTTGATATCGCCTCTTTCTTTGATACCCATCTGCTGATGATGGCCGACAGGGCGCTCGCCAGTGAACCGATCGAACTGATTCGTCGCCTTGGCTGTAACGCCGAGTGGGCGCTGAAGTTACAGCGCGACTCCCTGGTGGCGGTGTTTGAGGCGATGGATGATCCTTACCTGCGTACCCGCAAGGATGATGTTGACCATGTGGTCAACTGCATTCAGCGAATCTTGCTCAAGCAGAGCGAGCGGCTCTCCGGCAATGGTGATGGCAACCTTGCCGGGTGTGTCATTATCGCTGACGATCTGGCCCCCTCCGATACGGTCACGCTGCAGCATGAGGGCATTGTTGCCTTTGTGACCGAACATGGCGGACCAACCTCCCATACCACCATCCTGGCGCGCAGTCTGGGCATCCCGGCGGTGGTCGGGGTTAAAAATGTGCTGCGTTATCTGGTGCAGGATGAGTCATTGGTCGTGGATGGCCACCATGGCGTGGTGATTGCGGGCGCTGATGAGCGCAGCCTCAAACATTATCGTAACTGTCAGACACAAGAGCGACACCATTCGGCGGAACTTGGCAAGCTCAAGGAGCTGCCCGCTGTCACTCTCGATGGCACGGTGGTAACGCTGCTGGCTAATGTCGAGCTGCCGGAGGATATGGTGATGTTGGCGCGGGTCGCGGCCAAGGGGGTGGGGCTTTATCGTACCGAGTACCTCTTTATGAATCGGCGTGAACTGCCTGACGAGCAGGAGCAGCTCGACTCTTATCGGGAAATTGTGCGCGCCCTAAACGGTACACCGTTGACGATCCGCACCCTCGACCTGGGGGCTGATAAAGAGCTGCATGCGGATCGGCGTCAGGAGGTGCGTGGCACCGTGACTACCAATCCAGCCCTGGGGTTGCGAGCCATCCGCCTCTGTCTGCGTGACCCATCGCTCTTCAAGCCGCAGCTGCGGGCGATCTTGCGGGTGGCGGCGGAGGGGCCGGTGAGTTTGATGATCCCGATGCTGACCAGCATGCAGGAGCTGCATCAGGCGCTGGAGCTGATTGAGCAAGTGAAGGTGGAGCTGCGCCAGGAGGGCAAGGCCTTTGATGAGTTGATTGCTATTGGTGGCATGATCGAGGTACCGGCGGCGGCGCTCTCGGCTGCTGCCTTTGCCAAATATCTCGACTTCTTCTCGATCGGCACCAACGATCTGGTGCAGTACACACTGGCGGCGGACCGGCTCGACAACGCCGTCAACTACCTCTATCAGCCGACCCACCCGGCGGTGCTGCGGTTGATCAGCATGACCATCAAGGCCGGGCGCAAGGCCGGCATTCCCGTCTCCATGTGTGGCGAGATGGCGGGGGAGCCGCGTTATACCCGGCTGCTGCTGGGGTTGGGGCTGCGCCAGTTCAGTATGCAGCCGGCCATGGTGCCGGAGGTGAAACGTATCGTGCAGGAGAGTGATGTGGATGTGCTGGCCAAAAAGGTGCGGCGGGTCCTGCAGCTCGACTCGATGGTGGAGGTTGAGACCCTGGTTGAGCGGCTGAACAGTGGCTAACCAGATCGTAAACAATATCGTAAACAATCTTACATCTGTCAATAAAGGGTGGCGCTAAGTTCTTATTCCCCTTAAAATTCCGGCCTCCATTCCGCCTTTTGACGCGATGATCGCCGCCTATGTCTGACTCCCCTGATAACGAACAGTCACAGACGCGCCTGCAACGGTTTGCCAAGGCGTTGGCGAGTGGCCGTCTGGTCAATATCAGGCGCATGGTCAACGAACTCTACCCTGCCGAAATCGCCCATCTGCTCGAATCGCTGCACCCCAGTGAACGTGAACTGGTGTGGGAGCTGGTGGAGCCGGACAAAGACGGGGAGGTTCTTACCTACGTCAACGACGATGTACGCGCCAAGCTGATCCGGCAGATGGCCCCGGCCGAGCTGGTGGCCGCGGCCGAGACCATGGAGACGGACGATCTGGCGGATCTGCTACAGGATCTGCCCGATATCGTGATCCAGGAGGTGTTGGCCTCGATGGGCAGCCAGGACCGCGAACGGCTGGAGACGATGCTGGCCTATTCGGAAGATACCGCCGGCGGTCTGATGAACATCGATACCATCACCGTGCGGCCTAATGTCACGCTGGATGTGGTGTTGCGCTACCTGCGGCTGCGCGGTGAGATTCCGCGCATGACCGACTATCTGGTGGTGGTCAACCGCGCGGACCGTTACATCGGTCTGCTCTCTATCTCTGATCTGCTCACCAAAGACCCAAGCCTGAGTGTCGGCCGGGTGATGGTGAAGGATATCGACCCGATCCCTGCACTGATGCCCGCGCGTGAGGTGGCAGAGATCTTCGAGTTTCGTGATCTGATCTCAGCCCCCGTGGTCGACGATGACGGCAAACTGCTGGGCCGTATCACCATCGATGACGTGGTCGACGTGATCCGCGATGAGGCCGAACACTCCATCATGCGCATGGCCGGTATGGATGAAGAGGATGACATCTTTGCGCCGGTGGTCACCAGTTCACGGCGGCGCGGTATCTGGCTCGGCATCAACCTGCTCACCGCCTTTCTCGCCTCCTGGGTGATTGGTCTGTTTGAGGCCACCATCCAACAGGTAGTGGCGCTGGCGGTGTTGATGCCGATTGTGGCCAGCATGGGCGGTATCGCCGGCAGCCAGACCCTGACCCTGGTGATCCGCGGTATGGCGCTGGGTTATATCGACTCGGCCAACGCCAAACGTATCCTCACCAAAGAGCTGGCAGTCGGCGCCCTCAACGGCGTGTTGTGGGCCATTGTGGTGGGTGTGGTGGCGGGGTTCTGGTTTAGCGAGCTGATGATCGGCCTTATCATCGGCATCGCCATGATCGTTAATATGATCATGGCAGCGCTGGCGGGCGCCACCATCCCATTGCTGATGCGCCGCTTTGGCGCCGACCCGGCACTCTCCTCCTCAGTGGTACTGACAACGATCACCGACGTGGTCGGCTTCTCGGTCTTTTTGGGGCTGGCGACACTGCTGTTGCTTTAGTCGGGCCTGCGGGTAACGCCGGCTGGGCGATAAAATGTGTCGTGAATCACATGTTCTGGCCGATATATCAGGTACGCCAGTGGTCATAAAGAGCAGAGCTTTCAATGCCTGATATATTCATCGCCCGCCAACCGATCTATAACCGTACCCAGCATGTCTTTGGTTATGAGCTGCTGCATCGCTCGGACGATGAGAATCGCGCTATATTTCCGGATGGCGATGTGGCCACCTCTCAAACTCTGCTCAACGCCTTCATCGAGGTTGGTATCGACAGTCTGGTGGGCAACCGCCTGGCCTTCATCAACCTCTCGCGTAGTTTTCTCACGGGCAAATATCCGCTGCCGTTGCCCAGTGATCGGGTGGTGATTGAGGTATCGAAAAATATAGAGATCGACGCGGAGCTGATAGCCGGGGTGACGCAGCTTGCCCAGCAGGGTTACACCATCGCGCTGGGACAGTTTGCCTACAGTGAGGCGGCGATTCCGCTGCTGTCGCTGGTGCACATCATCAAACTCGACATTCAGGCCATCAGCGAAGACGAGCTGCGCTACCATGTGGCGGCGCTAACTGAATACCCACAGCTTAAGCTGGTGGCCGAGAAGATAGAGGCGCATGAGGAGTATGAGCTCTGTCGTGATCTTGGCCTCCACTATTTTCAGGGTTACTTCTTCTCCCGCCCCAAAATCATCAAACGCAAGCGCCTGCCCGGCAATCAAATAACACTGGTGAAACTACTGGCCGAACTGCAACATCCGGATGTCACGGTGCCCAAGCTTGATCTGCTGATTGGTCACGATGTAGGGCTCAGTTACAAACTGCTGCGTTACATCAACTCCTCCTTTTTTGCCCTGCCCAAGCCGATCGATTCGATCCAGCGTGCTGTGGTTTTTCTTGGTACCAACGTCATCAAACGCTGGGCCACGCTGCTGGTACTGTCACGGTTTGACGATAAACCCGTGGAGTTGATGGTGACCGCCGTCGTGCGTGCCAAGATGAGTGAGATCCTGGCCAAGGCGATGGGCTATCCGGCCGAAGAGGTCTGTTTTACCGTCGGCCTGCTCTCGGTGCTCGACGCCTTGCTCGACATGGAGATGAACAAAGTGCTCGAGATGCTGTTTATGTCTGACGAGGTCAATAGCGCACTGCTGAACCACCAAGGCGTACCCGGCAAAATTCTTGAAATGGTACTGCACTACGAATCCAGTGAATGGGACGAGGTGCTGCACAGCGAGTTACCACGTGAAGTGATCATGGACGCCTATCTGCAATCGATCGCCTGGGCCACCGAGACCTGCCGTATTCTTATTGGTGATTAACGGCCGCCACGGCGCCGCAGATCTTCGAAATCCGCCAGCTACATCCATCCCGCTTTACCAATAATGCTAAGCGTGCGTTATGCTCCCACAAACCAAAACCCTATCATGCAGCCACGTAATGTTGGCTGCCGCTGCATTTGTCTGTGAAATTATTTAGGAAAGGTAGCGCAGGATGATTGACAACTACTGTGAACGACTCGGGCCGGGCCTGTGGGCAGAGCCACTCAATGCGCTGAGTAATCTATCGTTTCTGATCGCCGCCTTTGTGGCGTGGCGACTGTTGCAGCGTGGTGCGGCGGTAGATGGCAGCCATAAAATTCTGGTGCTGCTCATCGCCACCATCGGTATTGGCAGTGGCCTGTTTCATACCTACGCCACAGAGTGGGCCAAGTGGCTCGATGTCATCCCGATCTTTCTGTTCCAGCTCACCTTCCTCTGGCTATATTGCCGCCGGGTGATCCGCTGGTCTGCGTTGAGCAGCGCCCTCGTTGTGGCGCTGTTTTTGGTGGCAAGCATAGTCGCGCTACAGTTCCCGTTGCCGCTGAATGGCTCCGTCATGTACCTGCCCGCGATCTCGGTGCTGTTGCTGTTGGGCGGCTTTCACTATCTATCGAGTCAGAATGCACGTTCATCGCTACTGCTTGGTGCGGCGGTGTTTTGTCTGTCGTTGGGGTTTAGAACCTTGGATGCAGCAGTGTGTGAAACCGTTGCCATCGGCACACACTTTATGTGGCACCTGTTAAACGGTGTAGTGTTGTATCTGCTGGTCAGGTCGTTGGTGGTTGCGCGTAGAGTGGCGTAGGTTGAAAAGCCATTAGGATGGGTGGAGTGCAGCGTAACCCATCATTCTCGATAACAGGTCACGCAAAACATGGGTCATGGTGCTTCAATATTCATCCTGTATATTTTGATATCAGTGTTGATGGGTTATATTTCATTTTACCCATCCTACGCGCTTCATTTGATACGACCTGGCAACGATGGATGTTGATGTTTAAGGAAGCAGAAGGATAGTGTTGCCGCAGAAATAGGATGTGCCGACGCAGGAGGCGCATCAGTCGAGTAACTCGAACGATGCGCTTCGTACCTCAGCGCATCCTATGGACCTAAATTTATTTTATTTACTACCGTGCATGGTAAGAAATAGTCTGTTAGATAAAATTCTTCCGGAGCAGTGCAATACAATATGTCGACAGTGAAGTTACCAAACGTATAAAAGAAGTGGATGTAGAGCAGCGAACCATCTTTTAATTTACATGCTTCGATATCTGAAGCAGCAGTATATGATTTTGATTTTCCATTATCACTGCAGCGAATCTTAATATATAAAGATGCAATCTCTGTATGTAAGCGTATTGATTTACCAATTTCAGTAAGATCAAACTCAAGTTCAGATTCTGTAATTTTACAGCCAAATTGTTTTGCGAAAAATAGCTGGATATTAATTACATTTTCTTTCAATTCACGTTCAAATACAGTTGCAAGCTCTATTGTATTGCTGTTTTGTATTTCTATCGCATGATTAGACATGAAGTTAGATAGTTTTTCCCATGAGCAGTCATGTGGTTGCGTTAATGCTCCATTACAATTAGAACATATAGACTTTGGATACTTAAATGCATTCGCCTGAGTGCTGCCAATTGATCTTTTATTTGCACCATTAACTCTATGAAAAACAGGCTGGAATTGACTTACGTTAGGGTATTGAATCTTTAAATCAGATTTTTTTATTTTGTGTTCTCTGCTGTTGGGTTTGCCACCACATATCCAGCAATTTAATTCTTGTTCTGACATCTGATTCCTTCATGGTCTCAAGAGGAAGTGACGTAGGTCGGGTTAGCGCAGCGTAACCCGACACTACTGACTGAGCAGTAGATTCCCAAGCCCATCCACCACACAACTCCACCCCTCATCAATAAACGTAGTCGCCACAGCCTCGGTGATCAGTGCTGGACCGGTGATTTTTTGTCTGGCCATTAATGTTTCGCGTTGCCACACATTAACCTTGCCACTGATGCCAAACAGTTCGACCTGCTGCTGTGGCATTGCGGCTGTTGTGGTGGTGAGTGGTGGCAATTCAATCTCGGGTGCTGGCCCTTCGGCGCGGATACGGATGTTGACCAGCTCTACTGCTTGATGTAGGCGGTGGCCGTAGCGTTGTTGGTGGGCTTGGTGAAATTCATCCTGAGTGTTTTCTTGCCAGGGGATGTTGATGGTGGAGGATTGGCCGCGATAGCGTAGGTCGACACTGCGTTTGATGGTGATGGCATTGGTGGCGATGCCTTCTTGTTGCAGTGCCTGTTGGGCGGTGTTTTCTAATTCGCTGAAATAATTTTCCAGCGTTGTGTTGTCTACGGCGTCTAGGTTGCTGGCGAGGGTGCGGGAGAGTTCACGGCTGCGGCGTGCGACTAACATGCCGAGCGCGGAGAGCACGCCGCCGTGTACGGGCACCAGTGCTTCATGCAGTCCCAATGTTTCGGCGAGGGCGCAGACGTGCAGACCACCGGCACCGCCAAACGGCATGAGTGTGAATCCTTGTGCATCGATGCCGCGCTGGATGGAGATGACACGCAGCGCTTGGGCCATGTGTTCGTTGGCGATCTGGATGATGCCCTGTGCGGTGGCTTCGATGCTCAGTCCCAACGGTGTGGCGAGCGTGGCGACGGCGTTGCGCGCGGCGTCGGCATTGAGTTGCATCTTGCCGCCGAGGAAGGCGTCGGGGCGCAAGCGGCCCAGCACCAGATTGGCGTCGGTGACGGTGGGTTGTTCTCCGCCACGACCATAACAGGCAGGGCCGGGGGCGGCGCCTGCCGATTGTGGCCCGACCTGTAACAGGCCACCTTCATCTATATAAGCGATGGAGCCGCCGCCGGCGCCGATGGTGTGCATGTCGACCATCGGCACTGAGACTGGCCAGGGGCCGATCTGGCCGCTGTTGGTGAGGCGTGGTTCGCCGTCGATCAGCGCGACGTCGGTGGAGGTGCCGCCCATGTCGAAGGTGAGCAGTTTTTCGCGCCCGGCGCGCTGGCCAACAAAACGTGCGCCGGCCAGGCCACCGGCAGGACCGGAGAGCAGCATCTGTACCGCCCGCGCCCCGGCCAGTTCGGCGGCGATGGTGCCACCACTGCTCTGCATCACGCTGATCTGCGCCGTGGGCAGACCTTGTTGCAAGCGTTGCAGGTAACGCTGCACCAGTGGCCCGACCCAGGCGTTGAGCCAGGTGGTGATGCCCCGTTCATACTCTTTGTATTCCGGCAGGATGGCGGAGGAGCGTGAGACAAAGATCCCCTCTGGCACAATCGCTTCGATTGCCTTTTCGTGACTGTCGTCAAGAAAAGAGAAGAGCAGGTTGATGGCGACGGCTTCGGGCTGGAGCTGTTGCAGCTGCTGGCGTAGTAGGGCGAGATCGTCGGCCGTGAGTGGTTCGATGGTGCTGCCATCGGCGCCGACACGTCCGCCTGTTTCCAAACATAGCGCCTGCGGTACCGGGGGTGCGACCGGTTTGGGTTGCAGGTTATAGAGTTCACGGCGCGCCTGACGGCCGATGGTGAGCATGTCACCCAGACCGTGGTTGGTGATGAAGGCGGTGCGCACCCCTTTGCCTTCGAGTGCGGCATTGGTGGCGACGGTGGAGCCGTGTACAACACTCAGCGTGGTGGCGTCCAAACCCATATCGGCGATGCCCAGCAGGATCGCCTCTTCCGGGGCGTGCGGGGTGGAGAGCCGTTTATGCACCGTGAGCCTTGCGCCATCAAACAGCACAAAGTCGGTGAAGGTGCCGCCGGTGTCGACGCCGAGCAAAATATTACGCGGGGTCATGGCGGCGGAAGCAGGAACTTTTAGTGGTTTGTGTCATCATATGCAGCGAATTATACGGCCCCTGCCTGCGCTTGTCGTTGCAGCTTGGTGGCTCCCCTCAAGTACGAATATTCATTCAAAAAAACTGTGACCATGACTAGCAGCGATAATATTTTGATTCAGGTGGAGCAGGTGAGCCGCTACTACGGCCATCTGTGTGCGGTGGATAACATCAGCTTTGAGGTGCGACGGGGCGAGGTGCTGGGTTTTCTCGGCCCGAATGGCGCTGGCAAGTCAACCACGATGCAGATGCTCAGTGGCAATCTTGCGCCCACGGCCGGGCGGGTGTTGATCAACGGCATCGATCTGCTGGATAAGCCAAAAGAGGCCAAGGCGCAGCTCGGTTATCTGCCGGATCAGCCACCGCTCTACCGTGAGCTGACGGTGGATGAGTATCTGCTCTACTGCGCCCGGCTCAATCGTATTGCCAAGGGTAAGTGCCGTGAGGCACTCAATAGCGCCAAGGAGCGTTGTGGCCTGACTGAAGTCGGTAAACGGCTGATTGGCAATCTCTCCAAGGGGTTTCGTCAGCGCATCGGTATCGCCCAGGCGATCATCCATTCCCCGGCGGTTGTCATTCTTGATGAGCCGACGGTGGGGCTTGATCCGATCCAGATCCGCGAGATCCGCGCCTTGATTCGTGAGCTGCGTAGCGAACACGGCGTCATCCTCTCCACTCATATTTTGCCGGAGGTGCAGGCGGTGTGTGATCACGTGCAGATCATCAATCGCGGCAAGCTGGTACTGCACGACACCATTGAAGGGTTGCAGCAGCGTATGCAGGGGTCAAGCCTACAGCTGGCGTTACGGCGTCCGCCGGAATTGAGTCAGCTGCAACAGCTGCCGGGGGTAAATGAGGTGACGGCGTTGGCCGATGGCCGCTTCCGCATCGCTACGGCGCAGGGGGGTGATCTGTCCGAACGGCTGGTGCAGCTGTCGGTGCAGAACGATTGGGGTCTGTATGAGCTGGCGCCGGAGCGTGTCACCCTGGAGCAGGTGTTTGTGGATATCACGACGGAAGAGATTGGCGCGGTGAGTGAATCGACGGAGGCAGCAGCATGATGATCTTTACCATTGCGGCGCGTGAACTGCGCAGCCTGTTTTTGTCGCCGCTGGCGTGGTCGATCCTGGCGGTGGTGCAGCTGATCCTGGCCTATCTGTTTCTGAGTCAGCTGGATGGTTACATGGAGGTGCAGTCGCAGCTGCTGGGCATGGCCGGCGCGCCGGGTGTGACCGAAATTGTAGTGGCGCCGATCTTTGGCAACGCCACGATTATTTTGCTGTTGGTTGTGCCGCTACTGACCATGCGGCTGGTGAGTGAGGAGCGCCGCGCCCAGACGTTGGCGCTGCTCTTCTCGGCGCCGCTGTCGATGAGCGAGATTGTGATCGGCAAGTTTCTTGGCGTGATGGGTTTTCTGCTGATCATGGTGGCGATGCTGGCGTTGATGCCACTGTCGTTGCTGCTGGGCGGTTCACTCGACTTGGGTCTGCTGGCCTCGGCGCTGCTGGGGTTGGTATTGTTGCTGGCCTGTTTTGCGGCGGTCGGGCTGTTTATGTCGACGCTCACGGACCAACCGACGGTGGCGGCCATCAGCACCTTTGGTGTGTTGCTGATGTTGTGGATCATCGACTGGGCGGGCAGTAATGAGGCCGGCCATATCAGCGGCCTGTTTGCCTACCTCTCGATCCTGCGCCATTTTGAACCGATGTTGCGGGGGGTGTTTGATAGCAGCGATGTGATCTATTACCTGCTGTTTGTCACTGTCTTTATCGGTCTGAGCATCCGTCGTCTCGATGCCGATCGTCTGCAGCACTAAGGAACTAAACGTCATGAAGGTAACTGTAAAATCACGGCGCCACATCAGGCTGCAAAACATCCTGTTTGTGACGCTGTTTGTGGGCGTGATTGGCATATTGGCGTGGCTTAGCACCCGCTATCATTACCAGGCCGACTGGACCGCCAATGGTCGCAATACCCTCTCTGCGCCGAGCGTGGCGGTGCTGTCAGAGATCAAAGAACCGCTCAAGGTGAAGGTGTTTGTGACGGAGATGGGGCCGTTGAAACAGCGCATCGAGGAGGTGCTGCGTCGTTACCAGCGCCATAAGGCGGATATGCAGCTGGAGTTTATCAACCCCGATACCGATCCTGATCTGGTGCGCAAACTGGCCATCACCATGAATGGTGAGATGGTGTTTGAGTATCAGGGGCGCAGCGAGAAGCTGGCGACCATGGATGAACAGAGCATCACCAATGTTTTGCAACGGCTGAGCCGTAGCGAGGAGCGTTGGCTGGTATTCCTCGAGGGACATGGCGAGCGCAGCCCGTTTGGCCAGGCCAACCACGATTTGCAGACCTGGGCAACGGAGCTGGAGGCGAAGGGGCTGAAGCTCAAGGGGATAAATCTGGCGACACAACCGCTGATCCCTGACAACACGGCTGTGCTGGTGATCGCCGGGCCGCAGGTGAATTATCTGCCGGGCGAGGTGACACTGATTAATGAGTATCTGCATCGCGGCGGCAATCTGTTGTGGCTGGCCGATCCTGATGGTCTGTTTGGGCTGGATGCGGTGGCGGATCAGGTGGGCGTGGCGCTGCAACCCGGTACGATTGTTGATCCAACAACACAGATGTTTGCCATCAATAATCCTACCTTTGCGATTGTTGGTGAGTACGGCATGCATCCGGTGACAAAAGATTTTAATGTGCTGACGATCTTCCCGATGGCGGCGGGGCTGACCTTTGAGCCACGCACTGGCTGGCAGGGTGAAAGCTTTTTGACAACAACCGAGAAGAGCTGGTCGGAGACGGGGGTGTTGGCCGGTGAGATCGACTTTGATACCAGCAAGGATATTGCGGGGCCGCTGACGATTGGTGTCAGCGCCACACGCACACCTCATGATGAACATCATGAACATCATGAACATCATGAAACAGAGAAGGGTGATGTTGAACCGTCAGCCAAGGAGCAGCGGGTGGTTGTGATTGGTGATGGTGATTTTCTCTCCAACGCCTATATCGGTAACGGTGGCAATCTCAATCTTGGCATGAACATCGTCAACTGGCTGAGCCGTGATGACCAGCTGTTGTCGATCCCGGCCAAGACGGCGCCGGATACCTCGCTGAGTTTGTCGAAAACCGATTCGCTCATCATCGGCTTTGGCTTTCTGCTGGTCTTGCCACTGTTGTTACTGCTCAGTGGTCTGGTGATCTGGCTGAAACGGCGCAAGGCGTGATCTGATGAAATTAAATTCGCGCACCTTCCTTAATCTGGCGCTGCTGTTGGTGGTGGCGGTACTGGTGACGGTTGTCTGGCTGGAGCCGGGCCTGCAGGAGGAGGCAACGGGCAAACCGCTGATGGCACTCACGCCACAACAGTCGCAGCAGTTGCGGCTCACCAACGAACAGGGCGAAGTGGTGTTGCAGCGTGAGGGTGAGGTGTGGAGTTTGCAGGCGCCATTGGTGATGGCGGCCAATCAGTTTCGGGTTGAGCAGCTGCTGCACTGGTTCGGTGTTGTCAGTGTGCAGAGTTATGCGGCGGCCGGGTTGGCGCTGGCCAAGTTTGGCCTTGACCAGCCGCAGGCGACCTTGAGCACCGAGGGGGCGGAGCTGCGCTTTGGCAATCTCGATCCGCTCAACCATCGCCGCTATCTGCTGCTCAATGGTGTGGTACATCTGGTCGACGAGAGTGAACTCACTGCCGTTGACGCGCCCTGGAATTACTTTGTCTCGCCGCAGTTGATTGCGCCGGGCGCCAAGATCAAGGCGCTCACCATTCCGGGTCTGGGTGAGATCAACCAGGACGACAAGGGTTGGCACTACAGCGGCGCGACACCACCGGCCTCTGCCGACGCAATGCAGATATTGGTTGATGGCTGGCGCAGTGCCAGGGCGTTGTCGGTGGAGCCAGTCGTGCCCACTGAAGACGGCGAAAAGGTGATGATCACTTTTGCCGATGATCGTCCGCCACTACTGCTGACGTTGGTGCGTGGTCACGATGAGCTGGTATTGATCCCCGACAACTCAGCGATTGAATATCGCATGGGCGCAGAGCAGGGAGACATTCTGCTGGGGTGGCCTGCTCCAGAGCCAGTGCCTGAGCTTAAGCCGGATGAGTCAAACTAACCATGCCAGAGCTGCCAGAGGTTGAGACCACGCGACGTGGCATAGCGCCGCATGTAGAGGGCGGCACGGTGACCGAGGTGATATTGCGTCGCCGTACGTTGCGCTATCCGGTGCCCTCATCGCTGCTTACTGATCTGCCGGGTTCGGTGATCGAGCGGGTCGAGCGGCGTGGTAAATATCTGCTGTTACGCACGGCGGATGGCGCGGTCATCATTCATCTGGGCATGTCCGGTAATCTGCGTCTGGTCGACCCCACCACAGCGGTGGAGAAACATGATCACGTCGATATCGTGATCGATGGCAAATCTATTTTGCGCTTTCACGACCCGCGCCGTTTTGGCGCGGTGTTGTGGTGTGATGGCGATGTGTTTGGCCACGCGCTGTTGAGCACCCTGGGGCCAGAACCGCTGGAGGGTGGCTTTGATGGTGACTATCTATATGAACGTTGCCGCAAGCGCAAACAGTCGATCAAGCAGTTCATCATGGACAGCCACACCGTTGTTGGTGTGGGCAACATCTACGCCAGCGAGTCGCTGTTTCTTGCCGGTATCAAGCCGCAGACACTGGCGGGCAAGGTGTCGCGGCCACGTTGTCAGCAGCTGGTGGCTGCAATTCAGCAGGTATTACAGGCCGCCATTGAGCAGGGTGGCACGACGTTGCGTGACTTTGTTGATGGTGACGGGCGCCCCGGTTACTTTCAGCAGCAGCTCAATGTCTACGGCCGCGCGGGTGAGCCGTGCCATCAGTGCGGTACGGCGATCAAACAGTTACGCCAAGGGCAGCGGGCAACCTACTGCTGCCCGCATTGCCAGCAGCGTTAGAGGACCGGGCTGACGCTTTTGGCTTTAGCCTCATCCTTGTGCAGTGCCTTGAGGATTACGCCGTTAGGTTGCTGAATCAGCGTTTCAATATCCTGATTTAAGGTCGAGACCTGATCGCGAAACTGTTTGTGTTTTGGATCAAAAGGGTCAAAGACGATAAAGTCGATATTGTGAATGTTCTGCAATAGCTCTTCCGCCGTTTCGAATTCAGGTGGCAATGGGAAGACCGGGCGTTTGGTGGCGAGCATGGTGCGGGCGGGCCACTGGCTGATGGTGTAGAAGTTCTCTTTCATATCCACTGTCTCTACGGCCAATGCGCGGATAATGTCGTCATGCGGCTCCAGGGTGTTGTTGATGACGCTGCTGCGATAGCTGCGATCACCCATCATGAAGAGTGTCGCCATGATAAAAACGACCACCATCACAATGCCGCGCTGCCCGGCAAAGCCCTGGCCACCGAGCTGGTCATTGGCCTTAATCAAAAGCTGAATGCCACAATAGAGCGCCAGCGCCAGCACCACCAGTGCCCAGCTGTAGTCGGCCGCTACCAGGCCGATCAGTGTGCCTAGCAGTAGCATGCGCAGCAGCAGACTCTTCATTAATTGTTTGCGTTGAAAGAAGATAATGGCGCAGATAATCAGGGCGGGGAGAATGCCAGCCGCCCATTCGAGTGGTCTAGGATCACCGGGGGTGCGGCCCAGAATCGCCGCGCCAAGGGTGGTGAGTGGATTGAGCAGCCAATCCAGTGCCGGTCTGCCTAGCAGATAGCTAAACAAAAGACCAAAGATTACAGTCAGCGTAATGCCGATATGAAACTGACGTTGCTGGGTGGTGTTGACTGGGTTTGTACGCCACTCCCAGGCAAGCGCCAATGGGTAAGCGAGGCCGGCAGGATGCATGCTCACCAGGGTCATAACAAGTAACAGCTGGCAAAAATACCAGCCGCCCAGCGGTTTGCCAGAGGTACGATATTTGTCATTGAGCCAAAATCCAGCGGCAAAACCCAGCAGCAGGAACGGGCCGGCACCCACAGAGTTGATCTGCATCAATGACAGCGGAGCGATTAGCAGGAGTCCTGAGGCTATCAGTGCACACTCACCATTCTGATGTTGCCTGCTCCAGCGGTAAAACAGCGTGGTTGCGGCAAACAGTACCGCCAGCATAAAAACTTTGACGGCCACAAAGCTGCCGGTCCAATAGGCGCCGAGTGGTAGAAACAGCAGGGCGCGAAAATCAGGCGCCCCCAGCGTAACGATAGGGTTAACGACCCGATCAGCGACTGTCCAGTTCAACAGTAGCGCACGTGCCGAAGATTCGTCGATACCATAAGCGTCAAAACGTAACAGGTTAAAGCTGATTGCCAGCGCCCCCCATGCGAGCAGAGCGGCAAATCCCCAGTAACGGTAAAGCTTTGAAACATCCATGGCTACTCTCTAATCAATAAAGCTGATATTGGATTGAAAAATTTGTGCGCAGAATCATAGCGTAAATTGACGGCAACTGCATCTCGGAGAGATGGCTGTTCATGGTGGCAAAATGTGCTAGGGTGTCTTCGGTTGCGGTTGCGGTTGCGGTTGTTGTTGACCCAATTACTCACAGTGTTTTGGTACAGATGCTTGCATTGAAGTTTGCGGTCATGCTATACATCCGTTTTACCAATCAAACGTTAGTCGGTTGATAAAAGTGATTAATTTAGTTGGTTAATAAGAAGGGGAGGCAAAATGATAGAAACAGGTGATGTTATTACGCTTTATGTGCTCTGGTTTGTATTTGCATTTGCACTGGCTGGTTTCGTTCTCAAGAAAAACTCCTAGGTTCGGCTGCAGCTCGGTTTATTGTGAGCTGAGGGCGGGGCGCTGGGTTAGATGAGAAAAATGGGGAAACAAGGTGTTCTTGACGTGGCTCTGCGCTTGAGTGTAGTGTATTGCGCCAAGAACCACTGTTAAGAAAGACAAGAAATGGGAGGGTGTCTTTGTTATGCGTAATTATTTGATTAAATTGGGGTCGGCTTCTGTGGTCGCTCTGGCTATGGTGTTAGCGCCGTCAGCACATGCAAGTGGCAGTGGGATTGATCACGCCAATGGTAAGTCTATTTTTGAAAACGGCAAGGGTGACGTTCCAGCGTGTACTTCATGTCACGGCGCAGATGGCTTGGGCAATGATGATATGGGGACGCCACGGTTGGCCGGGCAGATCTATCCCTTCTTGGTTAAGCAGCTTAGCGATTATGCAACTGATAAACGTCAAGATACAACCATGTACGTCATGAATGCCAACGCTAAGGGACTGAGTGAGCAGGACCGTCGTGACGTTTCTGCCCATCTCAACTCAATGGCTGATGGCCATGTATTTGAAGGCAAGCAGTTGCAGGAAGCCTCCGGGGGTTCTGATCTTACCGCCTTAAAAGAGTCTGGCGTTGAGGTAGGTGAGAGCTATATTGGTAAGGTCATCGTTAACTATGGCGTGCCTGAGCGTGGTATTCCTGCCTGTATATCCTGTCACGGTCATGCTGGTCGTGGTGTCGGTCCTATGTTTCCACGCATCGGTGAGCAGAAGTTTGTCTATCTGGTTAGTCAGTTGAAGAAGTGGCGTGACGGCAGTCGTGCTAATGACCCGATGAAACAGATGCAGATTGTGGCTGGCAAGATGACTGATGACGATATGATCAATGTTGCGGCATATTTGACCCAGGCACCTCGGACTACAATGGGTAATACTCGCATACCGGTTGAACGTTTGCCGTAATGTTGTGGTTGTAACTGACCGGGGTGGGGTATGCTCTGGCAATATATAATAGGGGCGGCTCTGGCCGCCCCTTTTTTTCTGGTGATAAGGCCGTTAGTGCGAGTGTGGTAGATATTATGGCTAGCAAGCAGACGTTGAAGCAGGGTGAGAAGGTGATGTTTGGCATTTTCGGGGCGTTTATAGTTGCCGCAGTTCTGGGCTACATCGCCCTGGAGGCTATCCGCTATAATATTGATAAGCCAATGTATCAGGTCACGACGCATTTTAAGCTTTCAACGGAGGGGCTCAAGGGGTCGGCGCTGTTCCGTGAAAAACGCTGCACCTCTTGTCATCGCGCTATGCGTAATGGTACCAATATGGGGTTGTCGTTGGATGGTGTTGGCAGTAAGCGCACGGCTGATTGGATATTTTCCTTTTTGCGTGAGCCGGAACAAATGTATGGCTCGGCAACTCTTGATCATGGTGCTTCACCAAAAGAGGCGTCGTATGTGGCAAGAATGTCTGACGCTGATTTAAAACCTATTTCTATTTTTCTTTCTGAGTTGATATCTGATCAGGGCTCTCCGTCTTCTCCTGTGCCGCCGCAAGGAAAATCAGGTTTTATAGATGGGGCCTTAAAAATGGTTGCTCCAATGGATTGGAAGGAGAAGTACACGGATATTCGCGAGAAAAAAGATGG
Source organism: uncultured Chromatiaceae bacterium (assembly GCA_947085765.1). Taxonomy (GTDB): domain Bacteria; phylum Pseudomonadota; class Gammaproteobacteria; order Tenderiales; family Tenderiaceae; genus JAKFXL01. Next base: position 823 of record CAMTXZ010000194.1, on the reverse strand, counting down.
TATGGCGGCGGATGGGGAACAAAATGCAACAGAGAGGTGATGTGGTGAATGAGCCGTGGGCACAGGACAAAGTTTATACCCGTTATATGTTGTGGTTTGTGTATGCTTGCATAATTTATAGCATTATCGGATTTTCCTGGGGCGCGTTGATGGGGGGGATAGCTGAGTTCAGGTATTTTGTTGATCATCGCCTGCATGGTGATCTGATAGTGCGGGCTCATACCCATATAAATCTGTTGGGCTGGGTTGAGATGGCAATTTTTGCTGCGGTCTATTACATAGTTCCTCGTTTGGTGCAGCGTCCTATCTATAGTATTACTTTGGTCAAAGTCCATTTCTGGATACACAATATAGGCCTGATAGGCATGGTATTGTTGTTTACGATTGCTGGTGTGTTGGGTGGGATGGCTAGTGTGTCAATGACGCCTGATGAGGTGGAGCAGATTGTGAAGCCGTGGTTGGCTGCGATGGGACTGTTTGGCACGTTGGTCTTGATTGCCAATTTGATATGGGCCTACAATTTGTATAGGACTTGCATCGGATGGGAGAAAGATTGATGTTGGTGCGTGGATTCTTTTCAATGATTCTGATGCTTCTCTTGGTGGGCTGTGGCGCTGCTCCTGAAGTGGTGCTGAAAGTGGGTTCTGTGGTGCCTCAGATTAAAACTAAGACGCTTGCAGATGTGGATGGTGATTTCAGCAGAATTACCAGTTATCGTTACCCTGATGAGCGAATGTATCAGTACTCGCTTGACGAGGCCCTGATGATGGGCAAGCCGATTGTGCTGGAGTTTGCAACCCCCGGACATTGTACTGTTTGCGAT
>CAMTXZ010000193.1:0-1429 GCA_947085765.1 uncultured Chromatiaceae bacterium | reverse complement strand
TCAACCTGTTCCGGTGGCGGAGGTCATGTTACATTTGCCGCCCTTATTTCTTCAGAAACAACAGGAAAACAAGAACTTCGCCATGAGCAGCAATTACGACGCTTCCGCCATAGAGGTCCTCAGCGGCCTGGAACCGGTACGCAAACGCCCCGGCATGTATACCGATACCACCCGCCCCAACCACCTCGCCCAAGAGGTGATCGACAACAGTGTCGACGAGGCGATGGCCGGTCATGCCAAGCAGATCGACATCACCTTATATAAGGATGGGTCGCTCGAGGTGCAGGACGATGGCCGTGGTATGCCGGTGGATATCCACCCGGAAGAGGGCATCCCTGGCGTTGAGGTGATCCTTACCAAGCTGCACGCCGGTGGCAAGTTTTCCAACAAGAGTTATCAATTCTCCGGCGGCCTGCATGGCGTCGGTATCTCGGTGGTCAACGCCCTCTCCAAGCGGCTTGAGGTGTGGGTTAAACGCAATGGCGAAGAGTATAAAATCGTCTTTGGTGATAGCGAGAAGATCTCTGACCTGGAAGTGGTGGGCAAGGTCGGCAAGGCCAATACCGGTACCCGCGTGCGCTTCTGGGCCGACCCCAAATATTTTGATTCACCCAAGTTTTCGGTCTCGCGCCTCAAACATGTATTGCGCGCCAAGGCTGTGCTCTGCCCCGGTCTACGGGTCACCTTTTTTGATGAGCAGTCGGACGAGCGCGAAGAGTGGCACTACGAAGATGGTCTGAGCGACTACCTCGGTGGTGCACTGCAAGGGTTTGTACTGCTGCCGCCAGAGCTGTTTGTTGGCAGTATGGTGGCCACGCGTGAGGCCGTCGATTGGGCCATCACCTGGCTGCCGGAAGGTGGCGAGATGGTGACGGAGAGTTACGACAACCTCATCCCCACCGCCCAGGGTGGCACCCATGTGAATGGACTGCGCACCGGTCTGACCGATGCCATTCGTGAATTTTGCGAATTCCGTAACCTGCTGCCACGTGGCGTCAAGCTGGCGCCGGAAGATGTCTGGGAGCGTTGCAGTTACGTGCTCTCGGTCAAGCTGGCCGATCCACAGTTCAGCGGCCAGACCAAGGAGCGGCTCTCGTCGCGGGAGTGTGCCGCGTTTGTCTCCGGCGTGGTCAAAGATGCCTTCAGCCTCTGGCTCAACCAACACACCGATGTGGGTGAACAGCTTGCGATGCTCGCCATCAACAACGCCCATGCCCGCATGCGGGCGGGTAAAAAAGTCATTCGTAAAAAAGTGACCGCTGGCCCCGCCCTGCCGGGCAAACTGGCTGACTGTTCGTCGCAGGATATCGACCGTACCGAACTCTTCCTGGTGGAAGGGGACTCCGCCGGTGGCTCCGCCAAACAGGCGCGCAACCGCGAGTTCCAGGCGATCATGCCGCTGCGTGGCAAGATCCTCAACACCTGGGAG
>CAMTXZ010000192.1:0-16260 GCA_947085765.1 uncultured Chromatiaceae bacterium | reverse complement strand
TTTGAGGGTGGAGTCCCACTCCCATAATGCAGAACGGGCCTTACGGACAAACGGATCGTTGGGTGGCGAGAGATGGATAAAGGTGCGCATGGCGCCAAGCGCCCCTTCGAGATCACCCTGCTGCTCCAGTGAAATCGCCAGACCCCAGTAGGCGTTGGCTTGGTAGGGTTTGATCTCAATGGCGCTGGTGAAAAAGTCCGCAGCGACCTTGTAGCTCTCCTTACCGATAAGGGCAAAACCCATGTTGACGTAAGCCTCGGGCATGTTGGGCGCCAGCTCGATCACCCGGTGCAGCGCCTTTATGGCGAAGTCGTACTGTTTGGCATGCAACATGGCAACCGCCTGCTGAAAGCGCTCATCGAGCTGCTTGTCGCGGTACTGCTGGGCATGACCTTTGGGATCCGTGGCGGCGTCTGCCATCTTTTCGGCCACCGGACGTTTGTACTCAAACTGCGGACGATTGGCAAAACCGGCCACCATCGCCACCATCATCGCCAACAGCAACAGGGTTGTTGCAACGCCTGCTCTATCCATGACTGTTTCAGCTGCACTGCTCATGACTACACCACCCCTTTATGAGCCGCTTCACTGAAGTAAGGGGTACCAAAATAGGTGACAAAGGCCAGGCCGAAGATGGCAAGAATGACCAACGCTCCAATCCGCACAGGCATTTTGTAGGTCAATCGCACATGAATGCCGGCGCCGATGGAGAGCCATGTCATAAAGGCGGAAGTCTCCAGCGCATCCCACTGCCAGTAACGGCCCCAGGCATCCTGCGCCCAGACCGCGCCGGCAATCAGCATCAAGCTGTCAAACACCAGTGCCAACATCATAAAACGCCACGCCATCTGATCCAGCGCCGCATCACTCATGTGGGCAAACCAGCGGCCGAGACCAGGAATGCCGCGCAGCAGGATGATGCCCGCCAGACCCGCCGCCACCAGACAGAAAGAGAGGAACACCTTGCCAAAACCAACATGGGCCCAGAGCCAGTCATTACTGTAGGTGGGCGGGAAATGGCTGTCGCTCGGCTCAAGCGTTAATACCCACGAACCCAGCACCCAGATCAGCGGCATCACCACCACGGCGCTGGTACGCAGGTTTGGCATGCGCCAATAGACTAAGGAAAAAATCAGCCCCAGGCTAAAAAGCTGGCTGGTGAGTAATTCAAAAAGATTGATAAAGGGGCCGTGGCCGAGACGCTCCCAGCGCACACCAAGAGCGATCGCGAGTAGCAATACCCCCGTGATCAGAAACAACAGCAACAAGTGCTCGTTACTGCGCACCGGCGGGCTAATCGCGCCACGCCTTGCCATCACGACCACACCACGAAACGCCAACACAGTAGCCAGCGCATAGGCGCTCAATCCGGCCCAGAGCCAGGGCAGTTCTGTCGCTTCACTCATCATCTATCTTTCCACCTTGTCTATTGTTCGAGGGGCTTCATCCTGCGGCATCTGTGGTCCGGCCAATGGCAGGGCATCGAACTTACTCCAGTAGTGACGCGCCAGACCAATCACACCAAAAATGGCGGCGAAAAAAAGCCACTTCAGGGTTGGATCATAAAAAATCTTGTAGCCAAGCCAGCTGTTGAGTCCTTCATAACGCAACCGCCCACCTGCCAACTCCACCTCATCGCCAGGGTGTAGCTCCAAACGCTGCTCTCCGCTGTTAACCACCAATACCCCGGTTGCCTTACGACCATCCAGCACCCAGGGGGCATCGGCCTCGTAACCGGTCTCCAGTCGCAGCCAGAATTTGATTTCACTGCTACCCGGCGGCGTCCAGTTGTTATCCTGCTTATATTCGAAAAGCGGATATGAGGGCATGTGTACACTCCCCGTTACCGACGCACCATCAGTAGGCGTCCATGTCAGGATCGGCGCAAACCCTTTATTGAAACTGGTATAAAAACGGTACCCCTTGAGGATCAATGGCGTATCGTCTCCCACCACCTCTTCCCTCACGCCCCCCTTACCATCCGGAATCATCACGTGACTGCGGGTCGGACCGCGCTTCAGCGAGGCGCCGTACTGCACGGTATACGGGCCTTGGACAAACTCAACAGCCGCCAGTTCACCACTGTGCCAGGGGCCCTGACTGGGCGCGAGCACACTGGAGGCATCAAAGGACTCTCCTGAGAGCAGCTCAACATGAGCTTCGTAATGGGTAAGGCGACCGATGGCCGCAAGGATCACAACAGAGAGCAGGCCGATGTGAAACATCAGCAATCCACCGCGACGATTAATGCGCGGCTGAACCAGGATTGCAGCAAACAGGTTAAGGGAGAGGAACCCCAGCGGCGCAACCAATACCCAGACCGAAGTAGAAACGGGATTGCCATAACTCAATCCGGCGCCGATCGCCAACAGCACCATGCCCACCAAGGTTAGACGAGTTGAAGCCAACACTCGCCCATAGCGCTGTGCCTTGGCAATCATGGCAACAGATTACATGCCTCGCCGCCCGCCCCCTGACGAGTCATCCAGGGGATGTTGCCGTCGTTATTGTTACCACCCACCCAACCGTTGCCCGGCGCGCCGGCAGAACCACAACTGGCGTGGGTCCACTCACCGCTCTGCCGGAAGCGCACCACCTTTAACACCGAGCCGTTGTAGTACGGACCGCGATAATAACGGGCTGTGGTCCTGTTACGGACTTGATTACCACCGCTGGGCAGCCCCACCTCCTTGCCGATATCATTGAGATTGGCGAGGAAGTTTTTGTTTTTCCAGCCATGCGGAATCGCGATATGGCAATAGTTACAACGGAAATTGAGCACCTGCTTATCCTGGGCGTGACCGGTATGAAGGTTGTAATCGGGCACCGACAGACAACTTCCACCCCCCGTATTACGACTGAAACCACTCTTTGAGGTCTGACCTAAAGGTATTGGACCAGACGCAAACTTCTTACCATAGAAATTGTAGTTATGGCACTTGAAGCAGAGTCCCTCAGGTGTGTTTTGACCTGTTTCGTCACTCCACGAACCTTTCAGCAGAAAATCATTATTGGAGCCGTGGGGTCCCCAGACGCTCCCCTGTTCGCCACCACGCGGCACCGCGGTTCCTGGTTCGGTATCAGAGCCATGACAATCACTACAGTACATGGTCTGCACGCCCACAGCGGCATTAAAGGGCGTCAGCCAGGTGTTAGCGCTGGCGTTACGTACACCGCCACCACCTGGTGACGGATCGGCCGTACGACCAGTCTCTTTCATGACTGGGTGCCAGGAGCGATGGTTATCACTGACATAATCAACGCAGTTACCATAAGGGTCCTTATAACCAGGCTCGGCAATCGGATTCAAGACCGTGCCAGTATTGATCTGCGCACAGGTATTGACACGATCGTCATAAACACCGGTTGGCGAACCCGACGTACCCTCACCCATATGATCGTCGGGTGACTGATACTCCATACCTTGATTAGTGTAGTTAAAGAGGCTGTTGGTGCCCGCCGGCGTGCCACCAGAATGGTTGACCCCCAATGGCGGCGGTGAATCGTAACCGTAGTTAGAGTGGCACTTCATACAGATCTGATATTCACGGGTGACATAACTTGCGCTGACAGAGGTATCCGCCCCCGGACTGTTATCCCCTTTTTTAACATCAAAAATTGTTGGTTCACTGCTGAACTCAGTTGAAGTCCACCCCTTGGGTTCCACCCCCCAAGCACCCCGCAGCACTCCGGAGGCGATATTGGTATGAATCCCCTCAGGTGTAGCGGCGATCTGAGACGCCGTGTGGTTATGGGTACCCTCAGTTGCGGGAATCGTTGGGTCATCATTAAAACGGCGATTTTTAATAACACGGTGTGGGTTATGACAATCCGTGCATTCAGCATGACGATTGGAAAGGTCGCCCTTACCGAGACGCTGCTGCGACTCCATAAAGTCCTTACCATTCTGAGCCACCCCTGTCGCCGTACCAATCGAGTGACGCTCCTCCTGAGCGGGCTGGTCGTTACTGGCAATCGGCATGTGTATGCGCATAGTGGTGAAGTCGGTCTTAACATCCGGCACCTCAAAACCAGGACGATTGCTCTGCCCCTGCAAAACACCACCATCGGCTGAGTGACAGGCGTAACAGGTCTCCTCAATCGCGGGGTTACCGCCCTGTTTTACCCGCAGTCCCGTGCTGGTCATCTGCCCTTCATCATCCGTCCCCTCACGCAACAGACGCCGCGAACCCTGTACTGTATGCGTATCATGACAGTTAAGACAAGCCGCCTGCCAGACCTGGAAGTTTTTCGGAAACTCACGCAGCTGTGCTGCAGCATCGGTATAGCGCTCATTGGCCACCGCCGGATTGGCATGTGCCGAATTAGCCCAGCCCGACTTCTCATGACAAGCAAGGCAGATGATGTCGTTGGCCTGATCAAAGCTGCCCTCGACCGGTTGAGCCTGCTGAAAACGGTTAGCCCTTAGGAACTTAATATTTTCACCCGTGGTACTACGCACATGGGGGTCGTGACAGGAGACACACTCCATCTGATTATTGTCTAGCGGGATGGTTGGTTTACTACCCCCTGCCTGGCGTTCGCCAAGGAAGGTCTGCGCCGAAGGATCACGCAGCTCACCGTCACGCATGGCCTGGCTGCTGTCATAGGTAAAGGAGATTGGATGGTCATTTGTCAGATCGGTACCCAGGCGACGGGTAAAACCGGTGCGCGCCCCCAGACCGGCAGGCATAGTGCCATCGGTGCTGGTACCGACCATCGTCACGGATGGGTTCTCCTGGCGATTGAGGACATTAACAGAACCGATGGCCAGAGTGCCATCGTGACAAGAGAGACAGAGCTTTGATTTGGTATTGGGCTGGCCAATGTCCAACGCATCAATAGAGGTCGATGTATAGGGCGTATAAGTTTGGCCACTGAGTTTACGGTTCCAGATCGGCGCCATGCCCTGCTGTGTCGCCTTGTGCGGCGTATGACAAAAAGCGCAGATCTGCGACTCATTAGTAGCCTGCACCGTACGGCTACTATCAGCCGGCAGGGCCGGCACGACCATTGCGGAGAAATTGTGCTTGGTATTACGAATATCCGAAATAATTTCAGCCCGCGCGCTATTGACCAGGAGACTATTGGATAGTAGCGCCCCGCACAGCAACGCTGCCGCTCTCCACCGGATCAACCCCATCCCCATCTCCAATATATTTAAAAATTACTACGCGGCCATTAAAGGTATCCGCGACATAAATACGATCACGACTATCTGCCCAGACACCCGCCGGCAAGAAAAACTGGCCCAGCTCATGACCAGTTCCGCCAATGGGCAACAATAACTCACCGTCACGGTTAAATACTAACAAATAATCGTAATACGATTCCACCACATAGATATTGCCATGAGAATCAACCGTCACCCCTTTCGGGCGGGGCAGCTCGCCAAGGTAGAGGCCTGCGCGCCCAAACATCGAAACCAGTTCACCCGCAGGTGAGAAAATCTGAATCCGTGAGTTCAATGTGTCCGTGACATAAAGCCTGTCGGAGCGCCAATCCAGATAAGTCGGCGCATTAAACTGTCCAGGCCCATCGCCAAATTCACCCAACGTAGTTACAAGCACCCCACTATCATCAAACACCCGGATCAGGTTCTCGCCACGATCAGCCACATAAATGCGGCCACGCAAGGGGTCCCTGGCCACACCCGCGGGGTGTTTGAGCAATCCGTCCCCGATACGGCCAACGGGATGGCCATCAGGCCCTAAGCGTGCGACAAATTGCAGCGCTGCATCTGCCACCAACAGCTCATTGTCAGGACCAACAGCAACACCGATAGGTAACGCAAAACGCAGCCCCTCGCTCGCCCACTCCCATACCTCCAGGCGTCCCTTGACGGTGTCAAACATAAACACTGCCTGGCGACTGACATCACTGACATAGAGCCGGCCATTCACCGAGCCTGTTATCGCCTGCGGACGCTGCAGTATCACGGGGTTGGGAGGATGACCGGTCAGCCCTACCACCCAACGTAAAAACCGCAGTCCCACATTGGCGGTTTTAGCCCCTGGACGATAGAAGTTTTCCTCACCCGTCAACTGACCAACGTAACCATAACGCGCCGTTTCAGGAGGGGCTGGCCAAACAGTTGCAGGGGCCGCTTCGCCCGCTTCATAGCGAAATTGGGCCGGCATCTGCGCGCAGCCTTGAACAGTACATAGCAACAGGAGTGCCACAAAAAAATAACGCATCGATCTCATTGCCGGGGAGCTGATCCCGTCGCCGCCCCAGGAAGCCCCTCTGGCACCAACCGCGCCACCTGGATGCGCGCATTCAGACTATCAACAATATAAAGAAAGCGATCATCCAGCCACATATCCGTGATTCGCATAAATTTCCCCGGCTCAGCCCCTGCGCCACCGATAGTCGCTATCATACGACCGCGGTCAAATACCTTAATATCGTTGCTCATCATGTCGGCCACATAGCCGCGGTTATTACTATCCACCACAATCGCCGCCGGAAAGATCACACTCCCCTCTTCAAAGGAGTAGTTATAATCACCCTGCAAGGATAACGCTTGAACACGGCGCCCAACCCGCGCCCCAACGTAGAAACCATCCGGTCCTGTTGCCATGCAAGTAATATTAATGAATTGTGCAGCCCCTTCACCGCGGCCACCATAAGTCGCCAATAACTCACCAGCACTATTAAACTGGAGGATATGATCAAAATAGCCATCCGCCACAACCAGATCACCGCCTTCCAGCACATTGATCGCAACAGGCTTGGTTAAATTAAAATAGTTGCTGAATACCTGGCTCAAACGGCCGCGCTGATCATACCTCAATACGCGACCACCATCGGTGTCGGTAATATAAAAAGAGTGATCTGCGGTAACAAAGATATCGGCTACTTCACCCTTAACCGCCGTCCTCAAATCAAGAACCGAACTTAAGCGACCACTCGCCTGATCGTAGCGCAACACCGCCTCTAAACCCGCATCAACAATGTAGATATAATCACCGCGGGCGGCCACGGCCACCGGACGTTGCAGAGGAAACTTCACTACACCAGTGACAATATTCCCGACGGTCCCGCCTGTGATCACATCCCAGTGATAAACTTCAACTGACGCAGCCAGAGTCACCAAAGGTGAAAAGGTGCTGTCTGGTAGCTCGGAAGAGTCTTCAGCAAACGGGGGAAACTGTTGCTCGGGAATGAGGGGGGCAGGAGTTTTTGGACTATTTGAATCGGTATCTTCAAACAGGGCCACCAGGTCTGCAGCGGCGCGATCATCCACAACGGCAGGTGCAGCGGTACGCTGCGGCCCAGCACAACCGGCCAACAGCAATCCACCAAAGAGAAGGGTTGCTATCTTAGGCCAACGGTATCGCGTGCTACTGAATGACATCGGCCACAATTCTTGGTTGGAGGAAACGCCACTTTGCCATGGCAGACACCGCAATAGTTGCCCTGAATGATGCCGGACATGGTGACGGGATTGCCACCCTTTTGCGGTAGGAATATTTTTGGATGACAGTTTTTACAGGTCAGCCATTCGGTATGCTGGCGATGAGGGTAACGCACAAACGGCATAGAGCCTGTATTCTTGAAAATGACATCAAAATCTACTGTATGCATCTCATCGTCACCGAGAAGCCCTTTTCGTGGATCTATCAAACCGCTTTCAAGCGCTTTAACCCAGTCAATCACCCCAGAGTTATCACGCGGAAACCCTTGCATCGCATCAGCGGGCTCTTGCAACACTCTTACAGCATCATTTGCAGGGTCATGTATTCCGTCCTCATCAACGGGCACAGCCTTGCCGTCGAGCTGATAATGCTCACCCGCATTCCAAAACTCACCACTTTTCTTCTCTTGCGCAGAGCCAACAGCAGACATCAGCAGCATCACACCGGCTACCGTTACCATCAATAACTTATAATATTTCAGATCGAACATATGTCACATTCTTAGAAATGTTAAAAAATTCGGCCACCCTGATCTAAGGGTGGCCGCATAAGACTATACACAAAGCAAACGCCCCGTGCCATTAGGCGACAATATTAATTCACCCCGGCAAGACGCAGTGCGCGCTGCAGATTCGAAGTGGCGGCTTGAATGGCTAAAATTGCCATTTTGTAATCCCCCTTTGCTGCTATCGACTGTCCTTCCAATTTAATTTTCGCCGCTTTTTTAACCATTTCATCGATCATTTTCAGACTGTTTTCACCAGGATGTCTCTGCTCAATGGCAATCGGCACTAACTCTTCATAATTCTCTTCACGAGCCAGCTCGTACTCGTACTCCTCTTTTGGCGTCTCAAAATTAGTATCATAAACAACCGTCTGAGCATGAAGGATCTCTGTCAGCACTGCGGTGATCAGCGCCTGCGCCTTTTCCAGTGACTTGTTAGCGGATACATAATCCTCCTTAGCCCCCAGCGCCTGCCCCTCTTGCATTAGGCGACCATACTCCACCTCATCAAGCTTACTTTTGAGCGGCTGCTTAGTTTTGGCCGCACGCTCTGCATTACGCTTGTATGAGCCTTCATAGGTATGAAGAGTATTGATCAGCTCATCATATTTAACCTTATGATTTACCGCCGCCATATCGCTTTCAGTAGTGATAGCCCTGGAGGCTGCCGACATCAACTGCAAACCCTCATTAACCTGATCCATTGCCGCCGCCGTCTGGCCAGCCGCAAGCGTCACTTTAGCCGACTCAACCTGGCTGCGAGCATCATTAAGCATAGCGATCGCACTCGCATCGCCACTTGCTTCAATACGTTTTGCACTTGCAGAGCCGATAACCATCTGCGCATAACCAAGTTTTTGCTTAACCGCATCTTCGGTTACAGTTACCGCCATCTTGGCAGCCCTGACATCACCGCCATTCTGAGCCGCCACCGCCGCCTTTATCTTTGCAAGATCATCCCCCTTATTCAGGACATAAATCTTGCCGCCCATATATTTGTGGTTACGACACTCATAATGGAGGCTGTCAGGCGTGTTGGGGCCAGGCGCAAAACTGACCTCTCCACGAAAAATAAACTGCCCCTCAACACCCTCAGTGTAAGTGCCCGCCCCCCAGCCTACCGGAGAGGTCGTCAGGTAAAAATCGTGCTGAACTCCCGTATCAACAATAAATTTGTATTTCTCACCTCGAATTACCGCCAACTCTTTACCTTCTACGCCGTTAACAACAAAACCGGTATCCTGGCCATGCCCAAACTCCGGATGAGCTCGCGACTTGCGCTCAGCCACCACCAGGAACGTATTGGGTTCAGTGGGGATTTTGTGCACTGTCTTGCTCTTTGGCTCTGGCACAGCGGCCGCCAATGCGGTCTCGTTCTTCACGGGGGCCTGCTTAGCTGGCGCCACAACAACTGGAGCCTCCCGCACCACCTCCGGTGCTATCGACTCAGCCACAGGATCAGTTTTGACAGGCTGCGCCGACACCACTTGCTGCGACGCACTTTTTCCCGACTCCACGCCCACATCGTTCATCTGTTTTTCTGGAGATGAACCGCACCCCGCCAGTATCGCCGCAATAGTCAAAGACAAGAGCTTGTTTCTTGATTCCATTATCATCACTCCAACTGTATCAGTTAACCTCACGCACCGGCAGACAAGCCATCAACAGCAAACCCAGTGCTTTTCCAATCCCTAGATAGAGAAGGCCGCCCGGAGGCGGCCATCTAATCACTTCAAGAAACTTAGCGGTTACCTCCAAGGATTCTTGAGAGTTGCTTCGCTCAAAGGGGGCTGCCAATCAGCAGGCTTTGGCTTTGAATGACACTTTTTACAAGACTTGGTAGTGATCGGGAAGGAGACCTTACCGTGACACACACCACACTTCTGCCCCAACAGGATCGCCGACATATTGATCTGATTGGCGCCTTTCTGCGGGATAAAGATCGCAGGATGGCAATTCTGGCAAGCCAGCCACTCAGTATGTTGACGATGAGGGAATATCACATCAGGCACAGAGGCCTTCACTTCACGCACGATATCCATATCCATGACAAAAGGCTCTTCGCTAGAATCTACACGATCCCAACGCGGAGAGATTTTTTTCTCGTCAAGCGCCTTTACCCAGTCAACATAGTTGCCAAACTCTGTTGTAGGCAACCCTTGATACGCCTCGAGTGGCGGCTGAAGCACAAAAGTGCCTTCATTTTCGGTGTCATGAATACCATCCTCTGAAGGTGGCGCATTCTTCATAGTATCTTTTTTCAGGTTAAGATTGAACGTATTGACACCCGCCACCTGAGCCACGCGCAGAACTTGCTGGTCTGACTGAGCAACCTCATCCACAGGCGCATAACTCGGCGCATAACTTAAAGGTTTCGCCTCAACGCCACCAGAGTGAATCTCAACATATCCCTGTGAGCAAGCCGGACCAGCAATAGTCAACGCCAGCGCAAAGGAGAAAAGCATGCTTTTTCTACGCAATTTCATCATTGATCCTCCCCTTATTTCTTCTGTTCTACGGGCTTATAGGCCGGCGCAATCAAACGCTGAACCGTGCTGCCGTGGAAGTGGGTGGGAGTACCTGGGATCGCAGAATGACACATAGCGCAGTTTTCAACTGACCATGCAATTTCACCGTTGTGGCAGGCACCGCAGAATTTACCATCGATAATTTTAGCCATAGTAATTTTGTTGCCACCGGCTTTAAACTCAAAGCCAAGATCGGCATGACAAACCTTGCATGTAAAACGTATACGATGAAACCAGTGTGGAAATACCACGGGGCGAATTCCCGCCGCATCAGCGTAGTTATTGATAACCACATCCGCATACTCTGCATGCGCCACCTGAGGCAACAGAAACGCGGATACCCACGCTGCCGCCCCAAGCAGGACATACTTCCACTTACTATGCTTGATCTTGCTAGACATAGTGAACGCTCTCCTCAGACTAGATTAAATGAAATTACTCAAAAACATTATTATTATGTACATGCCCGTTTAAAAACGGCGCATAACTCTGAAGTATACCAGATCATAATTGCGCATGTCAGTCTCAGTCAAACGATAACTCATGCTGGTATCAAGCTTGCCAATACTATACATGACACGATTATCCCAGTCTTGGCGATTAATCGCCCCCTCTGTTGAAATTCTTGAAATCATATAATCAGACACAAATCCCAAGCGTGGTACCCCCAGCAACTGCGAATGCGAGAATGAGACACGGGCTGTCGATGTTGTAGTGTCCGTCATACTCACGCCGCCTAAACCGTTATCAAACTCACTGCCCACATATTGCAATGTCACATCACCAGTGATTGAACTGCGCCGCCCCAAATCTTGCCCGCGACTCAGCTGCATATGGACCATTTGCTGTATATCTGAGCCACCCAGATCCCGTGAATCAGAGAGTGTCAATAACGCCAAGGTGTCCCCACCCCAGACACGCTGATTAAATGAAACAGTCGCCGAATTATCAAAGTACTGGCGAGCTCCGGCGATACTGGCAACAGCACCACTATCTTGATATCGCAATGCCTCATTAAAACTGAGCCGCACCGATGTGGGCGAAGTACGCTCACCCAACCACCATGTGGTGCTCAGGTTATGCCCTGCCACACCCTGAAAATCACCATAATCATCCTCGGGTTCAATCACCCTATCTACGGCCGCATTAGCGTAAGCTTGATACATGAATCCAGCCGCCTCATACCAGTCCGTCTGATACAGTGCAGCAATACGCTGACGGTGAAACCCCTCCTGCAAGTCGGCCGTCTTTCTAAATGTTGACGTCAAGCTGGCATCAAAGCGGATATTGTTATTATAGAAATAGAAAGCCCCTGCATTTATAGCGGTTTGCATTTGATCATTTGCCGCCACTCCACCCTGCGCACCGTCCAGAGTCAAGACTCGTACACCACCACTGACCGAAAGCGGCGAATTTTCCGGACGCCAGAAAAGAAAACTGGAAGCCTGGGCAATACTGGTGGTTGTAAGACGCGTATCACTGCTGGTTGGATCAAGAAAGGAACGGTCGGAATCATAAAGACTGGCCCGGCTATCAATCCTTAGCCCGCGCACGGGATAATAATAGTCGCTCAGATCAAGAATCGTGCTCTTGTTGGTACGCTCCACTAGGGAGGACTCATTCACCTGATAACTACTACGTGCGATAAAGTGATTTTTTGGCCTCCGCAAATCGGCCTCAACGCCGATCAGTGTATCGTCATAACCACCATTCGGCTGAGAATCCCAGCTCCGCAGATCGATGCGTGCCTGGTAACGACTACCGTTATCGGTAATATAAGATTGGCGTAGCCCCAAATAGCTGGAAGAGTAATCCTCTCCTACAAAGGTGATCGGAGTCTCACCAGTGCCAGCACGATCTATCCGGCTATCAGAGCGCTGATACTGCAAATTGAACGGGGTTTTACTGTCAGGAATAACAGCCAAGCTCCAATCGCCAGTAACAAGCCGCGCATCGGTGGTTGCAGTTGAAGCAGAGTCTCGGCTCTCTGAAGAGTCGCTTGCAAAGGTCAAGGAAAGACGGCTCGTTGCCAGCCATGGCTGCCAAAAATAGTTTGAAGCATTCAATTTTGCCAGTAACTGATGGCTGCTATCCTGACGCCCTCCCCCCTCACTCAATGCTCGATAGCTGTAACCCAGCGCACCCGACAGATCAACCGGCCCAATCACAGGCGCAGCAAAACCTATCCCAGCCGTGACCGTTAAGATCAGACCTACTGCCCAGCCCCCCCCCGGAACCCTATTGTCCTTTTGCTGCCTTTGCATCCGCCCAAATCTTCTTTGTTGTTATCTCTTTATCGTAGATTTCAAGCTGCGCATTAATGCGCAAAGTCCGCAACACGCCCTCCCAAGCCTGTTCAGACAACTCCCTTTGCAACAGCCCCGCAGCACGCGCACCCACGCGTTCGAAGGGATTTACAACATCGGGCTGGCGCTCCAATAATTTAAATAACGCCAAACCCTGTAACAGCGCAACCGGAGCCGATACCTCGCCAATCTTAAGCGCGTCAACCGCACTCTGAGCCTCTGCCGCCAACATTCCCTGATGCACAAGCCCCAGATCACCACCACGTTCTGCAGAAGCATCACTGGAGTGCAAAAGCGCCAATTCAGCAAAATCCGCCCCTGCCGCCAACTTCTGCTGCAGCCGCAACGCCTCTTGCTGCGCCGCGGCCCAACTCTCCGCTGGAGAGGAGGGGGCCACCTTCAACAAAATTAGCGCCACTCGCATCTGCGACGGCGTCGTGAACTTATCCAGATGCTGAACATAATAGGCACGTGCCTCAGCCTCTGAAGGCTCGGCAACTTTTTTTACCTTCTCCTCAAGCCCCTGCCGCAAGAGCCGCTCCGTAGCCAGACGGCGTAACATCTGATCCAGATGTCTCAGCTGCTCCTGGGTCGCCGCTTGCAGACGATAACGACCAAGATCCTGCTTAACCTGTTGATCAATCACGGCTGAGGACACTGTCAGCCCCTGACGCAACGCCTCTTGCCGCACCAGCACCTGATCAATCAACTCCGCCGCCACCTGATGGCGCAGCTCAGTGAGGCGCGCATCATCAACACGGCCATGGTAAAACCGCTGCTGCTGCGCCGCATTCACCGCCGTCTCATACTCAGCTCGGGTAATTGCTTCGCCCGCCACCGTAGCAAACAGAGAGGAGCGTGGCTCACCGCTCACAGCCGTCGCCAATAGCACCATAAACAATGCAACAAAACCACCCAGCCAGCGCACTCTCAGCAAGTTAATCACTTGTTGTGGCAAGTCAGGCAGACCTGGCTACCCGCCGGATCGATACGCAAAAAAGTTGGATTATAATCCACATGAGGGTCATGACACGAAGCACACTCCACATAGGGCTGCGGCTCCCCTACAAATCCCCCCTTAGTTGCCGTGCGGGTATACAGCTTCATGTCGGTACGCTCAAAACTTGCCGTGCCGCCCACCGTATTGACCCACCAGTTACGGCCCACTCCTGCAATCTCCGACGAGGCCGGATGGAAATCTTTATCATAACCAGGACCTGCGGGGTTAGAGAGTGCATAACCGCCCCCTGCATACTGAATCCCTACCGGATGATCATTCGTCAAATCCTTACCCAGATTGGTCACCACTGTCGGTGAACCGATGCGCCCCCCTACCGCAGCCGCCTGGCCACTCCAGAGGCCACGGGAAAACCCCGGCACATCACGCCCGGAACCTGGCTCATTAAGCATTGAATCCATCGCTTGAGTACCATCATGACAGGAGAGACACGCCAGTGACACAGAACCCACCGGCTCCACCGCAGAATCAAGTGTGGTTGTACCCATCTGGTCATACGTGGCAAAACCACGCGGATCAAGATTACGATTCCACAACGGCGCCGCCGCCTGGCCATCACCGCCATGAGGCGTATGACAAAAGACACAGATCTCACGGGTGCCGTCAAAGGTGCTCGCCGCATTCAGGCCCGTAGCCCCTAAATTATGTTTGCTGTTGAAAACCCCTGCCTGTGTGCCAGCAGCAATCAAAAGCAGCAGCCCCCCCGCCAGGACCGCCATCTGTCGGCGATTAATAGTCATCAACATACTTCTCCACGTATTGCAGTTTTCTAACACGCGCCGAAGGAGACTGTCAAACCACTAACCACATTTCCCCTCTTTTGCCACAGCGCAAAAAAAACGGGCGCCCAAAGGCACCCGTTTTATACACATCAAATCTCTACGATTTACATTACATGGAAGAGAATTTGAGGTTGATACCAGCAACCAAGGCCGAGGCACTAGAATCACCAACATAAGGGCTACCAATAGTGCCGGCACCGGTAGTGCCAGCTGCGCCAATAGACTGGTTACCCACGCCCAAGCCATAAGCGTTATTAGCATTCTTGTCACCGTCGATCTTGGTGTACAGCGCATAGAGTTCAGTCTTGTCAGACAGCGCCTTATTTACACCCACAGCAAAGAAGGTAGCACCAGAATCACTGGTATTGCCCAGATCGCCTTTCTGGCCAAACGCGAAGTTTGCCGTCATGCCATCACCCAGACCATGGGCAGCACTGAAATAGACGTTAGACTGATCACCCATGACGTTGCCCATGTCAACATTTTCATAGACAAGGCCCAACTTGGTTGCAGATGCCACCGCATAACCTACACCTAGTTTAACAGCAGTCATGTCTTCATATGGTCCTGTACCAACAGCATCTTTAACACTCTGGTAGGCCAGACTGGCATCCAGCGGACCATTTTTGTACATACCAGCAAGACTGATAGCGCCCTGCTCCTGTGAAGCATTACTATCCTTCAAGTTGTCATCAGCAAAATCGGTTATCAACGCCGCCGCCATCGTCAAGCCACTCATGTCAGGCGAAAGGTAAACCAGGATATTTCTGGAACGGGCATCATTGTCAGAATCAATCACCGCATTGTAATCGGCGAAGGTATCGGCAAATGGGTCCAGACTGCCGGTAGCCATCTTGTATGGCGTGTCATGAGAACCTAACAGCACAGTACCAAAGTCACCGGCCAAACCAGCGAAGGTATTACGAACACCCAAGGTAGTGCTCTTATCGGTAAAGTCGACACTACGTTCAATCTGCCACAGCGCCTTCAAGCCATTACCCAGATCCTCAGTCCCTTTAAAACCGAGACGTGAAGCATGGCTGCTAATGCTCAGCTTGCTATCCTCACGATTTGCAGTGGCATCATCATTACTGATAACACCCACTGACAGGCGGGCTTTACCGTACACTTCAACCCCTGCCTGTGCTGCCACAGGAGCTGCCAAAATACCGGCTACCGCTAACGCAATTATTTTCTTCTGCATAAAATATCCTCCCAAGATATGTGGCACAAGCGCCACAAGCGATGAAAAAGCTACACTACAAATGCAGCTTGGTCAACTATCGGCAAAAATTACCCAAACTTTAGCGATCGACCGATGTTTTTTTGAACATTTTTTATAGCCGCCAAACAAAAAAGCCCCGCCACTAAATGTTAGTGGCGGGGCTTTTCAAAATTTGGCTGGGGGACTAGGATTCGAACCTAGATTGACGGCGTCAGAGGCCGTAGTCCTGCCGTTGGACGATCCCCCAATGACTACATTACAGTTAAAATCCTAACACCTTACCTTTCAGACCCGCCTCAAACAGAGGAGATCAAGGTGAAAATGCCAGCGCATAATGTATGCACTGGCACTCTATCAAACACAGGCCAGATATTAACGCTTGGAGAACTGTGGACGCTTACGCGCTTTGTGCAGACCAATCTTCTTACGCTCAACCTCACGGGCATCACGTGTCAAAAAGCCTGAGCGGCGCATA
>CAMTXZ010000191.1:0-10392 GCA_947085765.1 uncultured Chromatiaceae bacterium | reverse complement strand
GTGTCGCTACTCATTACCTTGCCAATTATCTTGGCTGGCGAAGGATGATCGATCCAGCTCATGGTTCATTATCACCTCGCGCTGTTTTGTTTGCTGCGCTGGGCATGGGTGAGGTTCAACAATTAACAGTGACATAGCCTTTAATAATTTCTCAGCCTGTTTGCGGGGTGTGATGTCGCGGATGGTCTGCACCATCCCCTGTGGTGTCACGTCGTTGTTGATGGCGGCGAGTGTGTAATCATAAAACCGGTTACTGCTGCTGACGTGCAGTTCGAGATTGTGGGCCGCCTCGCCATGTTCAATGCACTGGCAGACGGGGCATGATGCAGTTCTGGTGTTGCGAGGATGAAAGATCTCATGACAGTGCTGGCCGATGAGGTCAGGCAGGAGGCGTTGCGCCAGGGTACGGGCGGCCTGGTTGGCTTGATGGATGATACCGTTGTTATCAACCACGATGGTGGCATCGGGCAGTGCATCGTAGCTATCGGCACCCCTGGCCATGGCGAGAAACGGTTTCTCCAGTGTAGTCCGCACCGTGGCCAGAAAGATCAGCCAGAAGGAGAACAGCTTAAAGATATGCCCCACCAGATTGGATAACCCATAAACACTGACATAAAGCGTAAAGGCCAGTTCGGCGCAGATGGTGAGGGCGATGGCAGAAAACATCATCCGCAGGATGCTGGGTTCAAGCAGGCGGCGGTTGCGCCACAGCAGCAGCGCTGCCACGGCAAGCAAGGTGATGATGGTGTATTCGGTCATTATCTTGAATGCTGTCAGCCCTTGCCCTTCGATAAATACGGTGGGGAAGGGAGCGCTGACAGAGAACAGGGCTATCAGGGTGGCGATTGCGCCTACCGCTAGTAGCGTCGTCCCGCGCTGGAGGTTGTGACGCAGATACCAGGGCGCCGTGACCAGTACCAGCGCCTCAAGCGTACGTGCTGCCAGCCAGAGCTGTATGGACTGCTCTGAGGTTGTGAGGGCGAAGATACCAAACCCTTTGTAGGTGAGGGTGTGGAACAGATCGATGATGGCGACCCAGAAGTAGCCGACTCCCAGGAACATCAGAAAGCTGTTTTTGGTGAAGGGGTACATATTCCAGGCGACCACCGTCATGGTGATGGCGACGCCAATGGCCAGAAGTTCGGCCAGGGTGTGGAAGAGTGGATAGTTGTAGCGGCTGATGACGATCAGCAGGGTCGCCAGGGCCAAGGGAACGAGCCAAGGCCAGAGATTCAATTTTGATGTTAGCGGTTGTAAAACCATGCGCTCCCTTTAATTGTTAGCTAAATAGGCGGTGGCGACCACGGGGCTAAACGGAGTACGTCAAAGGCACGCCTTAAAAGTAGCTGACTTGCTGACGGGAATATAGAGGTTGTTTATAGGGTTTTGGCGGGGATGGAGCGGGTGAAGGGAATCGAACCCTCGCATGCAGCTTGGGAAGCTGCCGTTCTACCATTGAACTACACCCGCGAGAGTCTGCCCCAGATGAGCCTGCCCCATGTAGTATTTTGGGCAGAGGTCTGAGACAGGCGGGCTATCTTAACTGAAATTGTTGAGAGGCTCTAGCGGCTTGATGGTGGCGCGGCGGTGATGTTCTGCTCCTGCTGCGCCAATCGCTGTTTGAGCATGGTGATCTTTTCAGGATCAGCCTTGTACTCTTCGAGCAGGTCGATGTAGTGGCGTACACCCTCCAGTTCATTGCTGCTCAATTTAACGGCGGCGAGATTGAAGAGTGTCTGGGTATCGTCGGGCTTGAGTGTTAGCGCTAGATCAAGGAAGGGCTGGACCTCCTGCGGTGGTCGCCCCTGGTACATGTAAATCTGGCCAATCCAGCGGTTGGATTCGCTGTTTTCCCGTATGTTTTTGGTGGCGAACAGTAGTGGCAGGGCTTGATCGTAATTTTTCTGCGCCAGCAGGGCCTGGATGGCAGGGAAGTAGTTGGCGATGTTGTAGGGGGCGGCGCTGATCAGGGCGTTATATTCACGCATTGCCAGCGCCGGTTTGCCTTCGGCCTCATAAAACTGGGCCAGCTGAATATGGCCGTTGAAATAACTGATCTCATCCTTAAAGTGGCGATAAGCCAGCTCCTCGGCCTTGCTGTGGGGCTGGAAATTGGCGATGGTGCGCTCGCCTTGGCCTTTGGGCGGGTAGGGCCAGTGGTCGGTGAGGTTGATGATGCGGATCTCGCCGAGGGCGCGGTCGAAGTCGGTGATCGGCCAGGCGCGGCGGTAGAGGGCGGCGGGCAGTATGTTTTTTTCGTCCCACGTCTCACTGATAAACCTGTTTTCATGCAGGGTGTCGAAAAAGGCCTCGCTCATCAGCAGATAACCTTCAACATTGGGGTGCAGGTGTTCCAGCATCAGGCTGTTGCCGATGATGCCGTTGGCGGACTCTTTTTCGAAATAGGATTTCATGGGCACGACCGGGGCGTTGAACTCGGCGGCTACTTTTTGAATGACATTGTTGAACTCCTCCGGCGCGCGAAAACGCAGGCCATCCAGATCCTTGGCCCAGGCGTAGGTCTCCTTGGCCAGGCCGTACATCTGCTGCTGCTCCAGCTGCTGCGCCCAGGCGTAGGCGATGTCGGCGGGCAGGTGTGCGCCATCATCAACCGAGACAAAGGGTTTCTGGTCACGCAGATTGCTCACCAGTTCGCTTAGCACCACCGGTACCCCGGCCGTTTTGGCAATCGTCAAAATCTCACGCAGATTGGACTCGTAGTTGGCCTTGGCGATCTGATAGGTGGGGCTGTCATAGGCGACGCTGCGGTCGCCGATCATACGTCCCATCAGCGTGGCATATTTCTCTGTCGATGTTGCCTTGAACAGGTGTGTGGAGGCGTTGATGGTGTTGCGGATCAGCTGAACTGTTTTCAGATGCAGTAGTTTGAGATAAGTGGCGGTGATCCAGCGTGACTGCCCCACGGAGTTGGATGAGGCGGCCCCCAGCGCGCCGTAGAACTCGTTATGGCCGGCGTAGATGAGGATGGCGTCGGGTTTTTGCGCCACTATCTCAGCCATAAAGTCGAGCAGGGTAAAGGTATTGACGGCGGCGATGCCGGTGTTGATCACCTCGATATATTTATCCGGAAAGGCATCGGCAAGTCGCTGGCCGAGGAGGCGTGAAAAGAGCACATTGCCAGGGTAGGGCCAGCTGGCAGTGGTCGATTCACCCATGACAATGATGCGGTAGCTATTCTCCGGCTTCTGCTGACGGAACAGCTCTTCAGGGGGCAGAGGTGCGTAGCCCGGGCTGGGAAAGTAGCGGTAGGCAACCTCGGGGTTGGTCATTAGGTAGGGTTCGTTGCCCACCTCTTTGGGGGCGGGAATAAAGAGTCTTTGATCTGCGCCGTAGTCGAAAACCCTCAGCCCTGCCTCGAACAGCACAAAAAACAGCAACGGGATTGAGAGCGCGAAGGCGTAAAAAAGGTAGAGTTTTTTTCCGGTTGCCATGCTGGAGATGTGTGTCTCTTGATTGGAATTGCGATTAAGATAGCGGCCACGTTGTCGATACCCTTATGGGAAAAATATGAGTCGCCAGATGATGTTAGCAACATACCGAATGGAAAAACAGTTTGCCCTCCTGCTGGCCGGGATCATGGGTGTTGTTGCCGTCTGGCCACTCTTTAGCGGCAGTGCATTTGCATGGTCGTGGTTGACGGCAGCGCTGTTGCCGCTGCTGTTGGCATGGCGGGCGCCGCAGCGGCTGACGCCGCTGGCGCAGGCATGGCTATGGCTAGGGCATCTGCTGGGCGCGGTGAATAGTCGCATCATTCTGGCGCTGATTTTTTTTCTGCTGATCACGCCGGTGGCGCTGCTGTTTCGGCTGTTTGGCCGTGACGCACTTCGGCTGAAACAGGTGAAAAAACCAAGCTACTGGCTGACGCAGAAAAAACAGTGGCCGCCCGAGAGTTTCAAGGATCAATTCTGATGGATTTTTTGCGTGAGCTTTGGCGGTTCCTGAAACAGAGAAAAAAGCTCTGGCTGCTGCCGGTGATTGCCATTCTGCTGTTGCTGGGGGTGATGATCGTTTTTGTTCAGGGCAGCGCCTTGGCGCCACTCATCTACACCGTTTTTTAAGATGTGGCTGCTGGGCATCTCTGCCTATTACCACGACAGCGCGGCGGCGCTGATCAGGGATGGCGAGATCATCGCCGCAGCGCAAGAGGAGCGTTTCACGCGCCAGAAACAGTGCGCCGACTTTCCCAAACACTCGATTGAATATTGTCTGCGCGAAGCGGGCATCACCCTGGATCAGCTTGATCACATCGTCTTCTACGACAAACCTTTTCTCAAATTTGAACGGCTGCTGGAGAGTTATCACGCCTTCGCCCCCTCAGGCTTCCGC
Organism: uncultured Chromatiaceae bacterium; assembly: GCA_947085765.1. Lineage (GTDB taxonomy): Bacteria > Pseudomonadota > Gammaproteobacteria > Tenderiales > Tenderiaceae > JAKFXL01. The sequence goes on along the minus strand of CAMTXZ010000191.1, from coordinate 6,045 downwards.
TCCTTTGCCACCGCCATGCCGGTGTGGCTGAAGGAGAAGCTGTTTCAGAAACGGTTGTTATATCGTGAGCTTGAGGCGCTGGCGCCGGGTCTTGATCTGCGCAGCAAACTGCTCTTCTCTGAACACCATCTTTCACACGCCGCCTCCGCCTTCTACCCATCACCCTTCAACAAGGCGCTGATCCTGACCATGGATGGTGTCGGTGAGTGGGCCACCACCTCGGTGATGCTGGGCGAGGGGCGTGACATCCGGCTGCTCAAGGAGATTCACTTTCCCCATTCTCTGGGGTTGCTCTACTCCGCCTTTACTACCTTCTGTGGTTTTAAGGTCAATGACGGCGAATACAAACTGATGGGGCTGGCCCCCTATGGTGAGCCAAAGTATGTCGATCTGATTTGTGAACGGTTGATCGACATTGCTGAGGATGGCTCCTACCGGCTTGATATGTCTTACTTCAACTACTGCACCGGTCTGACCATGACCAACCGCCGGTTTCACAATCTCTTTGGTCGCGGACCGCGCCAGCCGGAGTCACCCATTACCCAGATGGATATGGATCTGGCCGCTTCGATTCAGGCGGTGACGGAGCAGGTGATCCTGACGATGGCGGCGTCGCTGCGGCGGGAGTTTGGCGTGGAAAATATTTGTCTAGCTGGCGGCGTGGCGCTCAACAGTGTTGCCAATGGCAAGCTGCTACGTTCAGGCCTGTTTGAAAATATCTGGATTCAACCGGCCGCCGGTGATGCCGGTGGTGCGTTGGGGGCGGCGCTGGTCGGCTACCACCTACACCGGCAGCAGCCACGTTATTCACATCAAGCTGTTGATGGCATGAAGGGCGGTTATCTCGGGCCGGCGTTTAACGATGCTGAGATAGAGCAGATGTTGCAGGCGCAGGGGGTGAGCTATCAACGTCTTGATCGTGATGCGCTTATCAACAGCGCAGCAGAGGCGCTGGCGGATGAGAAGGTGGTTGGCTGGTTTCAGGGGCGCATGGAGTTTGGGCCACGCGCGCTGGGTAACCGCAGCATCCTTGGCGATCCACGTTCGCCACGCACCCAGTCGGTGATGAATCTCAAGATTAAATTCCGTGAATCGTTTCGCCCCTTTGCACCGTCGGTATTGGAGGAGGATGTGGCGGACTATTTTGACTTGAATCAGCCCAGCCCCTACATGCTGCTGGTGGTGCCGCTGTTGCCGTCACGGCGGCGTCAATTGTCTGAATCAGAGCGTGAGGTGAGTGGTGTCGAACAGGTCAAGCTGGTGCGTTCCGATATTCCCGCCGTCACCCACATCGACTACTCGGCGCGGGTGCAGACGGTGAATACAGATATCAACCCTCTCTACCATCAGCTCATCAGTCGTTTCAAGGCGTTGACCGGTTATGGTCTGGTGGTTAATACCTCATTCAACGTGCGTGACGAGCCGATCGTCTGCACCCCGCAAGATGCGCTTAACTGTTTTATGAAGACAGGCATGGATGAGTTGTATATAGGTTCTTTTCGTCTGCAAAAGCCGCCGCAATAACAACCTTACCAGCCACCACCACCACCCATGCCACGGGTATTACCTCCTCCTCCTCCCGTGCCATCTCTGTTTTTACAGGCACCCACGCCGGACCAGTTGGGGTTCTGTATGGGATCGCAAAAGTCAGCGTAGTTGATGCCGGAGGGGTTAAAGACGTCGCCGTTGGCGGCATCCACATAGGTATAGGTACCGTTGCTGCCGCCCTCTTCGGTGCCGGCGGTGTAGGTGTAGCGGCCAGCGGTGGGGTTGGAGTTCTGGTTGTCGGTGGCGTAGTTGTAATCACCCGCTGTGCCAAAGATACCTGCGCCACCCAACGTCACGGTGTTGGTGATGCCCGCGCCGGCCTTTTTAGTGACATTGGTATGTCTGACCGTGCCGGCGGTGATGCCAGTAGCAGCGGCAAAGTTGATGGTGGTGTCGGTGGCCACGATGGGGATGATGTTCATGTTGCTGTGGTTCAGGGCGCGGGCATCCATGATCCAGGTGCTGACCATGTCGGTGCTGGCGCCGGCGACGCCGGAGGTGCCGAAGTTGTCGGTATTGCCATTCTTGGTGATCTGCGTCATCAAGGGTTTGTTGGCAAAGCTGTCCTTGAGGAAGATCATCTCGGTATCGGCATCTTTCAAAAACATATGCGAGATCATCTTGGTGGGATTGCCGGTGCCGGTGCCAGTTTTGAGCGCATCGCTGTTGGCAACGTCATAGGGTTTGACCATGTTGTAGAGCTGGTTGGTGGTGTTCTGGCTGGTGGTGCCGTTGTAGGCGCTGGCGGTGCGGTAGAGCTGGCCGTTGCCCATGCTGTTGTCCCATATCGTTCCATAGCCGGAGCTGGCCTCGATGATGTACTCCAGGGCGAAGTTGTCGCCGGCGACGTAGTCACCAATGATCACCTGGTAGTACCACTTGCTGGTGGTAGTGTCCTGGAACATGCGTTGATAAAAGCCGCTGGCGTCGTCGTGGCTGCCTGCTATCTGGTTGCCGCAGTTGGCGCTGGTAATGTAGGAGATGTAGCAGGAGACATAGGCATCGTTGCCGTTGTAGCTGACGGTGGTGGTGGCGAGACCGTTGTTGTTCTTTTCATCGGGCCTGAAGTTGAGGTTGAACTCCGCCTGGCTGCTGGGGATGGCGGGCAGCAGGAATAGGCACAGGCCAAGGGCGATGACCTTGGTGATATTAAGTTGTCGTCCGTGGTGGTGGGGGGGGCCTTCAATGGCGCAATAATTGACTGCTTGCATAGCTGCACCTGCCTGTTAATTCATCGCCAGAACTCCCTCTGGCATCACCTGTTTGTATTGAGCCGTGTTTCATATTAAGGGCGTGTCAGGCTCGGCTAGGTCCTGTTTTGTTGTTGCTGAATGTTAGCGTTAGCTAATGCTTTAATCCCTGATCTTGTATCGGGTAGTTTGGCCAGAAACTTTAGGGGAATATGCGGCTGGCGTTGTGGTGGAAAGTGTTGTTTCATCAGCTACATTATCGGCCCGGGGGTGTTGATGCATGAGTGGTCAACGTGAACATTACTGTTTATTAATGGCGCCTCTGTTGGGTCTCATGTTGTCAGGCGTCATGTCATTGGGGGGGGAGCTTAACCCCCAGCGACACTCCCAATGACGAGAGTGGTGATGGCCGAAAGCGAGTGCCCGCTACGTCCGGGCAGCTCAGGGAAAGGCAAAGACGTTACGGTAGCCGCGTCTCCAGGTAGTGCCATCGTCAGAGGCCCAAACGTCGTTTTGGGCAGCGCTGTCCTGCCCGGCGATCAGCCATAGTTTGTTGTCAAAAGCTAGCGCTTGAGGGGTGGTGCGCGCCGAGAATGCCGCAGCAGCGGCCTCCTGAGTCCAGGTGATACCGTCACTGGAGGACCAGACATCGTTTTTATTGTCGGTATCGTAACCGCCGATCAGCCAGAGTTTGTTGTTGAAGCCGGTGACGGCGTGGTCGTAACGAGGGGAGAAGGCCGCGTCGGCGGTTTCCAATCCCCAGTTGATGCCGTCGGCAGAAGACCAAACATCGTTTTTATTGGCGCCATCAAAACCGCCCACGAGCCAGAGCTTGTTGTTGAAGAGTGTCAGCGTGTGTTCAAGGCGCGCTGAAAAGGCGGCGTTGGCGGCTTCTAAGTTCCAGGCGATGCCGTCGCTGGAGGACCAGATATCGTTCAGAAGGCTGCTGCCATCCCAGCCACCAATGAGCCAGAGCTTGCTGTTGAAGGCGATCACCTGATGATCGTAGCGCGCCGAGAAGTTGGCGCTGGCCGTTGCCTCTGCCCAGGTGATGCCGTCACTGGAGGACCAGACATCATTGAGGAGATTGGCGCTGTTATCCCGGCCGCCGACGACCCAGAGTTTGTTATTGAAGACGGCTACCTGATGGACATAACGGCCGACGAAAGCGGCGTTGGCGTTCTCTTCATGCCAGGTGATGCCGTCGACAGAGGACCAGACATCGTTCCTGGCGGTCATGCCATCGGTGCCACCGATGACCCAGAGCTTGTTGTTGAAGAGGACCGCTTGATGGTTGTAACGCGGCGTGAAGGCTGGGCTGGCGCTGGCTCGCGTCCACGTCGCCCCATCACGGGAGGACCAGGTGTCGTTCTTGAATGTGCCATCGTAGCCACCAATGGTCCAGAGGCGGTTATTAAAAACCACTGCCTGATGAAAGTAGCGGGCTGAGAAGGTTGTGCTGGCGGTCACTTGCGTCCAGCTGTTGCCATCGCTGGAGGACCAGATGTCATTGGTCTGACCGCCATCCCAGCCAGCGATGAGCCAGAGCTTGTTATTAAAGGCAACCACCTGATGGCTATCGCGTGCTGAGAAGGCGGCGCTGGCGGTGACTTGGGTCCAGCTGCCGCCATCGCTGGATGACCAGAGATCATTTTTATCAACACTGCCATCCCAGCCGCCGATCACCCAGAGTTTGTTGTTAAAGACGATGGACTGATGGTCGGAACGGGCCGAGAAGGGGGCGCTGGCGGTGACCTGAGTCCAGCTGCTGCCGTCGGTTGAGGACCAGATATCGTTTTTGACGCTGCCATCATTGCCGCCGATGAGCCAGAGCTTGCTGTTGAAGGCGACGACCTGATGTGAGGAGCGGACCGAGAAGGGGGCACTGGCCGTGACCAGGGTCCAGCTGATGCCATCGGTTGAGGACCAGACATCGTGTTTCAACGCGCCATCAAAACCGCCGATGAGCCAGAGCGTGTTGTTGAAGAGCACCACCTGATGGTTGGCGCGCGCCGAGAAGGCGGCATTGGCGATTTCGCGATACCAGGCCACGCCATCGGTTGAGGACCAGACATCGTTTTTGAAAACGCCATCATAACCACCGATGAGCCAGAGCTTGTTGTTGAAGGCGACGACCTGATGCAGATCACGCGCAGAGAAGGTGGCGTGAGTCACGGTCATCGCTGTACTGGTGCGGGTGCCCTGTTTTAGCCAGTACCAGGCGGTACGGTTGCTGGTCGCCGCCGTGTCGGTGACGGAGAGTGTGTTTAATCTGTCGAGCTGGCCATTGGCGCAGAGAGAATAGTTGGCCAGATCACAGTTGGCTTCTGTCGCCCGATAAAAATCGAACCCCGTCGCGTCGGACGGGAACTTGACCAAGGTGTCAGTCGCACCGACCCAGGCGTCAATCTGTACCGTTGGCGGCAAAATGTTGATGGTGTAGTTGGCCAGCGCCGAAGTGTAGTTGTTATCAGCCGCTTTGGTGGCGGTGATGGTGGCGACGCCGATCGTGGCAAGGGTGACCTCGCCGGTGGCGCTGTTGACGGTGGCGATTGCGGCGTCGCTGCTGCTATAGCTGATGGCGCCAGTGCCGCCGCCCCCGGTGGCGGTATTGGTGAAGTTGGCATCCCCCATGGTTTTGGTCACCGGCCCGGCATCACTGAAGCTGATGGTTTGGTCCGCCGGGGTGGCGGGGGCGCTAGCGGTGACATTCAGCGTGTAGGTTGTCTGGGCGGCGTTGTAGTTGCCATCGGCTGCTTTGGTGGCGGTAATGGTAGTGGTGCCGATTGCAGCAATGGTGACCTCGCCGGTGGTGCTGTTGACGGTGGCGATGGCAGTATCGCTGCTGCCGTAGGTGATGGCGCCGCTACCATTGCCGCCAGCGGCGCTGTTGCTGAAGCGGGCATCGCCAAGGAGTTTGTTGATCGGCCCGACATCATTAAAACTGATGCTCTGGTCAATGCGGACAATGGTGGTCTCGGTGGGGGCGTTGTTGCAGGCGCAGAGCAGCAGTGCTGACAGCAAAACAGCGATTGTTTTCAGGCGTGCAACCATTTTTTTCTCCAATTTGCCAGAGGTTAGCGGAAGGTTCCGCCGCTTCTTAAGGCGGGGCTGAGCCGGAAAGGCGGTCAGGGGTGTTGGCTACCGGTCTTTCATGGTGGCGAGATTGATGTGGCCTAATGATTCTGGACACTAACATAGGGGGTGGTAATCTCCCCCCAAAATCATGAGGTGTTCGAGATGGCAAGACGTACTTTTTCAGCAGAGTTTAAAAATGATTCGGCGAGTTTAGTAATTGATCAAAACT
>CAMTXZ010000190.1:0-14254 GCA_947085765.1 uncultured Chromatiaceae bacterium | reverse complement strand
GGCAGTATTGAAAACAGAATTCTCGAGGAGTTTTACTTTGGCTAACTCTGCACAAGCTAAAAAACGCGTCCGTCAATCGGAAGCCCATCGCCAACACAATGCGAGCCTGCGCTCAAAACTGCGCACCCACATCAAGAATGCCGTCAAGGCAATCGCGAGTGGCGACAAGAACATTGCCACCGAAGCCTACAAAGTTGCCGTGCCGGTCATCGACAACATGGCCCGTAAAGGCATCATCCACATGAACAAGGCCGCTCGCCACAAGAGCCGCCTGAACCAGCACATCAAGGCTATGGCCTGATACTGCTTTCATAGCGGATGTACAAAAAAGCCGACTTTAAAGTCGGCTTTTTTACTACCCCGCAACTCTAATCGACAGAACCAGCACTCATATCAGATCAGCACCAGATTATCGCGGTGAATCAACTCAGCCTCATCCACATACCCTAACAACGACTCGATGCGTTCACTGGCCTGACCCTTGATCTTGCGACTCTCCGCCGCGCTGTAGTTCACCAGGCCGCGGGCGATTTCCGTACCATCGGCGGTCACACAGGCAACCACCTCACCGCGCCCGAAATCACCAATCACCTCGGTCACTCCGACCGCCAACAGGCTCTTGCCCGCCTCACGCAATACCCGCACCGCACCATCGTCCAGCACCAACCGGCCACGCAATTGCAGATGGTCAGCCAACCACTGCTTACGCGCTACCAGCGTCTGCTTACCCGGTGTCAGCAGCGTACCAACAGACTCACCAGCAGATATTTTTTGCAGAATGCCCGCCTCACGCCCTGGCGCAATCACTGTTGCCGTACCAGAACGGGCAGCGCGCTCGGCGGCGCGCACCTTGGTGACCATGCCACCACGGCCAAATGAACCAGCCCCACCACCAGAGGCCATGCGCACCAACTCAGGATCACCCGCCTGGCGCTCACTAATAAATACAGCATCGGGATTCTGGCGCGGATCACTCTCGTACATGCCAATCTGGTCAGTCAGCAATACCAGCAACTCAGCCTCCACCAGATTGCCCACCAGTGCCGCAAGGGTGTCGTTATCGCCAAAACGGATCTCATCAACGGCAACCGTGTCGTTCTCGTTGATCACCGGCACCACCCCCAAATCCAGCAAGGTGCGCAGGGTACTACGGGCATTGAGATAACGGCGGCGATCAGAAAGATCATCGTGGGTCAGCAGTACCTGGGCGGTATGGATGCCAAAACGTTGAAAGTAGGATTCATAAGCCTGCACCAGCCCCATCTGCCCAACAGCGGCGGCAGCCTGCAATTGATGTAGCTCGTGGGGGCGACTCTTCCAGCCCAGGCGTTTCATACCCTCAGCCACCGCACCGGAGGAAACTAGTATCACCTGCGCGCCAGATTGGCGCAGCAGCGCAATCTGCTCCACCCAGGAGGCGATGATTTCATGGTTCAGGCCGCGGCCATCGTTGGTGACTAACGAGCTGCCAACCTTAACAACCCAGCGTTTTGAACGTCCTAACTGTGCACGATATGACATGATCCAGTATCACTCACTAACGCCATCTTCCTGATCCACATCAACCTTCACCGCCTCATCCAGATCATAACTGACAGGATGCGCCTCCAGGTATTCCATAATTTTGTACGTCAGGGACTGCGTCCCCGCTTTGCTGATGGCCGCTATTTCAAACACCGGACCCTGCCAGTCAAGACGTTCAACGATGCCACGACAACGGGCCTCGCGCTCATCCTCCGGCACAAGGTCGATCTTGTTCAATACCAGCCAGCGCTCCTGGGCCGCCAGCTCCGGACTAAAACGCTCCAACTCCGACGCAATCATACGTACGTTTTCCGCTGGATCGCTCTCATCGAAGGGCGCCACATCCACCAGATGCAGTAACAGACGGGTACGGGAGAGATGTTTGAGGAACTGAATGCCGAGTCCAGCACCTTCCGCCGCCCCCTCGATCACCCCCGGCACATCGGCAACCACAAAGCTGCGCTCAAGATCGACACTCACTACGCCAAGATTTGGATAGAGAGTAGTAAAAGGGTAAGGCGCCACCTTGGGACGCGCCGCAGAAACAGCACGGATAAAGGTCGATTTACCAGCATTTGGCAGCCCCAGCAGACCAACGTCAGCCAACAGCTTCAGCTCCAGACGCAGATGGCGCATCTCGCCCGGCGTACCCGGCTTGGATTGGCGCGGTGCCCGGTTGACGCTGCTCTTAAAGCGGGCATTCCCGATACCATGAAAGCCGCCCCTGGCGACAACCAGCTGCTGCCCCACCTTCACCAGATCACCAATTACCTCTTCGGTATCGGTATCAATCACCATGGTACCTACCGGCACGCGAATCAGCAGATCTTCCCCGGCAGGGCCGGTGCAGTTACTACCCATGCCATTATCACCACGCTTGGCGCGATAATCACGTACATGACGAAAATCTATCAGGGTATTCAACCCTTCATTAGCCACCAGAATGACACTGCCGCCATCACCACCATCACCACCGTTGGGGCCGCCAAAGGGGATAAACTTCTCACGGCGAAAGCTGACACAGCCATTACCGCCATCGCCCGCCTGGACCCGAATGATTACTTCGTCAACAAATTTCATGGTTTCGCTTTCATGGTTTCGCTTTTATGGCTTATCAGGGCGCACCACATGAAGCTGTGCACAAGTTATAGTAAGACACAAACAAAAAAGCCCCGTCAGAGACAGGGCCTATTCAAGCATGTTGCAGTAGCAGTCTCGCTTACGCAGGAACCACGTTTACATACTTGCGCATTTTAGGGCCTTTTTGTACAAAGACCACTTTGCCTTCAGCCTTGGAAAACAGGGTATGGTCATGACCAAGCCCAACGTTCAACCCAGGGTGAAAACGGGTGCCGCGCTGACGGACAATGATGTTACCCGCCTGAACGAGTTCACCACCAAACACCTTAACACCAAGGCGCTTTGACTCTGAATCGCGACCGTTGCGACTACTACCACCGGCTTTTTTATGTGCCATTGTCTATATACCTCTTTAACTCACTGCCAATCAGCCGACGATGCCGGTGATTTTCAGCTCTGTGTAAGCCTGACGATGCCCCATCTGCTTGCGGGAGTGCTTGCGACGACGGAATTTAACAATCCTGATCTTGTCTCCACGACCATGACTATTTACCATCGCCATCACCTTGCCACCAGCAACGAGAGGAGCGCCGATCTTGATGTCATCACCATTGGCGATCATCAAGACCTGATCGATCTCAATAGTGCTTCCTGCTTCTGCAAGCAATTTTTCAACTCGCAACACGTTACCTTCGGTAACGCGATACTGCTTGCCACCAGTCTTTATGACAGCGTACATGCCGTTTTCTCCAACACTTGACGCCCGAAGCCTGTGGCTCCAAAGGCAAAAAACCGTACTGACTTTACTAAGAGGCCGAATTCTAGCGTCTGATTACCACTTCGTCAAATCAATAAATCGTTATTTGCGCACTTGTAAGGCATAATCATTCGCTTCTAAAATGGCCGCACTTATGTATACCGTACAAAATCACACACTCAAGAGCGCTGCTAAGCAGCTCGCACCTGACCTCAGCGGCATTACCAGGCTGATGCATGACGACATGACGGCCGTCAATGCTGTCATTCAGCGGCGCCTTCAATCCGAGGTCGTGCTCATCAACCAGATGGGGCATTACATCATCAACAGTGGCGGCAAGCGCTTACGGCCACTGCTGGCGCTGTTGTCAGCCCGTGCCTTTGGCTACAACGGCACACAGCACCTCGATCTTGCGGCCATCGTTGAGTTCATCCATACCGCCACCCTGCTGCATGACGACGTTGTCGACGGTTCAGACCTGCGACGCGGCCGTGAGACCGCCAACAATATCTGGGGCAACGAGGCCAGCGTGCTAGTCGGCGACTTCCTCTATTCGCGCTCCTTCGAGATGATGGTGGAATTAAAAAACATGCGTGTCATGGAGATCCTCGCCCACGCCACCAACACCATCGCCGAAGGTGAGGTATTGCAACTGCTCAACTGCCACGATCCCGAGACCAGCGAGGCGCGTTATCTGGAGGTGATCCACTCCAAGACGGCCAAACTGTTTGAGGCCGCCACCCAGCTCGGCGCAGTCATCAGTGGTCGTAGCGCCGCCGAAGAACAGGCCATGGCCACCTACGGCATGCACCTCGGCACCGCCTTTCAACTGATCGACGACGTGCTTGACTACAGCGCCACCGCTGCCGAGATGGGTAAAAATGTTGGTGATGATCTGGCCGAAGGCAAGCCGACCCTGCCACTGATCTACGCCATGCGTGTGGGCACACCACAGCAGGCAGCCACTATCAGTCAGGCCATCGAAAACGGCGGTCATGAGCAGATCGCCGCCGTCATGGAGGCAATTGAATCCACCGGGGCCATCACCTACACTGCCAAACTTGCACGACAGGAGGCTGACAAGGCCGTTGCTGCCATTGCCGATCTTGTTCCCGCCAGCCCCTATAAAGACGCACTCTATGCGCTGGCCGAATTTTCAGTCAACAGAGCCTACTAAATCAATTCGGGGCATAGAGAAGGCCAAGCTGTTACTTATTAAATGACATGTGCTGGTATTGAATTAAATAACCGTTTTGGCACACTAGTCAGATTTTATTCCCGGCAATTAAACAAACTCAAAACAGAAGGCTTTTGCCCTCGAAGGTTGTTTAACATTCAAAGCTTTCTGAATATGCCTTTAAGTATGTCAGGACCATCAACGGCATTAATCGGTTTTAGAACATAGCCGGTCATCCCCAATTTGCTGCACTCCATAATTGAGTCTTTATCAGCAACCGAAGTCAGCATTACGATTGCAACGGTTTTATTTGTTTCGCGTATTTTTTTCAACGCTGTTCTCCCATCCATAATCGGCATCACAATGTCGAGAAACACCAAATCGATCTTATTGTTTTCATCTTCAACCGCCTTTACCGCCTCCCGGCCATTTTCAGCTTGCGTAACATTTTCATAACCCATGGCCGCCAGAATACGTCGGAGCGATTCGCGCATGATAAACGTATCATCCACAACAAGAATGTTTGCATTTTTATCCAACATCATTCGTCCCCGGTTATTTAATTGAGAAGGTAACTGAAATAGAAGCGACCAACGCCATCTATATCAATAGGCACAGTCAATATCTGCCTGACACTCTCTAGCAGAAATTCGCCATCTTCCTTACACAACAGATAGAGCGGCGTACCAAAGGTGACCTTGTGCGCAGTATCATTAAAATGGCGTGTCGCCAGTCCAATAATGGTATTCGAAAATTCAGCCAGCACCTCTCTGATTTCGTCATTCAACACCGCCGACTCTTCAACCGTACCGAGCATTTTTGAGCGCACCCTGTTACCGATAGCAATGGCCGTATCCAGGTCAAAATTCATAACAATTTTTCCAGAATAATTACTGGCGGTCTTGGCGCTGATACAGACAGCAAAGTCTTTAAAGACAAACACATCAAGCGGATCGCGATAGCTTAACAGATCACTTTTTCCGACTAGATCAGCCATGCTTGCAAGAGCAAGAATAGTTTCATCTACAAATGGCAGCAGTATCGTATTGCGGATATTGCCAGGAAGGTTGCCTTGTATTTCCATAGATTCAGTTGATTTCAGATTGTGGTTTTAGGTATTAGTGGCATCGGCAAAGCGCTTGTTAACTTGAATCTCTTTACCTGAGAACAGGGGTCCATATGGCTGCACACCCAATGCTCACTCAAGCGCCCAAACGAGTTAAAAACTCAACATTGACCGACCACGCCCTTACAACCAACCCGGCAAGAGAACAGAGCAAACCACTAGTTTTACCGTCGCCTGTTATTAAAATGCTTTATCATGACCGGTGGAAGTCGGATAAAATGTCCCGACGTTGTAACCTGGAAATGACAATATGACCTATTGTGTAGCTCTCTCCGTTGATGATGGTTTGGTTTTCTGCTCCGATTCGCGCACCAATGCCGGTCCGGACATGATATCGGCCTACAGCAAAATGCATATCTTCAAACCGTCACCAGACCGGATGTTTGTGGTGCTGACAGCCGGCAATCTGGCCACCACCCAGGCAATCATCAGTCGTCTCGAGCACGAACACGAAGACCCGGACGTCGATAACCTGCTGAATTGCAAAAAGATGGGCGATGCTGCACGTTACGTTAGCCAGGTCAGCAGGGACGAGCAAAACAGCGCCAACGAAATGACCGCAACGTCCAAAGTTGATACCTCCTGCTCGCTAATCTTCGGCGGCCAGATCAAGGGCCAGCCACCGGCTATCTTCATGATCTACGCGGCGGGCAACTTCATCACCGACTCGACTGAACACCCCTTTATACAGATCGGCGAGAGCAAATACGGCAAGCCGATCCTCGACCGTATCGTGACCCGCAAGACTTCACTGGAGGACGCCGCCCGTTGCGCCGTCGTCTCAATGGACTCCACTATTAAATCCAACGCCACTGTCGGCCCGCCAATCGAAGTGCTGATCTACGAAAACGACACCTTCGACAATGACCACTACATCCGCCTGGAAGAGGACGATCAGTACCTGCGCGACGTCAGACAGGCCTGGAATGAGGCGCTCAAGCTCTCCTTTGCCGAACTGCCCAAGTTCGAGTGGGAAAAGCGCAGCCATATTCTCACCAACGTACGGCCAATTATTCACGATATAAACAAATAACAACTTAGAGGGATCCGCCATGTCGATCCGTGTCGCCATTCGTCACAAGACAGTTTACGAATTCGACCGGCCTGTGAGCCTATCCCCCCATCTGGTGCGGTTGCGCCCGGCGGCCCACTGCCGGACACCGATCCATAGCTATAGCCTCAAGGTCACGCCAGAGAAACACTTCGTCAACTGGCAGCAGGATCCGTTCGGCAACTTCGTTGGTCGCTACGTCTTCCCGGACAAAATCACCCAGCTCAGCATTGATGTTGAACTGATCGCCGAGATGACGGTGATCAACCCGTTCGACTTCTTTGTCGAGGAGTACGCCGAGACGTGGCCTTTTGAGTATGACGAACAGCTGGCCCATGAGCTTTCGCCCTACCTCAAAATCCGCGACGACGGCCCGCTGCTGCGCCAATGGGTATCAACTGTCAAACGTGAACCGACCCCACCGGTCAATTTTCTGGTTCACCTCAATCAACGCCTGCAGCATGAACTCGGCTACCTGATCCGCATGGAGGCGGGGGTGCAGAGCAGCGAAGAGACACTGCAATCTGCCACTGGCTCATGTCGCGACAGCGCCTGGCTGCTGGTGCAGATCCTGCGTCATTTGGGGCTGGCGGCACGGTTTGTCTCCGGCTATCTGGTGCAGCTCACTGCCGATGTCAAGGCGCTCGACGGCCCCTCCGGCACGGAGAAGGACTTTACCGATCTGCACGCCTGGGCCGAGGTCTTTATCCCGGGCGCCGGCTGGATCGGACTCGATCCGACCTCCGGCCTGTTCGCCGGTGAGGGCCACATTCCACTCTCCTGCACCCCTGATCCCGGCTCCGCCGCGCCAGTGACAGGCCTGGTTGATCCCTGTCAGACCACACTCCATTTCGAAAACAGCGTCACCCGCATCCACGAAGACCCACGTGTCACCAAGCCTTACAGTGAGGAGGCATGGCAACAGGTACTGGCACTGGGTGATCAGGTCGATCAACAACTGCAAGAAGATGACGTGCGCCTGACTCAGGGCGGTGAACCGACCTTTGTCTCCATCGACGATATAGACGGCGCCGAGTGGAATACCGCTGCGCTGGGGCCACACAAAGAGCGCCTCGCCCGCGAACTCCTACAACGACTGCGTGATCGTTTTGCCCCTGGCGCACTACTTCACCACGGCCAGGGCAAATGGTATCCGGGCGAGCAATTGCCACGTTGGGCCTACAGCTGCTTCTTTCGTAGCGACAGCGAACCGCTGTGGCACGATCTAGCGCTGCTCTCGCCGACCAAGCCGGGCAAAGCAGGAATCGGCGAGGCACGCCGATTTGCCCAGAACCTGATGCGTAAGTTAGGGTTAAACGAAACCAACATCGCCCCCGCCTACGAAGATGCCGCCCACTACCTGCGCGCCGAAGCCGCACTGCCGGAGGATGTCGATCCACTCCAGGCCGACCTCAAGGATCCGCTTGAACGCCGCCGTCTGGCCAAGTTGCTGAACAAGGGGCTGAATGAGATCACCGGCTACGCCCTGCCGCTCAGCTGGTCCTCTGACAAAGATAGCTGGCACAGCGCCCCCTGGACCCTGCGCAAGGGGCAACTGATTCTCTTCCCCGGTGACTCACCGATGGGCTTTCGTCTGCCGCTCGACTCACTGCCGCGCGAATCGCGCCGCAAAGTTGAGGCACCACGCGACAGCTTTGAGACCCGCACACCACTAGTCTCGGCCAGCGAGATCGCACGTCGCTACAGCCTGTTCGAACCGACACCCGCCGCCCCCCAGCCAATCCATGAACAGCCAGTGGCGGATGAGGATGGCGTTGATGAAATCGTCCCCCAGACCTCACTCTGCATCGAACCGCGCGACGGCCGCCTCTGGGTATTCCTGCCACCGCTGACCCACATCGAACACTGGATCGATCTGATTGGCGCACTGGAGGCGACTGCCAGAGAGTGCAAAATTGCGATTGATATCGAAGGCTACGAGCCTCCGGGCGACCCGCGCCTGCGCAAGCTGGCCGTCACCCCCGACCCGGGCGTGATCGAGGTCAACATCCACCCGTCGGGCAGCTGGCGCGAACTGGTGGAGAACACCGAAATCCTCTACGAAGAGGCACGTCTGACCCGGCTGGGCACAGAAAAATTCATGATCGACGGCCGCCACACCGGCACAGGCGGCGGTAACCATGTAACCCTGGGGGCCGCAAGCCCGACCGACAGCCCGTTCCTGCGTCGCCCCGACCTGCTGGCTAGCCTGCTGCTCTACTGGCAGCACCACCCGTCGCTCTCTTACCTCTTCTCCGGCCTCTTTGTCGGCCCAACCTCGCAGTCGCCGCGTGTCGACGAGGCACGTGACGATGCCCTCTATGAGCTGGAGATCGCAGTGCAGCAGCTGGTCCCAGGAGAGGTACCAGAACCGTGGCTGGTCGACCGGCTGTTCCGCAATATTCTGGTCGATATCACCGGCAATACCCACCGCGCCGAGTTCTGCATCGACAAGCTTTACAACCCCGCCGGCCCGACCGGACGCTTGGGAATCCTCGAATTCCGCGCCTTCGAGATGCCACCCCACTGGCGCATGAGCGCGGCGCAGATCCTGCTGATGCGCGCCCTGGTCGCCAGCTTCTGGCGCAAACCGTTCCGCGCCCGCCCGGCACGCTGGGGCACAACACTGCATGACCGCTTCATGCTGCCCCATTACCTGCAAGAGGATTTCAATCAGGTCATGGCGGATTTAAACGAAGCGGGCTTCAACTTCGACGCCGCCTGGTTTGCCCCGTTCTTTGAGTTCCGCTTCCCCCACTGCGGCGATATCCAGAAACAGGGTATCGAGTTGACGCTGCATGGCGCCATCGAACCGTGGCATGTATTGGGCGAAGAGGTCACCTCACAGGGCACGGCCCGTTATGTCGATTCATCGGTCGAACGGCTACAGGTAAAGCTAACGCGGTTCAACCCCGAACGTTACTGCCTCACTTGCAATGGCCGCCGTGTGCCGCTGCAAAAAACCGAAGTAAGTGGTGAGTATGTCGCCGGTGTACGCTTCAAGGCATGGCAACCCACCTTTGGCCTACACCCACGCCTGGCTGCCGACGCCCCGCTGGTCTTTGACATCGTCGACCTTGCCAACCACAAGAGCATCGGTGGCTGCACCTACCATGTCGCCCACCCGAGTGGCCGCAACTACGAACAGCTACCGGTCAACGCCAATGAGGCCGAGGCGCGCCGCATTGCCCGTTTCTGGGACCATGGCCACACCATCGGGCCGATGCTACCCGCGCAGGAACAGCCCAATCCCGACTTCCCCTGCACCCTGGACCTGCGTTATCGGCCGTAAATCAAGCCGTGGCTACTCTCTAAAAACCCCAAACGTTAGCTCTTAACGTTTGGGAGATAGCCTCTCACCGCCGCATCCACAAAACGCAGCTTGTCCGCCACCGTTGAGGTCACCACAAACGGATAGGCATCGCGCAGACCAAGACTGCGATTGAGTTCATTGATCGTCACCGCAAGGCTGTCCCAGCTTGCCAGCAGCTGATCAATGGTTTCGCTGCCAGCCATGGCGGGAATAACCTGCCGCGTCGAGGCGGTTTCAAGCGTGTCGATCATATGTAGATAATGGGCAAAACACTCCGCCCAATCCTCCAGCGGATGTACGCTGGCGTAGGCGCTGATATGGCTCTTTTCCCAACCGGCCAATGGTCCGTGACGGTAGTAATGTGCAAGTGCCGCATTGTAGGGCAGGTCAAGATCACCAAAGAGCCTGACAAATCCAGGCCGATCACGCAGCAGCAGCTCGAAGTAGTAGTGGCCGGCCTCGTGGCGCAGATGGCCGACCACAGTGCGGTACCGTTCACCGGACTGTTCGCGCTGCCAGACGCGCTGCACGTCGTCGGCCTCGAGTACGTTGATGGTGATAACACCTTCACTGTGGCCAGTGGTAATGAACTCATCAGGGACGTCGGGATTGCTGCGCTGATCTTCGAGAAAATCAAAACAGAGACCACGTGGATAACCGGCTATGGGTGCCTCAAGCGGCAGGCCGAGTCTCAGCAGACCAAACAGCAACCTGCGCTTGGCCTGTTCGATACGCGCCCAACGTACAAGGTTTACAGGTTTGGAAAGGTCGGGAATGGTGCGGTTAAGGCGGCAGGCACAACACAACCCACTCCGGCTACCCTCTTCCACAATTGCGTTACAGACACCGTGTTTGCTGCGATTACTACAGAGTTGGTAAATCTGACACTCTCCGACCCCCTGCCAACGATCAGCGGAAAGAGGCTCGAGCGCCACCATACAGCCACGCGCCACGTCATAACCTAGACTGCGATGACATGCGTGGCAGTAACTGCTTTCGAAAAAGACCTCCTGCCCGCAACTACAGTGAAATCGGCGCATCAACCACTATTGGCTACGGAAATAGGTATCAGCAATCGCCGAGTGCAACCCGCCGATACCAACCTGAAACTGATCTATAAATTTGTGCAGACCGCTACGTTTAAGCTGTTTGGTTTTCACTGAATCCAGCCCCTTCAGCAGTTTATTGAGATGAGTGATCGGCACTTCCGGATTAGGAATAGCGGAAAAACAGCCGCTGACCTCCTCTAGACAATGCCCCATGGAACGGGGGAAGTCGCGCTTATGTAACAGATAATCAAGCACATTGGCGCCATTAACCCCTAGGAACCCTTGCTGCCGATAGGCCTGAAAGGCATTCAGTGATTTAAGCACGCTAATCCAGCGCACCGTGGCGAAGGCCGGGTTGAAATCCTCCTCCTCCGATAACAACTTGGCCGCTGCCACATCGAGAATGCGGCTGCTCATGTCAGCCCGCTCCAGGTTACGACCGATGCGCAAGAACTGATAGGCGTCATCGTGCGGCAGTGTGCCCATCATGATGCCGGTCATGGTCTGACAGCGGCGGATCAGGCCGCTCATGAAATCGCTACGCTTGCGTCGGCCAATTGATGATTTGGCATTTTCGGTGGTGTAGAGAAACAACTCGTTAGCCTGCTCCCACACCTCATTCGGAACGATGTCACGACTGACGCGGGCATTTTCACGAGCGCCATTGATACAGGTCACAATCGCACCGGGGTTGCGAATATCACTGATGAGAAAACGCATCACCGTACGTTCATCGGTTTTATCCGGGTAATACTCATTGTAAAGCGCTTCGGCACCCACCACGTTGAGCAACTCATACCAACCCAGCTCAACATCACGCGGCATGTCGAGCAACAGATTGGTCATGCTGTTGATCAAACGTGCGGTGTCTTCAGCCCGCTCCAGATAACGCGCCATCCAATATACATTTTCAGCTACACGCGACAGCATTATTTATCTCCCACATCCACAACCCAGGTATCTTTACTGCCACCACCCTGCGACGAATTGACCACCAGCGACCCCTCCGGTAGAGCAACACGACTCAGACCACCGGTAGTGGCATAGCTCTTTTTGCCTTGCAGCGTAAACGGGCGCAAATCGACATGACGTGGCGCCACGCCACCGTCCACCAGTGTTGGCACAGTTGATAAAGCAAGCGTCGGCTGGGCAATGTAATTGCGCGGATCATGTTTGATCAGCGCCGCAAATTCCTTCAGCTCTTTTTTGGTCGCGTGAGGACCAATCAGCAGACCATAGCCACCCGATTCATTGGCTGGCTTAACCACCAGCTCTGCAAGATGATCGAGCACATAACTGCGGTCATCATCCTTCATGCAGAGATAGGTCGGCACGTTGGGGATGATCGGCTCTTCATCCAGATAGTAACGAATCATATCGGGGACAAAAGCATAGACCACTTTGTCATCCGCAACACCGGCACCGGGGGCATTGGCAATCGCCACTTTACCCTTACGCCATGAACGCATCAGCCCCTTCACACCCAGTGCCGAGTCTGCACGAAACTCATCGGGATCGAGAAAATCATCGTCAATACGGCGATAGATCACATCGATCCGTTTCATTCCGTAGATAGTGCGCATATAGACACAATCATCACTGTCCACGATCAGGTCGCTGCCCTGTACCAATTGGGCACCCATCTGCTGGGCCAGGTAGCTGTGTTCAAAATAGGCCGAGTTATAGATACCCGGTGTTAACACCACCACCTCAGGCGCTTCACCCTGACGCGGCGAGATAGCTGCCAGCATTTCGTACAGCTGAGTGGTGTAGTCATCAACCGGCAATATGTTTATATCTTCAAAAAGCTCAGGGAAGACCCGTTTCATCACATGGCGATTCTCAAGCATATAAGAGACACCAGAGGGGACACGCAGATTATCTTCCAGCACATACTGTGTGCCATCACCACCACGCACCAAGTCGGCGCCACATATATTGGCCCACACACCAAAAGGGGGCGAGACACCCTCGCACTGCTTGCGATAGTTACGGGCACCCGCCAGCACCTCTCGCGGAAATACACCATCCTTCACTATCTGTTGCTTGTGGTAGAGATCATCAATAAATAGATTGAGCGCAGTCAGACGTTGCTTGAGACCAAGATCGGTCTTCTGCCACTCCTTGCTGCTGACCATGCGTGGAATCAGGTCCAGCGGCCAAGAGCGGTCAATATTGTTGCCTTCGCTGTAGACAGTAAACGAGATTCCCAGCGTTTTTATGGCCATGTCGACGGCCTGCTTTAACTCCGCAACCTCGGCATCATTCAGTTTTGAAAAGTAGCGACACAGCACCTGCGCCACACGCCGTGGGTTGCCTTTGCTGGAGATAAGTTCGTCATAGCCCTTACCCGGATCGTAACTCTTGAAATCAATCGGCATACACGGCCCCATCAATTAATTTTATGTTCATTAAACAGCAAGATACATACCCAATCTAACAGATGGTCAACGACACGTCGAAACTATTCAGACAAGCAAGTTGACTTGTACATTCACCAGCAGCGTCGGCGTTACTACACCCGGCCCGACAAAACTACCCGAGACAGGCGGCACCGCTTCAGGGTCGCGCGCCACCGCCACCGCAATGTGCTGGTTACTCGTCACCACACCCGAGGTAGGATCAAAACCTTTCCAGCCCGTGCCCGGCAGATAGACCTCCGCCCAGGCATGGGTAGTGGCATTGCCGGCCTCTGTTGCCGGGGCGTGTAAATAACCACTGACAAAACGGCTGGCCAGCCCCAGGCAACGACACGCCTCAATAAAAAGGGTCGCGTAATCACGGCAGGAGCCACTGCGCTGAGCCAACGTCTGCGCCGGCGACTGAACACCAGCCTCCTCTCTCATCTGATATAAAAACTGGCTGTTGATGGTCTGGTTCAACTTCAGCAGCAGACCAAAGGTCTGCATGCCATACAACTCCTGCGGCAACAGCCACTCGTTGATGGTTAGTCGATCATTGGGGAAGATCAGCTGTTGATAGGCCGCCAGATCGGCCTGCTCACCCAGCGCATAGTTAAACGGATAATTCACCGCGTAATCATCAACCAGAAAATCATAAGGGGCGTGATCAAAATGCTGGATCACCACTTCACTGGCGATGACCAGCTTATTCGAACGCCCTTGAAAGCTGACGATTGCCAGAGAGTTATCAAACACATCACGCTGCCATTTGATG
>CAMTXZ010000189.1:0-5672 GCA_947085765.1 uncultured Chromatiaceae bacterium | reverse complement strand
GCAGCAGTTGCGTGTGGCATCACCAGCAAAGGCCCATGGCGTAGCTCGAAAACTCCTGGAATACAGCAGGCATTATCCAATGCCTATTTAAAATCTCAGGGACTGTATGCGCTACGTGATGGATGGATAAAGCTTCATCATACTAAGTGAAACGCCCTGTGCGGAGCCGCACGCAGGGTGTTGTGGGGGCTGAGGGTTAGAGACCCTCGGCTACCCGATTAGGCTTCTTTAAGATCACCATCTTTCGCCTCAGCCTTTACTTTCTCCCATTCATTCTTTAATAACTCTTGACTATCAACAACCAATTGTTCTAAGGATGCATCTAATTCAGTTCTTTGTGCATCTTCCGTGAGATTGGGGATTTTTGCGATTAGCTCTTCAATTCGCTTGTCTACATTTGGTATTTTATTTTCAATTTTCGGGTTTAACTGCAACCGTATTAAATACCTCAATTTATCAATTTCTTTCAATAATTCTGTTTTTTCTTCTTCAGTATTAAGCGTGTTTCTCGTCCACGTGTGCGTAAGGCCGGCAAATGTAGATATGTTACCCCTTAACTTTTCAAGCCATTTAACCCGCTCGCTTGTTACAGTATTTATAAATGAAGTTTTTTTGTTGTTTTGCGTATTAGCCCAGAGATTCCAAATGCCGATAATTGCGGTAAAAGCGATGCCTACTATATAAGCTATATCCTTGGATTCCATTGTTAATATCTCAGTTGGTACACACATTTTATAAGCCTAACAGGTAATCGACGGGCGTTTGCGCACGGACATTATTTAATATATGGACAGCCATGATGCCACCGTAGTCAGTTGATGAACAATGAAATATTTACTCGGGCGTCTGTATATTAATATCAATAATACTGACGGGTATGGCGGGCTATGTGTGCCTGCGAATGTCAGTTCCTGGCTGAATCACCAACAGTGATGATAAAAAAGTGAATGATTATTTCCGCTGAGAACCTGCTGTTTGTGATAGACGAGCTGTACGGTTGCAACGGTTCGATTTCAGAGATGCGTGACAAAAAATCCTCTAACAACCTCATCAGATCAGGCATGAACTGCTACACATAAAAAAAGGAACAGATCATTCCCGTGCAGGGCAATCTGTTCCTTTGGTTGTGCGTTTTCCGGTGCCTGTCAGACGCCGGAGTGGTTCGGCACTGTTGTGTGACTAATCTTTCTTTTTGCCGGCAAAGCGGGATTTAGAATCAGCTTTGAACTTGTCATCCGGTTTTTTCTTGGTGACGTACTTCACAGGTACCTTGGCCTCACCCTCTTTCTGGCGCGAGAGGCGTAGTGTCTGTCCGCCTACACGGGTCTTTTGCAGGATCTGGAGAATATCGTCCGGCATGTTGCTGGGCAGGTCGATGAAGCTGTGGTCATCCTGAATGTCGATGCGGCCAATGAACTCGCTGTCGAGACCGGTTTCGTTGGCGATGGCACCGACGATGTTGCCGGGTTTGATGTTGTGTTCGTGACCGACTTCAACGCGGTAGCGCTCCATGCCTTCATCAGAGCGTGTTGGTTTGCGTTTGCGCTCGCCACTGTGCTCACTTCTTTCACGGCGTGGTTTGTCGTCAAAACTGGCGCGCGGGCGATCTGTCGGGCGTTCTGTCGAGCGCTCAGCAGGGCGTTCGCTGCGGGCTGGTTTTTTGGAGAGCAGCAGCGGGGTATTGCCCTGCAACATCACAGCAAGGGCGGCGGCAACTTCGATGGCCGGGATGTTGTGCTCTTGCTGATAGTTTTCGAGAATCTGGTGGAACAGGGCCAGATCCTTGTTGCTGGCGGCGAGGGTGTCGCTGATGCGCTGTTGGAAGCGGGCGATACGGATGTCGTTGATGTTCTCAGTGGACGGCAGCTCCATAAGATCGATCTTCTGTTTAGTGGCGCGTTCGATGGTCTGCAACATGCGTCGTTCACGCGGGGCGATGAAGAGGATAGCGTCGCCCTTACGACCGGCGCGGCCGGTACGACCGATACGATGGATGTAGGCTTCGGTATCGTAGGGGATGTCGTAGTTGATGACGTGGCTGATACGTTCAACGTCCAGACCACGGGCGGCTACATCGGTGGCAACCACGATGTCGAGCGCGCCGGACTTGAGTTGTTCAACGGTGCGTTCGCGCTGCTTCTGCTGCACATCGCCACTGAGGGCGGCGGCGGAATAACCACGGGCGAGCAGCTTTTCGGTGATCTCTTCGGTGGCGATCTTGGTGCGTACAAAGATGATCATGCCGGTGAAGGGTTCGGCCTCGAGGATGCGGGTCAGGGCATCGAGTTTGTGCAGTCCACTCACTTCCCAGTAGCGCTGACGGATGGTGTCGGCGGTGGCTGTCTTGACCTTGATCTTGACCTCTTTGGGATCGTTGAGGTGCTGCTGGGCGATGCGGCGGATTACGTCGGGCATGGTGGCGGAGAAGAGTGCCACCTGGCGGCCGGGAGGTGTCTGTTGCAGTACCCACTCGACATCATCGATAAAACCCATACGTAGCATCTCATCGGCCTCGTCGAGCACCAACGCCTTGAGGGCGTCGAGCTTGAGCGTGCCACGGCGCATGTGATCCATGACACGACCAGGGGTGCCAACCACCACATGTACACCACGCTTGAGCTGGGTGAGCTGGGTTTTGTAGTCCTGGCCGCCGTAGATGGGCAGTACATGGAACCCTTTCATGTGGGAGGCGTAACGTTGGAATGCCTCGGCCACCTGGATTGCGAGTTCGCGAGTTGGCGCCAGCACCAGCACCTGGGGGTGTGGCACATTCAGGTCGATGCGCGATAGCAGCGGCAGGGCAAACGCGGCGGTTTTACCGGTACCGGTCTGGGCTTGGCCGAGCACGTCGCGACCTTGCATGATGTAAGGGATGATCTCGGCCTGGATGGGCGAGGGGGTTTCGTAACCCACTTGATCGAGGGCCGCTAGAACGGGTTCAATCAGCGATAGATCACGGAAACTGGGCAGAGCAGTGGTGTCACTAGACATTTTAACAGGGTACCTATTGGCAATCGGGCGACGGAGGGGCCCGACGCGGGGGAAGACGGAGAACGCTTATAACTGAGCCGCGTATTATATCCGTTTGCATGGTATTTTGCATGTACAGTTTTATGTGGCTGATTTCAATGGAGTAATGAATGCATATTTGGGTTGATGCTGACGCCTGTCCTAAAGTGGTCAAGGATATCCTGTTTCGGGCGGCGGAGCGGGTGCAGATGGCGCTGACACTGGTCGCTAACCAGCCGTTGGCGACGCCACCTTCACGGTTGATTACTACGGTGCAGGTGCCGCAGGGGTTTGATGTGGCTGACAACTATATTGTGCTGCACTTACAGGCGGGTGATCTGGTGGTGACGGCGGATATTCCGCTGGCGGCAGAGGTGATCGAGAAGGGGGCGTTGGCGCTTAACCCACGTGGTGAACTCTATACCCGCAACAATGTGCGCCAGCGTCTGGCGATGCGCAACATGATGGAGGAGCTGCGCAGCAATGGCCAGATTACGGGCGGCCCGCCACCTTTGAACCAACGCGATCGGCAAACATTTGCCAATGCGCTGGATCGGCTGCTGGCCAAACGTGCGGGCTAACCCTTGTGGTTGTTTGCGGCAGTTTGGTAAAGGGTTTGCAGTGGTGTGTTTTGTGCCGTCTGTGTAAGTTGATTGGTTGTTTCTACTGCCTGGTGCAGTGCTCCATACCATGGGTCTTCCATCAACCAATCGGGGTGGATTTCAGGTTGCAGTAGATTCTGGGCGCGGTAGAGGTCAGCCAGGGTTAGCGTTGACATGTCTTTGGAGAGCGACCATTCATTGTCCGCTGTGCGATGGATCAATAAAGCCGCCTCGAGGCGCAGCAGTGCATCATCCAAAATCGCATCATTGAGTAGCTTTTCATTCTGCAGCAACTGTTCAAGGGTTGGCGTGTGGCCGTTGCGTTGGGCCTGCCAGATGAGGCCGAGGGTGCGGAAGTCATAGAGCAGAGACTCACCTGGGGTGGGCGTTTTGCGATTGGCCTTGGCATAACTGAAGTGTGTCAGACAGTAGCTGAGCTCGGCGCCCACCAGTACCACCATCCAGGAGATGTAGATCCAGATCAAAAATATTGGGATGGCGGCCAGGGCACCATAGATCACCTGGTAGGTTGGAAAGGCGGCGATGTAAAGGGCGAAAAGTTTTTTGGCCAGTTCAAAGAGGATGGCTGCCAGCACTGCACCGCTGAAGGCGTTGCGCAGTGGCACGTAGGTATTGGGGACTACGGCGTAGAGCAGAGTGCAGGCGAGAGTAGTGGCCAGGAAGGGCAGTACTCCCAGCAGCCGGGTTTGAGTCTCGAGGACCAAGGCGGTTTCATTTAATAGTGGTAGTGATACCAGATAGGAGGTCCCGGCGAGGCTGGCACCCACCAGGAGTGGCCCAAGTGTGAGTACGGCCCAGTAGATCATGAATCGGGGAACCGCCTTGCGCTTGGCAGTGATGCTCCAAATGTCGTTGAGTGTGCCTTCGATGGTGTCCATCAGCAGCAGTGCGGAGATGATAAGTGAGATTATGCCTATCCCCGTCAGCTTGGAGGAGTTGGCGATCAGTGCGGTCAGGTTTTCCTGTAATACGCTCCCGGAGGTCGGTACAAAATTATTGAAAATAAAATTCTGGATGTCGCTGGCAAACGTCTGAAAGGAGGGGAAGGCGGTAAAGATCATCAGGATGACCGTCGCCAGCGGTACCAGTGAAAGCAGGGTGGTAAAACAGAGCGCAGCGGCGCTGCGCAGGCAGCGGTCCTGATAATAGGTCTGTGCGAAAAAAAGCAAAAACGAACCAAATTGCTGCAGTTTGCTCACGTGTATGGCCTTGGCGACTGAGTGTTTCAGCGTAGACCGGAGCGACGTAGCTGGCTAGTGTCCGGGATTTTTAGTGGCGTACTGCCTGGCGTATGGCTGAAGTTCAACGCGGCCTCAATCTCTTCAGCAGAGAGGGCGCGCTTGATGTGCAGGGTGGTGCCTGGCTTGATGACATGTGAGTTTTTAATAATGTCGCTGTTGGCATTGAGCAGCAAGGGCCAGAGCTGCGCATCACCATATATTTCAGGTTTGGCGGCAATTCGCCACAAGTTGTCTTTGGTCTCAACGAGGTAGTCGCTGGGCATGGCTGGCTCAGTGGTGAGGTGTTTTTTAATTTGAAGGTCAGGCTCAGGTGTGACGGCTATTATGCTGGGCTGTTGTTTTGTCTGCGCGATAGTCAGGGCTTGGCGCGCGGCCTGATGGGAGGCGACGGCATCTTTTTGTGCGGCTTTGTAGTCGCCGCTCTGCATCTCATTCTCAGCTTGAGCGAGCAGCCGCTGGGCGTTATCGACTATTTGTGGCGCGTGTCTGTCGGCGCCTATACTCCATGCTGCTTCGAGGTTTTGACGAGCGTCACTCATTTCTTGAGTGGGCGGTGTAGTGGCGCAACCCGTCTGCAGAGCAAGTAGTAATAGGACAAAAACAGGCACTCTGACTGTTAAAGGGTAGAGCTTGATGACGGGGCTGGACAATGTCTTTAATTTTCGCTTGCAGGTTATGGACATGCTTATAATTCGAGCCAAACTAGCACCGGCTTTGGCGCACTGTCAAGGGAGAGCCGGATCGTATAACAGTCAATGTGGGAGAGGTGATGAGAGAGATTTTAGTGCTTTATTATAGT